>DAOTZN010000143.1:0-5631 GCA_034434095.1 Anaerolineales bacterium
CCGTTACCCCCACCCCCACGCGCGAATTTTTCAGCCCGGCCAGCCCAACGCCACCCCAAAGCACGCAGACCCCAGACGGATACCCCGCGCCGGCCACATCCCCGGCCTCAGTCTCACCGACAACGATGCTCATTGCGCCATCTAATCCTGCGCATACACCGCTGCCCATGTTGCCCACCATGCCTCCTGCACAAACCACTCCCGATTGGCTGAGTGGCCGTGGCTTCGCCATTGGGTTGATAGCGCTGCTCTGGCTGCTGTTGGCAGCCTGGCTGGTGTACTTCATCGCGAAAATGAGCAAGTAGTGGACGGTGGACGATGAACGGTGGACAGCAATCAGGCGTCCGCCCCTACACGTTCCCACATTTCACATTTCTCATGCGTTTCATCATCACATTTCTCCTCCTCAGCCTTGCCTTAACGGCTTGCGCGGCACCTGCCGGCGCGCCCATCAACCAAATCACGCCGCCGCCGACGCCCAACGCCCCCGGTGCCCCCCCTGCACCTTACCGCATCGTCACCGTAGAAGAGGGCGCTTACCGGCTGGAACCCACCACCTTGGCGCGCATTGGCTTCGCGGATATCCCACCCAAACGCCTGCGCCTGACTCATGCCGGTCAACCCTGGCCATTTGCCTATACGCAAGACGGCCTGCTCTTTTACGCCCCCGCCCTGCGCAGCCGCTACACTCGGCAAAACGTCTTCCTGCTCTCAACCGACGATGGCCCGGCACTGCAATTAACGCCCGAAGCCTTGCCCGCGTCACAGGGAGAAACCGTCCACAGTATCCTCGCCACACTGCGCCTGGAAGAAAACCTGCTCTACGAGCCGAAAGTTAAGCAAGGCGACCACTGGCTATGGCAAAAACTCATCGCCCCCGGCAGCATTGCGCTGGATTTGCCACTCGATGGGGTGCAGCCCGGCACCGGCACGCTGACCGTCACCTTGTGGGCGAATACCGGCCGGGCCATTCCCAGTGGGGATGGCTTCGATCATCACTGGCGTATCAGCATCAACGGCCAAAACCTGTTGGATGAAACCTGGAACGGCGAGGGCGAGCATACTTTATCCGCCGAAATCCCCGCCGGCCTGCTGCAAACCCAGGATAACCGCCTGACGCTGGAAAGTCTCGCCGATGGCGGCCTCACCGTGGATATTGTCTCGCTAGACGCCGTCAAAGTGACCTATCCGCAGCAGCCCTCGGCAACGGCGTTTGCCTTCCACACTCAGGATGACGGTACGTTACAGGTGGAAGACCTGGAGGGAACGCTGTACCTGTGGGATGTCAGCGACCCACAGGTGGCGCGGCTATTCCAGGGGGAAGCCGGGACGCCCTTTGGGGTGGCTGCCAACCACCGGTATTTCGCGCACACCCAAAAGGGCGTGCGTTCCCCTCTCTCCCTCGAACCCGCGGTATACTCTCCGGATTTGCGCGCCACCTCCGGGGCCGAGTACCTCCTCATCGGTGCATCCCCTCTGCTCGAAGCCGCACAACCCCTGGTGGAACATCGCAACGCCCAGGGGCTAAAGGTGCTCTCCATCCCCTTACAAGCCGTGTACGACCAGTTTTCGGACGGTCTGGTGACGCCGGAAGCCATCCGCGCGCTGTTGCAATACGGCACACAATCCTGGGAGACGCCGCCCCGCTACGTGCTGCTGTTGGGCGATTACACTTACGACACTTACGGCTACCAGACCACGCTGGATTATCCGTTGCCCTCGTTTATGGTGTATACCGCCTTTGGTGGGGAGACGGTCAGCGATGTCCTAATGGCACAACTGGATGACGACCTGCAACCGGACATCGCTATTGGACGCCTGCCCGCCCAAACCCCCCAGCAGGTGCAAACCTACGTGCAAAAAGTGCTGACTTACGAGTCTCAGGCGAACGAAGAATGGCAACAGCGTGTTTTGGCCATTGCCGACGGACAAGAAGCCTACTTTGCCGACGATGCGCGCGCCTTTTTGGATTTCTTCGACACCTACCAGACAACACTGTACGCCCCCCCGGCGGATGCTCCTGATGCCGGTCAGGCCGTTGACGAGTATTTTGCCCAGGGCAACTTGCTGGTGGCTTATTTTGGGCATGGCTCGCTCAACCAATGGGGCAAGGACCGTATTTTCACTACCGAGGAAGCCGCGGCACTGAAAAACGCCGAGCGCCTGCCGATTGTGGTCAACATGACCTGCCTGACCGGACTGTTCACCCATCCGAAAGTCACCTCGCTGGCCGAAACGCTGCTCTTCGCCCCCGAGGGGGGTGCCATTGCCATGCTGGCCCCCACCAGTTTGACGTTGGCATCCGACCAAAGTGCGCTGAGCGCCCCCTTCGCCCAGGCGCTGTTGGAAGCCCCCGGCCATCCGTTGGGAGATGCCTTCTTAAAAGCACAGCGTCAGGTGCCCACAGAGCAAAGCGGCACGCGCGATGTGCTGGCAACTTTCTTGTTGTTTGGCGACCCGGCGCTGATTGTCAAATAGGAAAGAAAGAGAAAGGGGCAGCGAAGGCAATGCCTTCCGCTACCCCTTCAATCCCGCGCAATGCCGATCTCGCGTTGCCAGCCCCTAAGGCTTCCAGGCAAGGATTCGGCGGGGGATAAATCCCCGCTTCAGTCCATGGAAGTCGGATAGACTCCCACTGCCAGCCCCCAGGGCTTCCACAAACTGAGCAGGGACTTCAGTCCCGCGCAATGCCGATCTCGCGCTGCCAGCCCCTAGGGCTTCCAGGCAAGGATTCGGCGGGGGATAAATCCCCGCCTCAGTCCATGGAAGTCGGATAGACTCACACTGCCAGCCCCCAGGGCTTCCACGAACTGAGCAGGGACTTCAGTCCCGCGCAATGCCGATCTCGCGCTGCCAACCCCCAGGGCTTCCACGCGCTGAGCAGCCTTGCTCAATGCGCCAATAGAAAATACAGAATATCGGACTACTCAATGATGTATTCAAAATTACTAAACAGCATTCGCCCGCTGGGGCGCGTGGCCGTGGCCTACTCCGGCGGCATAGATAGCACCCTGGTACTCAAGGCCGCCTGGGATGCGCTGGGCACCCATGCCATCGGCCTGATTGCAGTTTCCCCCAGTTTGCCGCCTTACGAATTGCAAGAGGCGGAAGAGATTGCCCGGCATATCGGCGCGCCGTTAGTGCGCATTGCCACGCATGAGGCCGAAGACCCGCGTTATCTGGCAAATCCGGCCAACCGCTGCTACTTTTGCAAACACAACGTGTACCAGGAACTCATTGACTATGCGCAAGAGCATGGCTTTGCAGCGCTGCTTGACGGCACCAACGCCGACGACGTCGGAGACCACCGCCCCGGACGACAGGCCGCTCGTGAACACGGCGTGCGCTCTCCGCTGATGGAGGCCGGTTTCCACAAAGCCGATGTGCGCCGCGTAGCGCGTGAACTCGGGCTGCCCAACTGGGACAAGCCCGCGGCCGCTTGTCTGTCTTCGCGCATTCCGTATGGCACCTTGATTTCCCCGCAACTTTTGGATCAGGTGGCACGCGCCGAATTGGCCCTGCGCCAATTGGGATTCCGTCAATTGCGCGTGCGGCACCACGGGGAAGTTGCCCGCCTGGAATTAGAACCCCAGGATTTCACAGCCGCCCTGGAAAAACGGGAGGCTATTCTACAGGCATTGCGGGAGGTCGGCTACACCTTTGTGACCCTCGACCTGGCCGGATTCCGTTCCGGCAGCATGAATGCGCTGCTGGGGCAATAAATTCACCCGCGCGGGAGCCGACTTTGAAAATTGTCCCCCACATAGGCATCAAGATTCCCAACCGTCACGGCGCATCACCTGCTCCATGTGCTGGAGGGCATATTTCACCCGGCTTTTGACCGTCCCAAGCGGGCAATTGAGTACCAGGGCAATTTCTTTGTACGTCATCCCCTGCCCAAAGGCCAGTTCCAGCACCTCGCGGTGTCTTGGGGAAAGTTTTTCCAAGGCCTGACGCAACGCATCGGCTTCATCCGCGGAAAGCCCAGACGCATCACCGGCCAATTGAGAGGCATCATCCAGGGAAAGCGTGTTCCGGTTTTTGCGCAGCCACGAGACAGCCTGGTAGTGCGCAATGCGAAACAACCAGGTTTTGACGCTTGCTCGCCCCTCAAACAACGCGGCCTGCTCCCAGACCACCAGAAAAGTCTCCTGCAAAATCTCCTCAGCGGCTTCATTGCGGCGCAGCGTGGAGTACAAATAGCGAAACAACGCCGGGCTATGCCGCAGGTACAATGCTTCAAAAGCCTGTTGATCTCCCTCGGCCGTACGCTGCAACAGGAGGTCGTCGGAAATGGATTCAAGGGAGGAGGTCATCGTCAGAACAAGCAGTCAGGGGGAGCAGGATGTACGTAAGATTTGCTGACCCAGCACCGGGTTGCTGGCCCAGGCGTACAGGTCACCACGGAAAGTCACTAAAACGGCGGCAAAATTACGATAATCGTTCAGGCCGGGCGGAGCAACCAGTTGCCAATCATCGGGCTTCCCGCTAAAGGTACGCCACAACTGCACACCGCTGGCAGGGTTGTACACACTCAGGTACAACCCATCACGATACACCAGCGCGCCGCCAGCGATGGTATCGGCATTGGCGCGGTTGCGGTTCATGCCCGGCAAACTGGCCCGTTGCCATGAATTCGGCGCGCCGTCAGGAGAACGCCACACCCGTAAGCCCTTTGGGCTGCGCGAAGTGATGAACAACTGATGGTGAAATGCACCCAAGAGTAAGGCGCGTCCGCTGTCTGTGCCGCCATCGAAGACCAATTCCCAAGGAGCATCGCCGTCCAGGGTACGGGTGCGGTACACCAGAGCACGGTCATCGCGGGAATCGTCGGGGACACCCAGCGCCTGACCGGCCACGTACAACGCCCCATCCCACGCCATGAGAGACCAGGCAACTTGCATGGAGGGACTCCCTATGCCGGGGGCACTCTTGCGCTGCCAATGCAGGCCATCGCGAGTACACCACACCGCTGCTCCGGAGGTCTCATTCCATGTGCCACCGCACAGCTGGCCACGAAAAACCGTCAGGCCTTTGAGATTTTCGTTATTTGGATCGCCAAAACCGGGGGCATCGCCATCTGCCGGAACCCATGAGCCGGGATCTCCTGTGGGGGAGCGGAACACCCGAAATCCCCGTCGTTCCAGACTGCGGTTAGCCGTCGTCAAGTACAGGACATCCTGAAAAACGGCCAAACTATCCACGTGGTCATTCTGGGCAATATCCGGCAAGCCCAAGGGACGGCCGGCCGCATCGGCAATCACTTCTTCCCAATCCCAAAGGGTGTGCGGCGAAGCCGCAGAACGCGTCCGCCACAAACGGGCGCCCAGCGTGTTGTCGGCTTCCATCCCCAAGTACAAGCGGTCGTTAAAGACCAGAGCGGAAAAGCCTTCTTCGCCACGATAGGAACCATCCGGGCCAGGGGGCATACCAAGCGCCGAGGGCGCGACCTGTTCCCAACGCGGACAAGCCCATCTGGACGGAGGAAATAATCCGTTGACATCCCGACGCATAAAGAGCATCAGCAGCAGGAGGCCCAACAGCGCCCCGGCGCTCAATGCCAGGCTAAACGAGCGATTCCACCAACGGCCAAAAAGTGTCATCTTTGCGGAAATTGAGACGATAGGCCGG
>DAOTZN010000144.1:0-2504 GCA_034434095.1 Anaerolineales bacterium
CGTGACGTACGACGCCTAAACCGGGGTCGGTGGTGAGCACGCGTTGTAGGCGAGCAGCCGCTTCGGGGGTGCCATCGGCGACGATGACCTGTCCAGCGTGCTGGCTGTACCCGATGCCAACGCCACCGCCGTGGTGAAAAGATACCCAGGTTGCGCCGCCAACCGCGTTGATCAAAGCGTTTAAGATTGGCCAGTCGGAAATGGCATCTGAGCCATCTTTCATGCCTTCGGTTTCACGATTGGGGCTGGCAACTGACCCGCTATCTAGATGGTCGCGTCCAATGACAATGGGTGCTTTCAGCGTGCCATCGGCCACCATCTGATTGAATTTCAGGCCTGCTTTGGCACGTTCACCGTAGCCCAACCAGCAAATTCGGCTCGGAAGCCCCTGGAAGGGTACTTTTTCCCTCGCCATGCGCAACCAGCGGTGCAGATGTTCGTCTTCAGGGAAGAGTTCCATGATGGCCTGGTCGGTTTTGTAGATGTCTTCCGGGTCACCGGAGAGTGCCACCCAGCGGAAGGGGCCTTTGCCCTCGCAGAACAGCGGGCGGATGTACGCCGGCACAAAGCCGGGGAATTCAAAGGCATCGGTTACACCGTAATCGTAGGCTTGCTGGCGGATGTTGTTGCCATAGTCAAAGACTTCGGCGCCTTTGCGTTTGAAATCCAGCATGGCCTGAACGTGACGTGCCATGCTGGCGCGGGCACGTCGCTTGTATTCTTCGGGATCGCTGCGACGCAACTCATCGGCGGCCACTACGCTCAGGCCACTGGGGACGTACATGAGCGCCTCGTGTGCTGAGGTCTGGTCGGTAACGACATCGGGCACAACGCCGCGTAATACCAATTCGGGGTAAATGTCGGCTGCGTTGCCGATTAATCCGATAGAGCGCGGAATCTGTGCCTGTACCGCCTCTTCAACCAGGGTCATGGCTTCTTCGAGTTCGTCGACCACCATGTCTACATAGCCGATTTCCTTGCGGCGTCGGGCGCGTTCGGGGTCTACCTCGACAATCAGGCCGACTCCCTCGTTCATGGTGATTGCCAGTGGTTGGGCGCCGCCCATCCCCCCTAGACCGGCGGTAAGTACGAATTTCCCTTTGAGGGAGCCCCACCCTCGTTGTCGTGCCAACGACCCCAGGGTTTCGTAGGTCCCCTGCAGGATCCCCTGGGTCCCGATGTAAATCCAGGAGCCGGCAGTCATCTGTCCATACATAATCAGGCCGCGGGCCGCCAGTTCGTCAAAATGTTCCCAGGTTGCCCAGGCAGGCACCAGATTGGAGTTAGCAATCAGGACGCGCGGGGCGTCGGTGTGTGTCTTGAAAACGGCTACCGGCTTGCCGGATTGTACCAACAGGGTTTCATCTTCTTCCAGATTGCGCAAACTGTCCAGGATAGCATCAAAGGCCTCCCAGTTGCGGGCGGCCTGTCCGCGTCCACCATAAACGACCAGTTTCTCTGGAATTTCGGCCACTTCCGGGTCCAGATTGTTTTGAATCATACGGTAGGGCGCTTCGATCAACCAATTTTTACAGGTCAATTGTGTGCCACGGGGGGCGCGCACGGTGCGCGGTGCGGACATGAATACCTCCTTAATAATGGGCTTGGAATCGGTTCCGTTTGGTCTTAAAAACAAAAGCCTCCAGAGATAAATTATACCCTCAGGAGGCATCATTTATAGAGATGTGCAAATATTCCTCTGCCGGCGAATTCGCATGGACCGGCTCAATGATTAGGAACCGAATGTGCGACTGCCGCAGGTGCGAGGATGAGCATACCAAAATTAGTGTTTCTTAGACGATTAACCAGTTCTTGTTGCGCGTCACACCATATAGGTTGTAATGGACAATTGTCCTGGAAAGGGCAAGCGCTGCTCTGCGCGACACATTCGTTCAACAGGATGGGGCCGTCAATGGCCTCAACGACCTCCAATAAAGTGATTTCGTCGGCAGGACGTGCCAACGCCACGCCGCCGCGCGCCCCGCGAGTAGTGTGCAGCAAGCCCGCGATAGACAGTTGTGAAACGATCTTAGCAAGAAAAGAAGGTGGAATATGCTGCTCAGTGGCAATTTGACTGGTAGAAGCGCGCTCTCCAGGTTGCAAACGAGCCAAATGTAAAATCGCTCGAATGGCATAATCGGCTTGACGGGTGATTTGCATAGTGTTGTCCTCAAAAGGTGTGAAATTCCACAATGTAATTGCGCTGCGACCGCGATTACATGTAAAGCGCAAATTTTGTACAGTAATACTTGCTCGTTTGACAATGTCAGATTCTATCCTATGCTTTCTGTCGCTGGGAGCGAAGCGCCTGTCCCAAGCGGAGATTCCGGTTTGCAAGGGAATTGCTGCGTGGCAAAGAATGTGCTACACAGATGTGACATTGTCACACTAAATAGATATAAAAAGCCATCACATATGAATTCATTTTAGGTTGTTTTTGTCTGAATTCCTAGTGACAGAGGTCACAACCTATAAATGACCTCTGTCGTTCCCCACTTTGGAAA
>DAOTZN010000145.1:0-5681 GCA_034434095.1 Anaerolineales bacterium
TTACGAAATTGATAAGGCTAAATAGAAAATAATAAATCCCCAAGTCCGCGGGGGACAACAAATGCGTAAGTAACCAATTGCCGCCCAGCGAGGCCACCAATCCGATCACTTTGGCCGCAATAATCCATCCACCACCCCGCGCTAGTTTGCCGATGATCGGGCCAGACTTCAAAACTCGTATCCTATTCATAGAATATCAGAAAGGGCCTTTGCCAAAATTCGGGCATATCTGGCCTTGTGGTAGTGATGGTTGGTCTTGTTAGGGTTTTTCAAACCGTCTTGCACTAACCCTGTTACAGGGTCCAGGCTAACCCCATCCAGATTGACATAATCTACTCTTCTCAAATCCTGTACCCTTGTCGCTACATCATGATTGAATTTCAATGTCAGTTGGGTACGTTCCTGCTGGGAGGCCTTGATACCTCTTCGTTGCATAGCCACCTCTCCCACAGGTGCCCCATCACCGATAGTCGGAAGCGGCGCACTAATTACAATCACTCGATGCCGAATAGATGTTTTCTGAATAATATCTACATAGTTAGAAACGGCCTCTTCTAGCATATCCTCTACAGGCAGTTCTTTTTTCTCCGCCCGCCGCCAAATGACATTGCCACAATCCACTTCACCCAAACAGAAAATAATAGTCCCACCTGGGGAAATCGATTGGATTTTATTTTCAAAGATTTTACCGGCCTGTGTTTTAGAGTCTTTATTTTTTAGGCCAGACGCAGTAGCGCCATTCACAGCCGTGATATCGAAATATAATATTGGAAAAACCCACTTGAACAACGGATGGTTAAACACACGGATATGAGAATCACCCAAACAGTACACCGTTTCTAGAGAAAATGTTTTCAGGGCACAAAAATACGCACGTCGCAGAAAATTCTGTAGCACCATGCTTTCTCCAAACAAATCCATGTTAGCCGACTATTTCTCGCACGCCGTCCGCTGACAAGCCAACTGCACAGCATCATCTTCTGGGAAGTATCGCAACGCCTTATGGTACACATTCCCGGCATTGGCTATGTCACCCAGGCATTCATACAAGGCGCCTTGAGTTAAAAGAAAACGCTTATCCATTTTTAAAGCCAATGCTGTGCTTATAGATTGCAAACCCAAACGACAATCTCCAGAGGACTTATAGGTTAATGCCTGTTCATAATATCCCTCAGCAAATTGCGGCCAGCGGGACAACAATGCTTGTAATATCTGCAAAGATTTTGTTATATTTCCATTGGCTCTTAGAGCCCTGGCCCAAGATAATACATACCATTGGTTATCTGGCTGTATGGCCGCTGCTTGCTCGTAACAGGCAACCGCATTCTCTTGCATGCCAGTGCCAAAAAACATTTCCGCGATGGCAAAATATGCTGCGCCACATTCTGGCGCTACTTCCATAGAGCGATGAAACTGCTGTAGGGCTGCTTCCAAATTGCCATCTCGATGATATAACAACCACCCCAAACCAATGTATCCTTCACAACGCTGCGGGTATCCTGCAATCAAATCCCGATAGATACTTTCTGCCTCCAACCACTTTTCCTGTTGCTGTAAAATATCTCCCAGGCGCACTTTCCAAAGAAAAATTACCTCCGAATCAAATGGCCCTGCCAACGCTTGCCGCAAGACCTTCTCAGCATCCGAATATTTTCTCATACTTTGCAAAAACCCTACCAGCGGCAAGGTGTCTTTTTCCGGATTGCGAAGTTGAGCAGTACGGTACGCCTGTTCGGCTACATCTAGTAGTGCCATCCTTTGCGCTTTGTAGGCAATTTCCATTAATGCACGATCTCCCCCTGCCAGCATGGCTGCCTGTAAGGCTTCTGTTGGACGTTGCAAATCCCATAACAAACGCGCCCACATGTAGGCAGTCCAAGCATCCTTCTCAGCGCGATGAGCCAACACCGGCAACCAGCGTTCTACCTCGAAAGTGCGCCCCTGCTTCAAGGCTACTTGCGCCATCCAGACAGAAGCATGGCGGTGTGATGCAAGGGGCAGAACAGCAGGCTGCACTTGCAGGCTCCCGGCCTCAACTACCTGCTGGGCAAATTGTAACGACCAGGCATTAACTTGCCATGCACGTCTCAACGAGCCCATAGAAAACAGGCAGATAATCGCTAACACTAACCCTAAATAAAAACAACGAGATTTTTTCTCCTCGGATGATTGCAATTGAAGCGACACAAGAAAGGTATCCTTACCAACCAAATGAGCACAGCACATTATGCCTGCACATCTATGCCCTAAAAACGCCGTTGAACAAATCAAACCAACGATATACGTAATAAAAGGGAATCAAAAAAGGATGCCGGATACTATATCGTCGGCGTAGGTACCCTGAGGGTGGAAAAAGCCCCTGGATAATCATATTTAAACGAAATTTCCAATCCAAGATCTGCCATACTTTAACAAATTTATCCCAAGTTAAGGTAACGCCTGAATCACCAGCCGGAATTCTCCTCATAGATGTTGTGTCTGGAACATCGTCCTGAAAGCATACTTTCAGGACCGTCAAGGCATTAAATAGGGCCTGTTGTCGTCCCCATACCTCCGAGGTTTGCAACAATGCCTGCCAATCTGCCCACTTATATTCTTTAACCAATAAATGCAAATCATATAACCAAATCAGACGTAAGTAAGCCCGATGCTGCCAAAAGGCATGAACTGCCAAGTGTACAATTTGTGCCCCGGTGTTAAGAGTAAAAACACTTTTCATCCAGGGAGGTAAAGACTGAGTTTGAGACCATAATAGTTTTTGCTCCCCTTCTCTATCTGGAATATCCCAATGTAACTCTACAGATACATTTTCACTGACAATTAAAAACTGATATCCAAGATAATGGTGTTTCAAAGGCGCGAAACCCAACCCTTGCAAAACCTTGACGGCCTTACGCAGGGACTTTGGCCGCACCAGCAAATCCAGGTCGTTCATTGGGCGCAAACCGATGTCCTCATACACCGTCTGTGCCAGTGCGGCCCCCTTGAGCACAATGACCTCAATGCCGGCCTCCTGGAAGGCCTTCAAAATGCGCTCCAGAGCCTGTAACAGGAGGGTGTTGTGCGCCAGGGTTTCATAATACGCCGGCGCCAACGCAGTAACAAGCGTCCTCACCCCCGCCGGAAAGGCCTCTGTATCCGATTGCGTCCCCCAGGCCCGCAGTTTCCACCACAACAGCGGCGCTACGCCTTCCGCCTCAGCCATCGGCAGAATCATCCGCCAGTCGTCGGGGGTGAAGGTTCCCCAATCCACCTGGGATGCCCGGTCGGCGAGCACATCACATAACATGTGATACACCCGTGTCGCATTGCCGGGATAGCCGGCGTATTTTTTTACCAGCGGTGCAAAATTTATCATGCCACCTGCGTCAGGTTGGGTCATGGCACGGAACTCAATACGCCCCGTTGCCCCGCAACACGGCCCACACCGTCTTCCACAAAATGTAAATATCCAGCCACAAGGAATAGTTCTGCACGTAAAACAAATCGTCCTCGGTGTGCAAGTGCATCAACCGGTCGCTACGGCCATTCACCTGCCACCAACCGGTCATTCCTTGAGGCACAACAAAACGCTTGCGCTGCCAGGGTTGATATTTTTCGACCAGCGCCGGTAACTCCGGGCGCGGCCCCACCAGGCTCATCTCACCCTTCAGCACGTTGAAAATCTGCGGCAATTCGTCCAAACTGAGGCGGCGCAGCACCCGTCCAACGCGCGTCACCCGCGGGTCATTGGGTATCTTGTGAATCAGGCGTCCCTGTTCATCGTAGCGGGCAATCACATCCTGGAGTTGTTCAGCCCCCTCCACCATCGTACGGAATTTGAGCATCTCAAACAAACGGCCATTCTCCCCCACCCGTACCTGCCGGAACAACACCGGGCCGGGGCTTTCCAGGCGGATCAGCACGGCCACAATACCCATCACCGGCAAAGCCAAGGGCAGCAGCAAAAGGGTCACCGTCAGGTCGAAGGCCCGCTTGATGAGCCGCTGATACTCACGAAGCGCCGGTGCCCGCAAATCCAACATCGGGATATCGGCAAATTCGGTCATCTCCGCTCGATAAAGCGCCAGGTGATAATAATCTAGCATCAACCACACCTTGACGGGCAACTCATGTAACCCCGCCACCAGTGCATTGATGCGTCCATACGCACCGGTCGGTAAGGCAATGACCACATCATCTACCCGCTGTTGACGCACTACCGCCGCGACCTGCGAAATGGAACCGAGCACCCGATCCTGAACGGGGAGATGGTCATCCAAAAAACCGACGACTTCCAGCCCGTACAGGGGATCAGACTCGATTTGAGCGGCTACCCGCTTCCCAAGGGAGCCGCCCCCCAAAATGAGTACCCGCCGCCGCACCCCCGGACGGGATTGCCGGTGCAAAAACGCGCGCCGCTCAACCAGACGCCACCCCACCTGCAGGCTATACGTCAGCCCCCAAAAGAGCAAGAACTGCAAGCGTGAAATGTCACGATAGGAAAAATACAGTATCCCCGCTAACGTCCCACCGGCCAGCAACGCCCCTAAACTCAAATCGGAAAGCAGGGCATCCAGGCGCAACATCCGGCGAGGATCATACACCGTGGATAACGTCAACACCCCCACCCACAAAAGCGGAAAGAGCACCAAAAACAGCCCTGGGACTTGCTGGGGTACGTCTTGGTACGCCACCCAATCAAAACGATTGAACCATGGGCGCCAACGCTCAGCCAGCAACAGCGCGGCAAACACCACTCCGCCATCCAGCAACATGGAAAAAAGGGTAAAGTTGACCGACTGCCGACGCATCATAAATGCAAAAACCGGTAGACCGGCATTCTAGCAAAACCGGTTATGTTGAAACACTCAGGAACGCAAAAGGTGCTCACCACAAAGACCCAACAAGTCATTGCACCCGCTGACGGTACAGCGAGCGATCAACAACTTGGGACATCTTCTCTACATCTAAATTCCCGCCCAGGAAGCGATTTACACGCATGGTCACCGGCTGTGGTGCGGCCAGCAACTCATTGTAACTTACTTCTAACGCCTGCACATGGGGTTGTGCAGCAATCCAGGCCTGCACCTGCTGCAAATGCTTCTGAAAAAGACGAGCCATTTCCACGTCGCTAATTTTGTCGGGGTCTTCCCCTCGCCGAATGAGCATTTGCCGTTGCGAGGCCAAAATTTCGGGCATTGCTCGCCGCATGAGAATCACATGGTAATGGTAAGTATCCGGCAGGTAAGGCAACAAGGTGGCAATGACCTTCACGGCCTTGTTTTCCGCCAATGGAATCCAGGCTGTATCCCCTTCACGCAATTTCTTCACGCGTTCAAACTCGTAATACCCTTTGGGATTGTCATCATCCGCAGCGCGCACGTAGTCGGTAAGCGGTGGAATGCCGCCAGCCTCCAGCATCTTCATCATCAGCGAAGTACCAGAGCGCGGCAAACCGGAGACTACCACAATGCGTGGCGGTGTGTTTTTCTTGAAGAGAGACTTTAATTTTGTAAACATAGGCACTAAATCAATTTAAGACGCGCTCCGCCATACCGACATGCATAGCGCACAGCGGGCGTAGGAACAGCGATGTACCCATCATGCCGGTCGCACCTTGCCGGATGCTTTCAGCACAATAGGGTTGTATCAGGACCGATCTTTACGGGCTGAAATCTGACCGGCCTGTAATTCGACCG
>DAOTZN010000146.1:0-8466 GCA_034434095.1 Anaerolineales bacterium
CCACCTAAATGGCAGAGAAGCGGCCTGTGCTGCTTAGCATCATGTTAAACTATAGACGTTTTTTGACAAAAAGTCAATCCCCATAGCCCAAAAACTCACCGATCAACTTCGCGAAGCCTTGCGCCTCAAGCATTACTCTTACCGCACCGAAGAGGCTTATGTGGACTGGGTGCGTCGTTTTATCCTTTTCCACAACAAGCGCCACCCGACAGAGATGGACGCCCCCGAAATCCGCGCCTTCCTGGCCTACCTGGCCCAGGAGAGAAACGTATCTGCCTCGACTCAAAACCAGGCCCTCAGCGCCATCCTCTTCCTCTACCGCCAGGTCCTGCACCGGGAAATCGAGCCCATCCTGCCATCCAGCGCCAAACGACCCGAGCGCCTTCCCACCGTTCTTACCCGTGAAGAAGTCTTGCAGGTTATCAGTCGCCTGTCTGGAACCCATAAACTCATGGCCCAATTGCTTTATGGCAGTGGCCTGCGCCTGATGGAGTGCGTTCGCCTACGCGTTAAGGACATAGACTTTGAATACAAAACCATCACCGTTCGCGATGGCAAAGGCGAAAAAGACCGCATCACTCCTCTCCCCGATACCGTCATTCCTGATCTCCAGCGCCAGGTCGAACGCGTCCGTATCCTGCACGAAGAAGACCTGGCCGATGGCTACGGCGCGGTTTACCTGCCCTACGCCCTCGAGAAGAAATACCCCAACGCGGCCCGTGAACTTATCTGGCAATACGTCTTCCCCGCCCCTAAGCGTTCGCTGGATCCCCGCAGTGGCGAGGAACGCCGCCATCACCTTCACCCATCCGGTCTGCAACGCGCCGTCAAGCGGGCGGCCCACAAAGCCGGCCTGCAAAAGCGCGCCACCTGCCACACCCTGCGCCACTCCTTCGCCACCCACCTCCTGCAAGCCGGTTACGATATCCGCACTGTCCAGGAACTGCTCGGCCACAAAGACGTCCGCACCACCATGATCTATACCCACGTCCTCCAGCGCGGCGGCCTGGCCGTGCGCTCGCCCTTGGATGATTGACATCTCTTTCCCCTGTTTGGATGCGAAGGTTGTTGGGTAGGAACAAAAGGGGGTAAAATTTCTGCACGCTAACCCCACCGCTTGAAGCGCGTAAAGGCGCGCCCCTTTTGTCACTATCCACCATCCTGCCATGAACCTTGCTTTGCAACAACGCCTCCTGCCTGCTTACCGCGTTCCCTTCTTCACCGAACTTGCGCGCCTGAGCGGCGAACTGCATCTCTTCGCTGGGCAGCCCTTGCCGGTGGAGGGCATTCTCTCGGTAGAATCCATCGCCGGTGTCAACCTCACCTGGGGACGGAACTATCATTTCCGCGACCCCTCCTCGGCGGCGTTTTTGTGTTGGCAGAGCGGGCTTTTGGCCTGGTTGGAACGTGTACAGCCGCAAGCCTTGATTGTGGAGGCCAATCCGCGTTACCTGAGTAACTGGCCGGCCATAACCTGGATGCGCCGCCGTGCTCGTCCGGTGCTGGGATGGGGGCTGGGCGCACCACGCAACGGTCATCCGCTGGAACGCGCCTTTCGCCTGGCTTACTTGCGTTCTCTGGATGGCCTGATTGCGTATAGCCAAAGGGGCGCGGCGCAGTACCGCGCCTTAGGCCTGGCGCCCGTCTTCGTGGCGCACAACGCCGCCGTCGCTCGCCCTGACACACCGCCCCCAGCGCGACCTTTTCCCCCCCCTCGCCCGCTCACCGTCTTGTTTGTGGGACGTTTGCAAGCCCGCAAACGCCTGGACGACCTGTTTCGTGCCTGCGCCGCCTTACCCGCCGATGTACAACCCCGCATTTTGGTTGTTGGCGATGGCCCGGCCCGCGCACAATTTGAATCTGCTGCGGCCGCGCACTACCCGCAGGTCACTTTCTTGGGTGCATTACACGGCCCGGCGTTGAGCCCGCACTTTGCCGCCGCCGATTTGTTCGTCCTGCCGGGCACGGGCGGCCTGGCCGTCCAGCAGGCCATGGCCTACGGCTTGCCGGTCATCGTAGCACAGGGTGACGGTACGCAGGATGACCTGGTGCGTCCCGAGAACGGCTGGCAGGTGCCGCCCGGTGACCTCTCCGCCCTGACCGAGACGCTGCGCACAGCACTGTCCGACCCGCCCCGTTTGCGCCGCATGGGGGCGGCCTCCTACCGCATTGTGCGCGATGAAATCAACCTGGAGCGCATGGCGCAGGCCTTCCTCCAGGCGCTGAGTTCCCTCTCTCCTGACCGATGAAACTGCTCTTCCTGGCCGATGGCCGCTCCCCGATTGCCCTCAACTGGATTCGCTATTTTGTAGAAACCGGCCATGAGGTACACCTGACTTCGCCCTATCCCTGTGCGCCGGACTTCCCGTTGGCCTCGCTGACCTTCTTGCCGGTGGCGTTCGCGCGTTTGACGGGCGGACCCCAGGAGGGGCGCGCACAACCTCAGGCTACACGCGCCCCCCGAAAGGGCGTCCGCACCCTGTTGAGGGCACAAATTCCCCCTCGGGTGGCCGCGGGACTCCGTCATTGGTTCGTCCCCCTGAGTTTGCCGCGCGCGGCGCGCGTTTTCCGTGAACAGGTCACCCGCCTCCAACCTGATATCGTCCATGCCATGCGCATTCCCTACGAAGGGATGCTGGCGGCCCTGGCGTTGGAAAATCTGCCGGTGCCGCTGCTGGTTTCGGTGTGGGGTAACGATTTCACGCTGCACGCCGATAGCACTCCGCAGATGCGCCAACTGACGCGTCGCACCTTGCAACGCACCGACGCCCTGCACACCGATTGTCGGCGAGATGTGCGCCTGGCGCAGGCCTGGGGCTTTGAGGCCGGTAAGCCCACGCTGATCGCGCCCGGCGCAGGGGGCATCCAACAGGCGCTGTTTTTCCCGCCGGAACACGAACCCGGCCCGGTGGTGATTAACCCGCGCGGTTTGCGCGCTTATGCCCGCACGGATACCTTTTTTCGCGCCCTGCCCATGGTGTTGGCGCGCCTGCCTCAAACGCGCATTGTATGCCCGAATATGCAGGGCGCGCCTGAAGCCGAACGCTGGGTGCGCGCTTTGGGGTTGCAAGGTGCCGTCCGCTTATTACCCAAACAGACGCGCGCCCAGATGGCGGCGCTTTTCCAGGGCGCACAAGTCGTGACCTCCATCACGATGCACGATGGCACCCCCAATACGCTCTTGGAAGCGCTGGCTTGTGGTTGTTTCCCCATTGCCGGAGATATCGAATCGCTGCGGGAGTGGATTACCCCCGATGTGAATGGCTTGCTGGTGCCGCCGGATGACCCGCAACAACTGGCGCAGGCACTGGTACGCGCCCTAACCGATGCCCCCTTGCGCGCCGCTGCCCGCCAACACAACCGGCGTTTGATACGCGAACGGGCCGCGTACCAAACCGTCATGCCGCAGGCAGCAGATTTTTACAGGCAGGTCATTGGGGCGCGCTTACAACGCGAGTAAGCGCAAGACCACCAGCGCGCAGAGTCCCAAAAAGGGCAGTAATGGCAACCACAAACAGCCCAGGCAGCCCAGCGGACGGTATCTCCAGCGGCGTGGCCGGAAAAAACGTCGGCGCAAGCGGGGGGCAGGATAACGGCGGCAACCAAAACGGCGGTATAGCATTGTGGCTACTCCTTTCCAGAACTTTAGGCAGGCTTGTTTTTGTGTTTGTTTCTACACAACAGGATACCGCCGAGTTGTGGTCAGGATGTAAAGGCCGCGTAAAGGGATTGTAAATTTGTTCCGGTGCGGCCGTCAAGTGGGCGCGTTGCGGCTGCGGTGCACCAGGTAAATGCCGGTCAGGACAATCACCGTGCCCACCCATTGGACGGGGTGCGGCACTTCGCCAAGCAGCGGAATCGCCAGCAGCGTTGTCAGGACGGGTTGGGCAATCATCGTGGGGGCAACCAGGGAGGCGGGCAGATGCCCCAGGGCGTAGCCGATGGTGAAGTAGCCGCCCAACTGCGTAACCAGTCCGGCGCCTAAAAAGGCCAGGAAGGAAGCAGGAGGATACGCTACCAATGAAGACCCCATGCCGAGATTGAGAACCATCAAGACCAGCGTGCAGGTTAGCCCCATCCACCACATGTAGGTCAGGGTATCCAGGTGATGGCGTCCTCGTTGGGTCACCAGGTAGTAACCGGCGTAGAACAGCCCGGCGCTGAGGGCCATCAGATCGCCCAACCCGAGGG
The DNA here is from genome assembly GCA_034434095.1 of Anaerolineales bacterium. GTDB lineage: Bacteria > Chloroflexota > Anaerolineae > Anaerolineales > DRKV01 > DRKV01. The sequence continues at coordinate 4,192 of DAOTZN010000146.1, forward strand.
TGGGGTGGTGCAGGTAGTCATTTCCCAACACGAGCAGACTGCCGCACAGCGCCAGGAACAGCCCGACCCAAAAGCGCCCATTGAGCGTTTCCCGAAAAAACACCCAGGCGTACAGTGCCACCCACAGCGGAGCAGTGTTGCCGAGCAAGGTGGCCGTTCCGGCGGTCGTGCGGTTAATGCCGGCATTCCACAGCGCCAGGTCAAGGGCGGTCAGCAGGCCGCCTGCCAGAGGGTATCCCAGGTGATGGAGACGCAATGGCGATGAGCGATGCAGGAAAAAGGGCGTCAGCACGATGGTGGCGATGCCGGTGCGATACATGGCCGTTACCGCACCGGGGGCGTGTGCCCAGCGCACGAAGAGCGCCGAGAAGCCCAGGGCAATCACCCCTGCTGCCAGCGCCAGGTAAGGGTAATTTCGAGCGGACATATATTTAGAATGTTGGCGTTGGGGTATCTTGTACCCCTTCTAGCCATGGGCGCAGGGCAGATAGGGTTTCCAGGTTCCCCAGTAGGGTCAGTTTATCACCATATTGCAAATGGGTATTGCCGCGGGGAATAAAAACCTCGCCATCGCGGTCTAGGGAGAGTAACAGGCAATGATTGGGCAGGTTTAAAGAGTGCAGGGGCTTGTCAATCAGTTTGCGATTTCGGAGGAGTACTTCCATGACATCGCGGTTATCCTCGGTAGAGGACATCAGCGAGAGCAGACTGGGGTTGCGGGCCATCAATGTCAGCAAGGTGACTTTTTGAAGCGCGGGCAGGTACACCTGCGCGCCCAGGGTTTGAAAAGCGCGCAAATTTTTGGGGTCATCCAGGCAAACCAGCATATTGGTGATGCCGGCATCGTGGGCGCGTTGGGCAATGTGCAAGTTCCTGTCATCGTCGGGCGTGAGCAGCAGCAGGGATTGGATGCTATTCTGGTTGTTGGAAAAATCGAACGCTTCTGGTGTGCCCTCGTGGACAATGTAGCCTTCCTGGCGCAATGCCTGGGCGGTAGAGGCATCGTTGGTTAGGAAACCCACCTCGTCCCCGTGGGCGCGTAGCATGCGAGCCACCTGTTGCGCAGTTGGGTCGGTGCCGATGAGTAATCGGTAGCCTGGCGTTGCAGGAGCGGGCGTGGGGTGCAGCATCTGGAAAATCAATGGCATCAAGATGACCGTCAACACGGCGAACAGAATGACCGCCGCACTGGTTGCCGGACTCACCAAACCAATCCGTTCTCCGATGACCACCACCGCAACTTCCAAGGAAAGATGGGTGTTCAGCAACGCCCCACCCCCCAGGAGTTCCTTCCAGGAGAAGTGCTTTTTGAGCACCACCATGGGGAGCCCTTTGACGAGCAAAGATAGCAGCAGCATGACGGGGAGCAGTAACAACAAGTGGAGTTCCTGGAAGAGCGCGCTCAGATTGAGATTGACGCCGACCAAAATAAAGAAAATCGGGATGAAGAAGCCAAAACCAAAGGCTTCCAGGTTGTGTATCAGTTCTTTATCGTTTTTAGAACGCAACAACGAGATAATCATCCCGGCCAGAAAAGCCCCCAGAATCAACTCGGCATTGACTGCCTCGGCCAGCACCACAAAGGCCAGCATAATGGCCAATGCGCCGCGCACTTTAATTTGCACGGTAGCACTGGAAAGTTCCTCAATCAGGCCTTGGACATGCTCCATGCGCACAAAAGATGGCATGAAGCGCATCACAGCCAGTGCTACCAGGAACAGGAGCGTGATGGATAGGATTTCCAGACTAAAACCGTGGTCCAGGGTCAGGACGTAGATGGTGAACAGGATGACGGTTAAGAAATCGGCCAATGTTGCCGAAAGGAACAGCATTTGTCCGTAAGGGTGCCTTAGAAGATCGCTTTCCTTTAGAATAGGCAGCAATACACCCAGGGAGGTTGCACTCAGGACAAAGAAAACCAAGATGGGGTTGGCTTCCAGTCCCATCAGGTTGAGTAAGTAACCGCCGGGTAGGGCCAGCAACAAGGTCAGCAGGTACACCTTAGCGGCTTGTACGGTGGGGTTAGGGGCATTGCCCTCCGCAACGCGTGGTTGGAACAATGACTGCAGATCAATTTCCAAGCCGGCCAGGAACATCAGGAATGTCAGCCCAATGTCCCCTAAGAAATCAAGCGTGGGGGAATGTGTCAGCCATCCCAGAACCAGCGGTCCAAAGATGACCCCGGCCAGGATTTCGCCTACGACGACCGGCAAGGCACGCCAGCGGGAAAGAAGGATGGGCACAAAGAATGCCAGGGCCACAACCAATAGCAATGGCCCGAAACCGGCGCTCTTTTCTACCAGGTGGATGTTGAAATAGGGCATTGAGACTCCTTATAGAATTTTTTGTGTTGTATCTTTTCGATAGCCTGGGGCCAAGGGTGACGGTTCCCTCCCCGGTTGAAAAGATAGGTTAGGAATATCCTAGAATGTCCAGCAAGGTGGTGACCACCTGCGGGTCAAAACGTTTTCCGCTGTTTGCCTTCAGATAGGCCAGGCGTTCGTCCACAGATTGGGCTGGGGCGTAATGACGAGGCTCGCTCCGGGCATCCCAGTAGTGTACGACGCTGAAAATGCGTGCGATGATGGGGATATTTTCCTCGCTTAAGCCTTGAGGATAACCCTGCCCATCCCAACGTTCAGTGCGGTGGTAGGGAATGTGCATTGCTTCGTCAAGATAAAGAATATCCGCAAGGAAGCGGCGAGCGAAGTTTGGTGCGGTGCGGTAAATGGCACACTCCTCTTCAGAGAGCGGTGCGTTTTTGTGAAGTATCTCTTCTGGGATACCCAATTTGCCGACATCGTGTAACCAGGCCCCATAACGCAGGGCGCGCAGTACGCTTTCGTCCTGATAGCCCATGGCCTGCGCTACCTGCAGGCACAAATCTGCCGTCCGCTCTGCGTGCTCCAGGGGTTCGTGGTGGCGGATGGCCATCGCATGTGACCAACCCAGCAACGCGCCTTCGTATGCCACGGTCAGTTGGTCTCTACTGGAAGTTACTTCGTTGAACAAGGCCGCGTTTTCCAGCGCAATGGCAACCTGCCCACTCAGAATACGCACGAATTCCTGCCACTCGGCGTTTTGAGGATAGCGTTGCAGAGAGTAGAGTTCCAGCACACCGTTGACGTGTCCCTTAGTGATCAGTGGGAAACAGGCGTAGCCGCGATAAGTTTGATGGAGTATCTGGCGGATCTGTTGCCGTGGCTGGGTCACTTCACGCAAGTCGGGGATGAGCATGGGTTGGCGCTGTCTCAGGACGGTGGTGATGTAGGTAGGCATTGAGTAATGATATTCCTGGCTTTGCACCAACACAGGTAAATTACGTGAGTGCACCAGTTGTAACTCATTGCGCTGAGCCTTGTACGTATAAATTGCCAACCCATCCACGGGCGCCTGTGAGAAAATTTGCTCGCTTACGATATTGAGGGTCAATTTTTGATCGACACTGCTGGCGATAGCCAAATCAATACTATGCAAGGCGTTGATGCGTTGCAACTGGCGCTGAAGGGTATCCAGCAATGTCGCACGCTGAAATGCCAGGTTTAAGGTCGGTCCGATTTCTTCCAAGAGACGTGTGGTGTCTGGGGAAAAAGGTTCGCGTGCTCCTAGCCAAAGATGCCCTATGATTTTATCGCCGTCTTGCAGCCGCAGTACACTTACATAAGGGGTTTGGGTGGTGCTTTCTTTTTCAACGTTTGGACAGGCAAGCGCTCTATCGGGGGGTAAGGGGCGTGGCCAGGAGGTGGGCGGTGCTTGCTGCAAAAAGGCTTGCCAGGTACTACTGGCAAATAGAATGCGCTCTCCCTCTGGGTGGATGAGGCTCAAGGCGGCATGTTGTACCTCGAAAATTTCACGCAAGAGCGAAATTACCCGCTCTCCCATTTGCTCCAGAGATAGGTTTTGCCCCAGCGACTCAGCCAATAACAAGCGTACTTTGTCGGAACGTTCGCATTGTTTGCGTTCGCTGATATCTTGCTGAATGGCGATAAAATGTGTGATTGCGCCATCCTGGTTTTGGATAGGGGTAATGACAACTTCCTGGAAGCAGGAATGCCCATCCTTATGTGTTTCGAGTGTTTCTTTTTGCCACGCTTGACCGTTGCTCAAGGCGTTGGCGATGTCTTCCGGGGGGAGCAATGGAAAAGGCTTCCCAATGATTTCATGGGGCGCATAACCGGTCAGGTGGGTGTAGGCCGGATTGACCCATTCGACGATGCCCTCCCGATCCATGATGACGATAGCGTTTGCGGCAGCCTCCAGGGCTGTGGTATGCAG
>DAOTZN010000147.1:0-1765 GCA_034434095.1 Anaerolineales bacterium
GTGCTATAACCTGAGCACTCGGCTAACACAGAGGTCGTTTAGTAGCTGGTGCCACGAGCCTAATGAGAAGTTTATTTTCAGATCAGATACAGAATCGATTGCAAAAACGCAAAACCTTAACGCGAAGTCCCCCGCTCAGTTTGTGGAAGCCCTTGGGACTGGCATCCCAAAAGGGGTAGCGGAGGGCAATGTCCTCCGCTACCCTTGAAATTTACCTATCTTGCGCTATACTCCTTATAAGCAAAATCGCCTACACAACTGCTCAACCTGCCATTGCGAGCGCGCTTTATGACGGGTCAAAATTGCGCACGCTGAGCAGGTACACACGATAATGGATTGTCGTTTCGCAACGCAAAACTGTAGACGCCACAGGTTTCGCCGATTTTTTCTCCAATCTGCGTCATCTGCACCATCTGTGGATAAATTTTCAGAGCCAGGTCGTCAGTTGCCCAAATTCACAGAAAGGATTCCAGACCGTGCCATACACTTACGATTACCCCCGCCCGGCATTAACTGTAGACATTGTCATCTTCACACTGCAACAGGAGGAACTGCACGTCTTGCTTGTGCAGCGTGCCCAGGAACCCTTCAGAGGCATGTGGGCACTCCCCGGCGGCTTTATCCATATTGATGAAAGTCTGGAAGAAGCCGCATTGCGGGAACTGAGAGAAGAAACCGGTCTGGGGGGAGAATGCTACCTGGAACAACTTTACACCTACGGCGACCCGGAGCGAGACCCGCGCGACCGCGTCGTCAGCGTGGCCTATTTTGCCCTGGTATCCTCCAATCGCCTCATGACAGGGCCAGGCGAGAGCGACGTACAAACGGCCCACTGGCACGCCATCAGCACCTTGCCGACGCTGGCCTTTGACCACGCCGATATTTTACGCTATGCCTTACGCCGCCTACGCTATAAATTAGAATATACTGCCGTGGGTTTTGAGTTACTCCCCGAAGAATTTACCCTAACAGAATTGCAACAAACTTACGAGATTATCCTGGGCGAAGCATTAGATAAGCGGAATTTCCGCCGCCGCATCTTGACGGCTAATATCATCGAAGAAACGGGTACCTTCCGCACCGGACAAGGTCGCCCGGCAAGGCTCTATCGTTACCGTAAAGACGCCATCGCAGAAGTCAAAACCCGCCGTCTATTTCCTTAAATATACAACCCCGCTATGCCGTGTGACTGTTCAGGTCTGAACCTGCGTATGCAGGATTGGGTTCCGTCCCGAAAGTTCCGCCTTGGCTCCAGCCTATCGCGTACATCTCGCAAGTTAGAACCCATTCATAAAAGTGTTGGCCCAGCGCCTATATTGAACAGCAAGCACGTACACAGCAGGGCAATTAATTTATACCACAAAAATACCCGCCTGAATAGATTTGCTAACTATGACTCCACTGCAAAAACGAGTGGACATATTTTACCCGAATACCCTCCTCAAAATGGCAAAACTTTAATATAATGAAGCCAGCCTACCCTGAGGAGAATGCCATGTTCAAGAAAAACACCCGTCACCTGCAAATCCCGCTCACCAGCCATGTGGATGAGCTGCCCGAAACACTACGCAAGCGGCTGCACAACTCCTGGGCGGAGACCTTCTACAAGGAGTTCTTCAGCCGTCTGGATGAGAAGCCCTTCGAAGTGTTGTATGTTGACTTCCCTTCGCGCCCGAACGTGCCGGTCAACGTGCTGGTGGGGCTGGAGTTTCTCAAAGCCGCCAATGGCTGGACAGATGAAGAACTGTATGACAATGCTTGTTAC
>DAOTZN010000148.1:0-10879 GCA_034434095.1 Anaerolineales bacterium
CGTCCACCTGTTCGCTACCCGCTGAACGCTGATCGGCTGCACGCCGCTCCTCACAGGCCCCCACATCTCTTCCCCCAAAAACCGTATCATCTCAATAATTTGGGGTCTCTTAGCGTTTTTTTACCATAAATTCACCAAGACACAAAGTCTTTAACCTTTCCTTCGTGTCTTTAGACCTTCGTGGTGAGATTTTTTATTGTGCCCTATGGTCGGTCTCCCCCTATTTTTTGAGAAAATACCAAAAACCAACAAAAAAACACCCCTCCGTTCCCGAAGGGGTGTTTTTAGGGTCAACGCTGGGCTTTAAGCGGTCTGATTTTGCCCCACAACGCCCAAGAACTGTTCCACCACACGGCGCAGCATCGGTTCGGGCAGCGCCCCAACCTGACGGTGCACGACTTTACCGCCATAAACGAACAGCATGGTAGGAATCCCCTGCACACCGTATTTCTGCGCCCAGGCGGGATGTTCGTCCGTATTGACCTTGGCAACCAGCAATTTACCGGCATACTCCTTGGCTAATTTTTCCAGGGTAGGTGCAACCATAAGGCACGGACGACACCAAGGTGCCCAAAAATCCACAATCACGGGCAGTTCGGCCTGCAACACACTTTTTTCAAAGGCTGCATCGGTAACATGAATAGGTTCAGCAATCATTTTCACTCCTTATAAGAAAATTCCATCAACGTTCCTCTGGACGCTGTTGTTGATTACAATCTTACGCTGGTTAGATGTACAACCGACGTAAAGGTTACAGAAAGTATAGCATAGCACGGCGTTCAAGGCAATTCATCGCGGTAATTGCCCACAAGCGATGCGTCGGACTGAAGTCCTGACTCGGTTCGTGAAAGGGTAGCGGAGGGCAATGCCTCCGCTACCCCTTGACCGCAGATTGACATGGGTTTCCGCCGGAGAATGATTTGAAAATCTGCGTCATCTGTGTCCATCTGTGGATTAATGGGATGTTATTTCGGCTATCCGCCGATTTCTCCAAACTCCAGTTCCACATACTCAGGTATAATTGTGCTCTATGAGTCTCGGCATAAGCACTTACCAGGCCCCGGCCTACACCATCAGCACGCCGGTATACGAAGGTCCTCTTGACCTGTTGCTGCAATTGATTGAACGCGCCGAACTAGATATCACCCGAGTGGCGCTGGCACAGGTCACCGATCAGTATCTGGTTTATTTGAAAGACGTTGAAAAGCGGGCACCGGAAGAAGTTTCTGCTTTTCTGGTGATTGCTGCACGTCTGGTACAAATCAAATCCGAGGCCTTGCTGCCGCGCCCCCCACAACGCGAAGCCGATGAAGAAGACCCCGGCGAAGCGCTGCTGCGTCAACTGCGCATCTACAAACGTTTCAAGGAACTGGCAAAACACTTGAGAGAACGCGAAAAACGCGGCTGGCGCGCGTACCTGAGGTTGGCGCCCCCCCCAAAGATGGCAAACAAACTGGCTTTAGAAGAAATCGGCTTGCCCGAATTCGTGGCCGCCGCCGAACGGGCTTTCCAGAAAGAACAGAAAAAAACCGCGCTAAACGCCGTTGTCGCAGCCCCTAAAGTCACCATCCGAGAAAAAATCAAGCGGATTGCCGAAACGCTGCGTCACATGGGACGCGCCACTTTTCGCACATTCCTGGGCGAGAAATACAGCCGCGTGGATGCGGTGGTCACTTTTCTGGCTATGCTTGAACTCATCAAGCAGCGCCTTGTGGTCGTTTCACAAGCGCACCTCTTTGGGGAAATTGAAATCCAAACCACAGACGCCTGGGATGAGGAGACCGAAATCGAGTTGGAATTTGGCGAGTAGGGGTTCGTCCACAAATACCGATTTTCTTCAGCGCTGAAGCGTTAACGCAAAGGCGCGGCCTCGCAACGTGCCGACCTGGAGATCGGCGCTCCCAGGTGAAACAATCCTTAGTTCGTGAAAAAGGTGGCGGAGGGCAATGTCCGCTCCCCCTCCAGCCTGCATGCCCCTTCGGGGTACAGGTGGTTTCCACGCGCTGAGCAGGGATTTTCAATCCCGCTCGGCCTACACGTACCTCATTCGATACGTACTGATTGCGCCTGGGTCACCTTTTGGCTATGCGCAATTTTGGCGCTTAAGAAAACCGCCAACGCCGCACCCAGGGCATCCACCACCACATCGCGCCAATCGGCTGCCCGTCCGGGCACAAAAAACTGGTGGAATTCATCGCTCAAGGCGTACAGCACGCTCCAACCCCAGGCAGGCCCGCCCTGACGCAGCGCATACCACCAGGCCGCGCCCAACAAGGCATACCCCAAGAAATGCCCGCCATTTTCCCACACCACATCCCACCAGCCATAATGCGGAAAGGCACTCCCCGGCTGAGAAGAAATCATGAAAATCACAATCATCATCGTTACCGGGGGTAACAAACGAAGCAAATCTGGTCTCAAACGCATCAAATGTCTGCCTCCATCATCCATCGCGCGGATTGGCCGCACGGCGTGAGCGCCGCCTCCGCTGTCATCGTCCAAGCGTAGCACCATCGCAGCAAATTTTACCCCAGTACGCAAAGGCGGTAAAATAGAACCTGTTATTCGTCCATAAATATCGATTCGTTGGTTCTTCAGCGTCAAATTTTCAACGCCAAGCCGCAGAGCCGCAAAGAAGACCACGTTTTAGCGCCAAAACCGGCATGTAGCCAGAAAAACCTTTGTGTCTTAGCGACTTTGCGTTAAGGTTTTGGGGTTGCCCCCCAATTTGGACGAGGCGAAAGAACAGCACGATACCCCAGAGTAAATTTTAGACAAACCCTTATTCCCCCACGGATTGAAGAAGGAGATGCCATGCCTCAAACCGATCTTTTCTCGACCTCCGCTTCTGCCCCTCAGCCAACCGGTCACTACACTTCACTGGAAGAAGTTTTTGCGGCCCTGCGCAATATGACCGATGACCCGCTGGCCGATGCCGGCACAAACGTGGTCATCAGCCGCGGCAACCCTCAGGCCAAACTGCTGATTATCGGCGAGGCCCCCGGCCCACAGGAAAACATCCAGGGCAAACCCTTCGTAGGGCGCGCCGGTCAAATGCTGGATAAGGTATTGCAAGCCGTAAATTTTGACCCCGAAACAGATGTATTCATCACCAATTCCGTCTTTCGGATGCCCCCCGGTGAAAACGGCAAAGCATTCCGCGCCCCCACGCCAGACGAAATTGCTTACTATCGCCCTTACGTCCTCGCCATCATGCGCCTGGTCGCCCCGCACATTGTGTTGTTGACCGGCAACGTCGCCTGCCAATCGGTGCTCAAGCGCACCGGCATCACCAAACTGCGCGGCCAATGGTTCACCGTGGACGGTCGCCTGGTCAGGCCTATCTTCCACCCCTCCTACTTGTTGCGCAACCCCTCGCGTGCGCCGGGTGCCCCCAAGGCGTTGATGTGGGAAGACATTCAAGAAGTGCGCCGCAAATACGATGAATTAATGCAGGCCTAACGGGTAAGAAATTGCGCCCCGGGCTGCTCTATACGACAATGAACGAAAACACAGCCATTCCCCCCCTGCCCTGGGCGCGAAAACACATCCAAAAATTGATTGCCCTGACCTTTTGGTTGGGACTGATTGCCGCTTACCAGTGGTACGCGGCCGCCAATGGACTAACCCCCTTCCAGGTGATTCAGCGCCTGTTGGATTTCATGACCGGCGGCTTGTGGGGTCCCCTGGTGTACATTTTGCTGTACGCCATCCGCCCGCTGATCTTGTTCCCCTCCACCTTGCTGACCCTGGCCGGGGGATTTGTTTTCGGGCCGGTATTGGGGGTGCTCTACACCATCCTGGCCAGCAATACGTCTTCGACCCTCGCGTATTTCGTCGGGCGTTACTTCGGGCAAGGCTTGCTCAAGGATGATGGCAGCGATGGCTTGATTCAGCGCTACGCCCGCAGAATGCGCGCCAACAGTTTCGAAACCGTGATGGTGATGCGTTTTATTTTTCTGCCTTACGATGCAGTCAGTTACCTGGCCGGTTTCCTCAAAATCCGCTATTGGCCGTTTATCCTGGCAACTGCGCTGGGCTCGATTCCCGGAACCATCGCCTTTGTGGGCTTTGGCGCCTCCATCGAGACCTTTGACGGGACGCTACCACAACTCAATCCAACCACCTTTGGGATTTCGGCAGCCGTCTTCTTGATTAGCATTGCCCTCGCGCGCCTGTTTAAGAAACGCGAAGGCGCGCAATAACCACACTCCCCCATACAAAAATCATCTATGACATCAGAACACTTTCACACCATCGTCATCGGCGCCGGCTCCGGCGGCACGACCGTAGCCGTTGGCATGGCAAACCTGGGCCACCAAGTGGCACTCATCGAGGGTGCACACGTCGGCGGCGATTGCACCAACGTCGGCTGTGTGCCGTCCAAAACGCTCATTCATCTGGCGCGCCGGTTTCGTCCCGGCGATGACCCCGACGAAGTGCTGCAAACGGTTATCCGCAAGCGTGACGCATTGCGCGATAAGGAAAGCGAAGAAGTGCGCCACATGGAAAATGTGACCTTCATCCAGGGCTGGGCTTCTTTTCAGGACGCGCACACCCTGAAGGTGCAAACCCCTGAGGGTTCCACGCGCCCCCTGAAAGGTCGGAATATCGTCATCGCCACCGGGGCGCGGCCGCGCCTTCTGGAAATTCCCGGGCTCCCTGCGGAGCGCCGCCTCACCAACGAATCCCTCTTCGACTTGACAAACGCGCCCAAACACCTGGCGATTGTAGGGGCAGGCATTATCGCCCTGGAAATGGCTTTCGCTTTCCACAGGATAGGGACGCGGGTAAGCATCTTTGCCCTGGACGACCGCCCGATAGCGCGCGCTATCCCGGAAGCCTCGCAAGCCATGCAAGCCGAACTCGAACGACGCGGCATGGCCACTTTTTACGGTGCCACGGCCGATTCGTACGAAGAAGCCACGCGCACGTTGTTCATCCGTCAGGGCGAGCAGATTATTCCCCTGACCGAGGTGGACAAGGTGTTGATTGCCATCGGGCGGCAGCGCAACCTCGAACGGCTCAACCTGGAAGCGGCCGGCATCCGATACGACCGCAACGGCATCGCGGTCAACCATTACGGAGAAACCAACGTCAAAGGCGTGTTTGCCATCGGGGATGTGACGCCCACCTCAGCCTTTACGCATTCGGCCAATGCGCAAGGGCGGCGCGTGGTGCAGCACATCGCCTTCCCCTGGCTGCCCGTCTCCCGTCAGGAGCCACTCTACCCGACGGCGACCTTCAGCGAGCCGGAAGTGGCCAGTGTGGGCACCCCGCCGGAAAAACAAGGCTGCCATCCGCAAGCCGTGCGCCGTATACGCGTGGATTTCAAGACGCACACCGACCGCGGCTACACCGATGACATCGAAAACGGGTTCATCATCGTGGATGTCGTCCGGCTAACCGGGCGAATTATCCATGCCACCATTGTTGGGCCGCACGCTTCGGAGATGATTTCGTTTTTCACGCTGGCGATGGCGCAGGGCATTTCGCTCTACAAAATTTACCGCCTGGTGTATCCTTACCCCACGTTTTCAAGCGGCATTCTCAAAGTGGCCGACTTTTTTATGCAAGAAACGCTCACCAACCTGCCGCGTGAACTCGGCGCTTACCTGCGCTACCGTTGGGCACGCCCATAATTTCACATTCAAATGCACCGAACACATCGCCTCTGGGCGGCAAATGTACTTCAGCGTGCACCAAGCCCCTCGAAAATCATAAAATCGTCTAAAACCAAAGGAGACTAAGAAAACCGATGAAACGATTTGTATTCCTCTTCACCCTGCTGGCGCTGGTTCTAACGGCCTGTGCACCGGACGGCGCGCAACCCGCCGCATCCCAGACGACTTTCGACCTCAACGACTGGGATAGCGTCCTGGCGGCGGCTAAAGGTCAGACCGTCAATTGGTACATGTGGGGCGGCTCGGAAAGCATCAACGCCTTTGTAGATAATTTCTACGGCAAGGCGCTACAGGAGCGCTACGGCATCACGCTCAACCGTGTGCCCATTGCCGACACGGTAGACGCCGTCAACCAGGTGTTGAGCGAAAAAGAAGCCGGTAAGGAAACCGGTTCGGTAGATTTAATTTGGATCAATGGCGAAAATTTCTATACCCTCAAGCAAGCCGGCATGTTGTATGCCGATTGGGCACGCGCCTTGCCCAATAGCGCGCTGGTCAATTGGGATAATCCGGCGCTCAACCGCGACTTTGGGGAACCGGTAGATGACTTGGAAAGCCCGTGGTCTTCAGCCCAATTCCAGTTCATCTACGATTCCGCCCGCATGAGCGCCTCCGAACTGCCGCGCTCTTATGCCGAACTGAAAACCTGGGCTTGTGAGCACCCCGGCCGCTTCACCTACATTGCGCCCGGCCCCGGTGCGTTCCAGGGTACGCGCTTCGTCAAAGCCGCGCTGTTTGAACTCAGCGGTGACGCCGCCCAATGGGGCACGTTCGACCAGGCACTGTGGGACAAATGGTCCCCCGAATTATGGGCTTATCTAAACGAAATCAAACCCTGCTTGTGGCGGCAAGGAGAGACATACCCCAAAGACGAAAACGAACTGCACAGTTTATTTGCCAACAATGAGGTGGATTTCTCCATCACGCAGGCCGTCGTAGGGGCTGGAGCGCTCATCGAACAAGGGCTGGTGCCCCCTACCGCGCGTGCCTTCGTCTTCCATAACAACATGATCGGTGATTTCAACTACGTAGCGATTCCCGCCAACGCCCCTCACAAGGCGGCTGCCCTGGTGCTGGCCAACCTGATTTTGGAGCCGGAAATGCAGGCCGTCCAAGTGTTACCAGAAAACGGCTTTGGGCTTGGCTTTGGTATCGATGTGACGCGCGTCACCGATCCGGCCCTAAAACAGGTGCTGGAGACCGCGTTGCAAAAACTGGGTGAGGCCGCTACACCCGCCGAGGACCTGGCAAAGTCCCTGGTCGGTGATGCCGCAGCGCCCTATCAAAGCCTGGTGGAAGAGGGCTGGCGCGAAAACGTGCTGATTGGGAAATAACGTCACCCCCCGTGGCAGGTAGGGACAGGTTCTGAACCTGTCCCTACCTGCCCCTACCTGTCCCTACCTGTCCCTACCTGTCCCTACCTGTCCCTACCTGTCCCTACCTGCCCCTACCTGTCCCTACCTGCCACTACCTGCCCCTACCTGTCCCTACCTGCTCCTACGTTTTCGGTTTATGAAATTTCGTACCCTGTTGCCCATTCTGCCCGCGGTGATGCTGCTTACCGTGCTCCTGGGCGCCGGCTTGTTCTACGGCCTGGCCCAAAGCCTGGGATACCTGAGCGTCATCGGGCAGAGGCAATTGAATTTGGATGCCTACCTGCATCTCTTGCGCGGCGAGGGGGCCATCGGGCGGGAATTTTGGGTTGCGCTGGGTTTTTCTCTGTGGGTCAGCCTGAGCGCCACGTTGCTTTCTGCGGTCGGTGCACTGGTCATAGCCACCTGGCTCAGCCGCCGTCCTTTGCGTCTGGGAATCTTCGCCCTCAACTGGAACCTGGCCTTTCCGCACCTGGTATGGGCTGTCGGGCTGCTCCTGGCGCTGTCACAAAGCGGGCTACTCTCCCGTTGGGCAGCCACGCTGGGGCTCATCAGCGAACCATCGCAATTTCCCATCCTGGTACGCGACCGCTACGGCCTGGGCATCATCTTGCACTACGCCAGCAAAGAAATTCCTTTTCTGACGCTCTTGCTGCTGGCAGTGCTGCGCACCCAGCCCGAGGGCTATCTCACGGTGGCGAAAAATCTGGGCGCCAGTTCGTGGCAACGTTTCCGCTGGGTAACTTTGCCGTTGCTGCGTCCGGCGCTCACTTCTGGCGCGTTGCTGGTCTTCGCCTACACTTTCGGCGCCTACGAAGCCCCCGCGCTGCTGGGGGTGCGTTATCCACGCATGTTACCCGTCCTGGCGCTGGATGCCTTTCTCAATTCGGACTTGCGGGTACGCCCCGAGGGGATGGCCATTAGCCTGATAATTACCGCCCTGGCGCTGGGAACCGCCATTCTGGCACGCCGCAGGGGGGAGGTGAACCCATGAAGCGCCTGGCCGTTTGGGGTTTGCTGCTCGCCCCCATCTTAACCCTGAGTTTGTTCGCCTTCTCGACCCGTTGGTTTTACCCCCAGCCCCTGCCAACCACCTGGACGAGCGGCAACTTCTTCCGTTTGCTGAGCAATCCACGCACCTCTCAGGCCGTGCTAGACAGCGCCCTGCTGGCAATAGTTACGGCCTTGCTCTCGCTGGTGTTGGCCTACCCCGTCGCCCGCCGGATTGGTTTGCGCGAGTTCCCCGCTAAACGCGTCTTGTGGATGCTTTTCTTTCTACCTACCGTCATCCCCCCGCTGGCCATCGGTATGGGACTGAACATCCTGGCACTGAAAAGCGGACTATCCGGCACGCGGCCGGGCGTTGTCCTGGCGCACCTGGTGCCCACCCTGCCATATACCGTTTTCACCCTGGGGGGCGTCTTCAGCCGTTATGACGAAAATTTCGAGCAACAGGCCATCACCCTGGGGCTTTCTCCGCGGCGTGTCTTTTGGACGGTGACGCTGCGCCTGCTGGCGCCTGGCTTAGCCGTCGCCGGGCTGTTCGCCTTCCTCATCTCATGGAGCCAGTACCTGCTGACCTTGCTAATAGGCGGCGGGCGCATTCTGACCCTGCCCATGCTGCTCTTCTCGGCCGTCTCCGGCGGCAACCCTACCACCATCGCCGGTCTGTCCTTGCTCTTCCTGGCCCCGCCTATCCTGGTGATAGCCCTGACGGCCGGTTTCCTGGCAGAAAATCCCGATGAAGTACTCGAACCTTTCTGAGATTTCCCAATAAAAGTATGACCACCGTTACCTTTGATCACCTCACCAAAACCTACCCCGGACGTCAAACGCCCGTTCTCAACGCCTTCTCGCTGGAAGTGCACAGCGGCGAACTGGTCGCCCTGCTGGGGCCTTCCGGCATCGGCAAGTCCACGCTGCTGAAGTTATTCGCCGGTTTGGAATCTCCAGATGCAGGGGATATCCTCATGGATGGGCGCAGCATCCTTGCAATACCGGCCAATCGGCGCGGTGCGGTGTTGATGTTTCAACGTGCCTACCTGTTCCCCTTCTTGACGGTGGGTGAAAACATCGCTTTTGGGCTAAAGGTCCAACGCATCTCCCGGCAAGAACGTCAACGGCGTGTGGCTGAAATGCTGCACCTGATTGGCCTGCCGGGCATTGAAAAGCGCAAGCCGCAGGAACTCTCCGGCGGGGAACAACAGCGCGTGGCCCTGGCGCGTGCGCTGGTGGTGCGCCCCAAGGTGCTTTTGTTGGATGAACCCTTCAGCAGTTTGGATACCCCCGTGCGCCGTGAGTTGCAGGAGGCGGTGCGCGACATCCAGCGTGAACTGGGCATTACCACCATCCTGGTGACACACGATTTGGACGAGGCCATGGCAATGTCCGACCGCATGGCCCTGCTGATGGATGGGCGCGTGGCCGCCTGCGATCGCCCCAATGTGCTGTTTCAACGTCCGCCATGTGTCGCAACGGCCAAATTTTTGGGTGTGACGACCTTCGTCCATGGCGAGGCCACCAACGGTTGGTTAGCGTCCCCCGAATTTGGACGTATCCGGCTGGTCAACGCGGAAATCAGCGGGCGGGCGATCTTCGCCATTCGTCCGGAGCACATCCGCCTACGCTCAGAAGCGTGCGAAAATGCCGTCCGGGGGGTGGTGGGCGCCTGTATGTATCGCGGCGAACACATGGAGGTCAAGGTGAATGTCGGCGGGATGCAGGTACGAGCGCAACTGCCGGGCAGCGAAAAACCGGTCCCCGAGGGTGCATCCGTATTCGTCCAATTGCCCCCAGAACACTTGTTCCCTGTGGGGGTCGGGAATCCATAGCGGTTGCCCGGCTAAATCGTGATACTTCCTTCCATATAAGTGACCGCTTCTCCTGAAAGCAACACCCGTTCCCCCAGATTTTCACAAAATAGTTTGCCGCCTCTGGGGGATACCTGCAAGGCAAGCATCGTTTTCTTCCCAAGTTTTTCGCTCCAGTACGGAATCAAAGAACAATGCGCCGAGCCGGTTACCGGGTCTTCAAAAATACTGGCCTGCGGGGTAAAGTAACGCGAAACAAAGTCCACCTCCTCGCCTGGGGCGGTAATGACAACACCGCCAGGGTCAAGATTGATTTGGTTGAGCATACTTTGATTGGGCTTCATGCGGCGGATGATGTCTTCCGTTTCGTACACCAGCACAACGTCCCTGGATTTCAGCGTTTCGACCGGCTTTACCGGCATGGCATCCAAAATGAGATGGGGAATATCACCGGGCACGGGCTTACGAGCCGGAAAATTGAGCGTCAAATATCGTTCGTCTACGGTTACCGTCAGTGCACCACTTTTTGACTGAAATTTTATCCGTGGCAATGTGTAACCCAGGTGCCTTGAAATCACATGCGCGGCAGCCAGGGTCGCATGTCCGCACAAATCCATTTCGATTTCCGGTGTAAACCAACGAATTTCAAAGCCATCGTCCAATGGAACGAAAAATGCCGTCTCCGCAACGGCATTCTCCAGGGCGATTTTTTGCATGACCTCATCGGGGAGCCAATCCGCAAGGGGACAAACTGCGGCGGGATTCCCACTGAAAACGCGGTCTGTAAAAGCATCAACTTGAAATAGGGGGAATTGCATGATGACCTCACAAATCTGCACTATCAAGCCACATTATAGATCAGGACAGGCCGGAAAGTTTCTTCCACATAATTTTTCTCAGGGGTGATTGCCCACATCTCGAATCGCGGGGCTAAAGCCGCCTGCTCAGTTCATGAAAGTCCTTCGGACTGGCACAACGAGTCGGATTTATCCGACTTTCAAGCCCTGAGGCA
>DAOTZN010000149.1:0-5634 GCA_034434095.1 Anaerolineales bacterium
GGCTCATCCCCTTGCGGGGGAGGGGTTGGCTATGCGCAAGGCGCCCGATGACGGCGCGCCGACAGATGAACCCCCACCTCAGGCTCATCCCCTTGCGGGGGAGGGGTTGGCTATGCGCAAGGCGCCCGATGACGGCGCACCGACAGATGAACCCCCACCCCAGGCTCATCCCCCTGCGGGAGAGGGGCTGGCTATGCGCAAGGCGCCCGATGACGGTGCGCCGACAGATGAACCCCCATCCCAGGCTCATCCCCTTGCGGGGGAGGGGTTGGCTATGCGCAATTTTTGGGTGCGACTGGCGTTGTCCGCAGGCATCGGGCTGGCGCTCTATCCCGTCCTTCTACTGTGGAGCGACCTCATCGGCCTACACTTAGGACGCGGCTACGCCCTGCTACCCGGCGCTCTGTCCCTGTTCTGGCTGGGGTGGCGAGGGTACATCCGATGGCGGAAAACCGGTCAGGGCATCTTACCCCAAAAGGCCACCCTGCGCACGTGGTTATCGCTACCCGACACGACCCTGGTGCTCCTCCTGGCACTGATTGTCTTCAGCCGTTTTTGGGCTATCCGCACATTGGAGGGGCCGATGTGGGGTGATGGGATGCAGCACACCATGATTACCCAGTTATTACTCGACCACGGCGGGCTATTTGATTCGTGGCAACCCTACGCCGACATCCCTACCTTCACCTACCACTTTGGCTTCCACACCGCCAGTGCCCTGTTTGCCTGGCTAACCGGATTAGAGGCGCGCTTTGCCACCCTGTGGATGGGTCAAATCCTGAATATTCTGGCCGTGTTCGTGCTCTATCCGCTGGCCGTGCGTATTGGCGGCGGCCGCTGGGCCGGCGTGGGCGCGGTACTGGTGGCCGGCTTGCTCTCCCCCATGCCAATGTTCTACCTCAACTGGGGACGATACACCCAACTGGCCGGGCAAGTCATTTTGCCGGTTGCGGTCGCGCTCACCTGGCACTGGCTTGACAGGCCGCGCAACCTTACCCCTCGTCAACTTGCGTTGGGCGCGCTGCTATGGGGGGGGCTGGGGTTAACGCACTACCGGGTACTGCTGTTTGGCGTCCTAGCGCTAGCAACCTACCTCGTGCTACATCCAAAAAGATGGCGCGTCTGGTTGTCAAATGCGGCCGTGCTGGGTGTAGCGGGCGGCCTGTTGTTTTTGCCGTGGTTCGTGCATGTGTTTGGCGGTCAAATTTTATTTATGCTCCAAACGCAGTTAAGACAGTCGCCCAATACATTGTCAACATTCACGCAAAGTTACAACAGCATTGGCCGCCTGGACTTGTATTTGCCCTACCCCCTTTGGCTTGCGCTATTCCCAGGTGCCGGTATTACCCTATGGCAAAGAAACCGGTGGGGCGCCCTTCTCGCGCTGTGGATGATATCCTTGTTCGTGTTGGCTAATCCCGCCTGGCTACACCTGCCGGGCACGGGAGCAGTCAATAACTTTGCGGTATTCATTTTCGCTTATGCCTTTGCGGGCATTTTCATCGGTTTATTTTTGAAAGTGTCTACTCATAAATTGTCTGCCCTGCTAAGCGCCATTTTATGCCTGACCCTGGCTGTTTACAGTCTGCCCCCTCGGTTGGCAGAAATTCGGCCCGATAAACACGCCATGCTCACAAGTCCTGATGTCCGTGCCGGCACATGGATGCAAGCACACGCGCAACCCGGAAATCAGGTCTACATCAATGCTTTTCCTGCGTTCGTCACAACCTTTGCAGGAGCAGATGGCGGTTGGTGGCTTGCGCTGAGTGCCCACCAAAAACCGCTCGTCCGTCCGCTGAATGCGGGTTTTGAAACGCCCCTTTCGGAAGAAGAACGTGAGCAAATCAGCCACTTGTACACGTCACTGCAAGTAAATCAACAGATAGATAGCGCCGATGCGCTGAACCTACTTACCCAAAATCACATAGGCTACGTATATATCGGGCAACAGGCAGGAGGCGTCAACTACGGTGGGCCGACTTTGCAACCCAATCTCTTCGAAAACAGCCCTGCATACCGTTTGGTATATCACCAGGATCGGGTATGGATTTTTGAGGTGCTGCCATGAGTCAGAAGCCACTGCGCGTATGTTATTTTGGTACGTATCGCGCCGAATATAGCCGCAACAAATCCATGATTGCTGCGTTACGCTCACAGGGCGTTGAGGTCATCGAATGCCATGAAACATTGTGGCACAGCATTGAAGATCGGGTACAAGCCGCCAGCGGAGGCTGGCGTTCCCCCGCCTTTTGGTGGCGAGTGATACGCACCTACCTGAATTTGTTACGCCGCTACCGACAATGCGGCGAATACGACGTACTCATGGTCGGCTACCCAGGACAATTTGACGTTTTTTTGGCCCGGATATTGAGTCTTCTCCGACACAAACCCCTGGTATGGGATGTATTCATGTCCATATATCTGGTGGCACTGGAACGCGAATTGGATTCTCGCAGCCGATTTACCATTAATCTCCTGCGTCGCATCGAACGCATCGCCCTCCGTCTACCCGATTTGCTAATTCAAGACACCGCCGCGTATGTGACATGGCTGCATGAAACCCACGGCATCCCCAAAGAACGCTTTCGCCTAGTGCCTACCGGCGCCGATGACAACATATTCCAACCACAAAACACCGTTCCAAAGAAATCTGGTTTTACGGTGCTCTATTACGGGACATTCATCCCAAACCACGGCGTGCAGCATATCATCGAGGCGGCGCGCATTCTGAGCGAACACCCTGAAATTCACTTCGAACTCATTGGTCAGGGGCCGGAGCAAGGTTTGGCGCGCCAACGAACACTCGAATACGGACTCAAGAACGTTACTTTCATTGATTGGCTGGAAAAATCCGAGTTAGTGGCGCATATTGCATCTGCCGATATATGTCTGGGCGCCTTTGGAACTACACCTCAGTCGCTAATGACCGTGCAAAATAAAATTTACGAGGGGCTGGCAATGGCCAAGCCAGTGTTAACGGGCGACGGGCCAGCCATACGTGCCGTCTGCGAACATAAAAAGCATATTTACCTGGTGCCCAGAAAAGACGGTGCAGCCATTGCAGATGGCATCTTAGCGCTGCAAGCCAACCCCGATTTACAAAAGCACCTGAGCGCTGAAGGGTATCGCTTATTCAAAGAACATTACAATCTGAAAGCATTAGGAAGATTAGCCGCGGCCCATTTGCAAGAGGTCACTAATGGGAGATGACGCACCATTAGTATACGTAATTACAGTCAATTGGAACAATGCTCCAGATACACTAGAGTGTTTGGAGACATTGGTACAATTGACCTATCCTAATTATCGCTTACTGGTAGTGGACAATGGCTCTACAGATGGTTCTGCAGAGCGCATTGCACAAGCATTTCCCCAGGCAGAACATCTCCGTCTACCCAAAAATCAAGGGTTTGCAGGAGGGTTTAATGCAGGCATACGCTACGCACTAGCACGAAATGCAGCGTATACACTTCTATTAAATAACGACACTTTGGCTGCCCCCAACTTGTTGGAACATTTGGTCGATGCGTGTGCACCCCCAGATGTGGGCGCCACAGCACCGTTGATTTTCTATGCCGATGAAAGGATGAAAATCTGGTCAGCAGGTTCGGAACGCAACCAGTGGACACTGGAGTTAAGCGATAATCACGGCCGCAACAAGCATTTTGAACACCCTACGGATCGGGAATTCCTATCCGGTTGCGGACTATTGCTCAAAGCAGAGGTAATAAAAGCAGTCGGCCTATTTGACGAGGGTTTCTTCCTATACTACGAAGATTCCGATTACAGTTTGCGTCTTCGTCGTGCAGGTTTTCGTCTGCTAGTAGTGCCCCAAGCCCACCTTTGGCATAAAGTAAGCCGTTCCAGTCAGGGTAGTAATTCTCCAAATGAACGCTACTGGATGGCACGCTCAAGTATACGGTTTTTTCGTAAACATGGGCGTGGCTTGCAGTGGCTGGCAATTATTCCCTGGCGGATAGGTAGCGCCATCAAGGTTAGTCTGCGGCTAATATGGCACGGCAATTTCCCCGCAGTGCGCGCGTACTGGTGCGGCTTAAAAGACGGTCTCCAAGACACCTTATGAATATACTCCACTTTCCCCACCTGCTCTGCCCAGCCTGTCACACCCCGTTAAGTGAGGAGGCAGATACGCTGATCTGTCCTTCATGTGAGACAAGTTACCCAATCACTATGGGCATTCCTGATCTGCGCTACCCACGGCCAGTAGATACTCCGGCTGAGAAAGAGGTTGTAGCGCAATTGTTGGCCGCCTACGAAAAAGCGGACTACCCAACACTGGTACAGTTGCGTCTGCGTCTGGAACCCGGCTCACAGGCTGCTTCCGACACATTAATAGCACACATCACTGAGTATGTACTTTCCCAGCTCGAGCGCGGGCGCCGCATGGTTAGCATGTACCAGGACGAACTAGCCCAGCATTTCACCATATCAGGCCATGATTTAGCGCTTGACATAGGATGTGGCAGTGGTGCCAGTCTTCTCACGCTGGCAGAACAATTCAAAGTTGTGGTAGGTATCGAACCAAGCCTGGCGAGTTTGTTACTTGCCCGCAAAACGTTGGAAAACCGCGACATTCGCAATGTCATCCTGGTGCAAGGCTATGGTCAACATATTCCTTATGCAAAAAATTCATTTGACTATGCCAATGCACTCAATGTGCTAGAGCACGTCTTCGAAGTAAAGCCCGTTTTGCAAGAAATCTATCGTACATTACGGTCTGGTGGATGCTTCGCTGCCGATTCTCGCAATCGGTTCGATTTATTTTTACCAGAACCCCACGTACAAATCCGCTGGGTTGGGATGTTGCCACGCCGTTTGGCTCCACGTTATGTGTACTGGCGTACCGGGCTAATCTACAACCATACGCAATTGCTTTCATACGGGGAATTGCGTCAAGCCTTACAATCTGTCTTTGGTGCGCGTCATCATATCACTTTCGCCTATCCCAGCGCTTACAACGCCCCCAAACGTTTTGATAGCTGGGTTAAGAAATTAGCGAATATTCCTTTACTAAGTTCGTTAGCGTTGCGCATCTACCCATCTCATATAGCCGTGGCCCAAAAATAATATGCGCGTTTTAATGCTTGTACATAACCGCGCCTACTTCGGAGGGGGTACTTTTTATCGTGCACTACATTTAGGGGACGAACTTGCTCTGCAAGGAATGGAGGTCACCCTGGCAGCCAGTTCGCCATCCAAAGCAAACCGTGACGCCATCCCCCAAAATAGCGCGATAAATTTGGTGACTTTCACCGGTATTCTGCCGCCCCGTTGGCGCTATGGATACGACCCTCTGGAGGTACAACGCCGAATTTCATGGGTGCGAGGCACTTCCTGGGATATCGTACACGCCTTTGATAGCCGACCAACCGTCATCCACCCAGCCCTGATTGCTCAGAAACAAGGGGCAAAACTCGTTTTAGATTGGAGCGACTGGTTCGGACGAGGTGGGGCGGTAGAGGAAC
The DNA here is from genome assembly GCA_034434095.1 of Anaerolineales bacterium. Classification (GTDB taxonomy): domain Bacteria; phylum Chloroflexota; class Anaerolineae; order Anaerolineales; family DRKV01; genus DRKV01. The sequence continues at coordinate 5,487 of DAOTZN010000149.1, forward strand.
GTAATAATCCGATACTCCGCGCACTCCTGCGCCCGTTGGAGAGTTTTTACGAGGAACATTACAGGTTGCGCGCCGACGGAGCAACCGTAATCAACAGTGTATTAGAAGCGCGCCTGCGGGCTCTAGGGTTCCCGCCAGCACATATTCT
>DAOTZN010000150.1:0-4180 GCA_034434095.1 Anaerolineales bacterium
CCCAGGGGCTGGGTTAGCGCCTTGTGTTCCCATTTCTGGGCGCGCCGAGCACTGGCTCGGCGGTCATTGCCGACCTGGAGGTCGGCGTTCCCAGGTGGGGGGCGAAGCAATCTGCTCGGGCCTGGAAATGCTCGTTCAAGCGATTTTTTCCCCTTTTTCACCCCTACGTGCTACGGGTGAAATACCTTTCGCGCCTACAGGCGAAACACGTTTCGCCCCTACCTGATCACCTGACCACCCGACCACCTCTTGACATTAGCCTGGAACCGTTTATAATTTAGCCATGCCTAAATACTTTTTATGGAGCATGCTATGAGCCTTTTGTGGTGGATTATCCTGGCCGCTGCCTTGCTGGTCTTAGCGCTGATTGCGCTGCCGCGTTACGGGTTGATTGCGCTTTGGCGCCAGGTGCAGGCCCAGCGGCAACGCGTATGGCGCGAAGATACCCTCAAACACCTGTATCAATTTGAAGAAGCCGGGCGCACCGCCACCCTGCAATCGCTGGCCGGAGTGCTTTCGGTTTCCCTTGACCGCGCCGCCGCACTTGCCGCCGACCTGGAAGCCCATGCGCTGATTGACGTAACGCAGGGCAATCTGCACCTCACCCCCGTCGGACGGGAATACGCCCTGCAAGTAGTGCGCGCCCATCGCTTGTGGGAGCGTTACCTGGCCGAAAAGACCGGCTATGAGCAGACCGTTTGGCACCGCAAGGCCGAAGTGCAGGAGCACCGCCTCAAGCCGGAAGAGGCCAATGCCCTGGCCTCCAGCCTGGGGCATCCGCGCTATGACCCGCACGGCGATCCCATTCCAACCGCCGACGGCAAAATCGTTTCCCCCCATTGGCAGCCGCTTTCCTCGTTGACGCCCGAACAAAACGCCCAAATTGCACACCTGGAAGATGAACCCACCCAAATTTACGAACAACTGACGCAAGCCGGCTTGCACGTTGGGATGCCGGTACGCATGTTGGAAAGTGGGCCGCAAGGGGTGCGCTTTCAGAGCGATGACCATATTCATACCCTGACCCACACCCAGGCCGGTAGCGTCTCGGTCAAGCCGTTGGCAGAAGCCCACAGGTGGCCTGCCGGGTTGGGTTCGCTGGCCGATGTCCCCCTGGGGGAATCTGTCTGGATTGCGCGTATTTCGCCGGCCTGTCAAGGCCCGGAGCGCCGCCGCCTGCTCGATTTAGGCTTTGTCCCAGGCACCAAGGTGAAGGTGTCCATGCAAAGCCCAGGGGGCGCTGACCTGCGGGCTTACGAGGTGCGCGGCAGTTTGATTGCTCTGCGCCGCAACCAGGCCGAATTGGTGATGGTCGGCGGACAAGCGTCAGCGGTCAGCGGATAGCAGTCAACCGGCCGGAAACTGATTGCACGCCGATTACACACTTTTCACTTCCTCAAAAAGCCTATGTCCCCCTCCTCTCCTCAGACCCCGCCCGCAAGCGCAGCATGTGAGAGCTGTGCGGTCCACAACGCGGCCGCACTGCGCAAACTGGGCTTCGATTTAGAAAACGTAGATTTCGTCGTCGCGCTGGCCGGTAACCCCAACGTCGGCAAGAGCACGGTCTTCAACGCCCTCACCGGCCTGCGTCAACACACCGGCAACTGGCCCGGCAAGACCGTCGGGCGCGCCGAAGGTGGTTTCGAGTACGGCGGGCAACGCTACAAACTGGTTGACCTGCCGGGCACCTACTCGCTGCTTTCCACCAGTTTGGATGAAGAAATTGCGCGTGATTTCATCCTGTTCGGGCAGCCGGATGTCGTCATTGTGGTGGTGGATGCCACCCGTCTGGAGCGCAACCTCAACCTGGTTTTGCAGGTCATGCAAATCACCGAGCGGGTAGTGGTGGCGCTCAACCTGATGGATGAAGCCAAACGCCACGGGTTGCAGGTGGACGCCCGTCGGTTGGCGCGCGACCTGGGGGTACCGGTGGTCCCCATGGCGGCGCGTTACGCGCGCGGCCTTCCGGAGTTGCTGCAAGCCGTCCACGAGGTAGCCACCGGAAAGGTCGTTTGTCGCCCCCGTCGGCTGCAAAGCGAACCTCCTGAACTCAAGCGTCCTCTGGATGAACTATCCGCACTGCTGCGACAAGTTTATCCCAACCTGCCGAATGCCCGCTGGGTGGCGTTGCGCCTGCTGGATGGCGATGCGCGCATTGCCGAGGCGCTCAAAAACGGCGAATTGGGCACCCTGCCCCCGCCCGTCCAGCCAGAAGAGGGCGCCTCCCTGGTTTTGCCGGTAGCGCAAGTTTCCTCCCCCCGGAGTTCTCAATGAGTAGCGAAACAATTCCCACCCCCTCGATAGATGACATTTTGACGCGTGCCGAGCGTTTGCACTGGGAAGTCGGCAAAGACTTTCACGACCAGGTGGTAGAAACCATCTATACCGAAGCGGCGCAAATTGCCGACCGCGCCGTGACGCGCAGCGGGGAGAAAACCCGCTTTGACCTCGACCGCACCATTGACCGCCTGGTGACCAGCCGCTTGTGGGGCTTCCCGATGATGATTGGTTTGTTCGCACTGGTCTTCTGGCTGACAATTAGCGGCTCAAATTACCCCTCCCAACTGATCTTCGATCTCCTGATTGGGAAACTTTACCCGGCGCTGAAGGCTGGGGCCGCGGCAATTCATCTGCCGTGGTGGTTGAGCGGGGTGCTGGTGGATGGCATGTACCTGGCGACGGCCTGGGTGGTCAGCGTGATGCTGCCCCCGATGGCGATTTTCTTCCCGCTCTTCACCCTGTTGGAAGATTTCGGCTACCTGCCGCGCCTGGCCTTCAACCTGGACCCGTTGTTCCGCAAAGCCGGTGCGCACGGGAAGCAGGCCTTGAGTATGATGATGGGCTTTGGCTGCAACGCGGCCGGCGTGGTAGCCACGCGCATCATCGATAGCCCGCGTGAGCGCCTGCTTGCCATCCTGACCAACAACTTCGCGCTTTGCAATGGGCGCTGGCCGACGCAGATTCTCATTGCCTCGCTGTTCATCGGCTCCCTGGTGCCGCCCTACCTGGCGGGGATGATTTCGGCGCTGGCCGTGGTGGGCATTGCGCTGTTGGGCGTCTTGCTGACCTTTCTCTCCTCCTGGGCGCTTTCGCGCAGCGTGCTGAAAGGGGAAGTCTCGACCTTTAGTTTGGAACTGCCGCCCTATCGTCCCCCGCGCATCTGGCAGACGATTTACACCTCGCTGATTGACCGCACCATCTACGTGCTGTGGCGTGCGGTAAAATTTGCCATGCCGGCCGGCGCGGTCATTTGGCTGATTGCCAACCTGACCATTGCCGGGCAGCCGTTGGCCGCCTACCTGGTGCGTCTGCTCGACCCGCTCGGCGTGTTGATTGGGTTGAACGGCATTATTCTGCTGGCCTATGTGGTTGCTATCCCGGCGAATGAAATCGTCATCCCCACCATCCTGATGCTCACCGTCTTGTTGCATGGCGTCTCGGGTGTCGGCGCAGGCCGGGGTGTGATTTTCGATGTGGACGATCCGGCGATGCTGATGAACCTCTTCCAGGCTGGCGGCTGGAACCTACTCACGGCGGTCAATTTGATGCTCTTTAGTTTGATTCACAACCCGTGCAGCACCACCATTGCCACCATCTACCGGGAAACCGGCAGTCGGAAATGGACGGCTATCGCAACCCTGATGCCGGTTTTTCTGGGCTTCCTGGTCACCTTTCTCGTCGCCCAGGTTTGGCGGCTTTTCTAAATTTTCCCTATGCTCACGCACGCTATTGAAGACTACCTGAAAACCATCTACCACCTGTGCGATGCGCACGGCAAAGCCACCACCAACCAAATTGCCGATGCCCTGCAGGTGACACCGGCCTCTGTGAGTGGCATGTTGCGGAAACTGGCGCATACTGAGCCGCCGCTCATTCAGTACCACAAGCACCAGGGGGCTACCCTCACCCCGGACGGTGAACGTGTGGCGCTGGAAGTTATCCGCCACCATCGCTTGCTGGAGACCTTCTTGCACCAGATACTGGGCTACGAGTGGCACGAAGTGCACGCAGAAGCCGACCGCCTGGAGCACGTCATCTCGGAAGATTTCGAAACCCGCATTGCTCAGGCGTTGGGCAACCCCACTCACGACCCGCACGGCGACCCCATTCCCAGCGCCGATTTGAAAATGCCCGCCAGCCGCCAAACCGCCTTGTGTGACCTGCGTCCGCCGCACAGTGC
>DAOTZN010000151.1:0-13344 GCA_034434095.1 Anaerolineales bacterium
TTAGAGCCAACCACACTTTGTTGAAAGATGGCTTTCCCGGCATCTACATCAACCGTCATCGCCTCGCCGCCTTCATTACCTTCAGGCTGACTAGTGGGTTCTTGCGATTTATTGCTGCCACCGCCACAAGCGGCCAACAACAGCGCCAGGACGGTCAAAACGGTGAACAAAACCCAAAACTTTTTTTGCATTTTCTGCCTCCTAAAAAAGTATGTGTTGAAAGTATGTGTTGTGAGTACGTTATTTGCACGCACTCAGTATCACATATTTTGCACATTTGATTGTACCACGGTTTGCGCAACCTTTCACGATATTGCACCGCTGGATAGCGGGCAGGTGGTTAGCCGTCAGCGGGCAGAGGGAAGTTGACCCTGTCCCGTCGTTGCGGGGCGCAAACGCAATCTTCAATGGACGGGAAATTGTGCACGTCGTTCCTCTCGACATTTAACGCAGTGTCATCAAAAAAGCCACTAAATCATCTATTTGTTCCTCGCTTAGGATTGCTCCTAAATTCGGCACCATTTGCCCCTTGGGATAGCCTTCCACTACATAAGCATCCGGGTTAACAATAGACTGCCTCAGGTATTCTTCGGCGCTCATGCCGGGTATCCGTGTGGCCGCGCGTGTAGCAACGCCGGCCAGCGAGGGGCCAACCAGGCGCACACCTGGCTCCATCGAGTGGCAAATGCGGCAACCGGCATTTGTACCCAACGAGTTTTCGTAAAACAAGTCTTTTCCAGCCCGCGGGTCACCACCAATGGCCTCATCGTGGTAATCCAGCCGTACCACCTGCCCGGCAGTCAACACGAGGGTATCCTCAAACAACACTTGTTCCAAAGTGGGGTCATCCCGATCGGCGAGCACCACCCGCAAATGGTGCTCGCCCTCCGAGAGCGGCAAGAGAGCAAAAAAGTTTGAGATGCCATCGGGGGCAGTATCCTGCCAACGGGTTTCCCCGTCTACTTCCAGGCGTAAGCGCACGGGGGCTTGTAAACCAACTTCCGGCGTCAGGGTCAGGGTGTGCAGACTGCCGGCCACAGGGTAGCCGCTGCGATGTGGCAAGGTGATCTGCACCCAGGCGTGTTTCGCGGCAGGCAAGTTCACCCGCCAAGAGGTGAGGGGGACTTGCACCAGAAGCACAGCCAAAAGCAAGAACAAGCCCGGTAATGCTTTTCGCCAGGCAAAGGGCGTTTCATAGGACGTTGGAGGGCCAGTCGGGGTATCCAACGCGGCCGGCGGCAGGTAGTGGGTAAAAATTGGGGCGTCCTGATATTCAAGGCGCAAACGCGGCAATCGTTCTCGCCGGATGCGCTTTTCCAACCACACATTGCCCTCTCGATTGGTGCAATCCTCCGCCGGACAACCGATAAAATGTACCTCCTCGACCCCTTGTTCCAGGGCTTGTATTGCCAAATCTGGATGCGCCATCCCCAGGCAGGTCAAGGGTATGACCGCGCACCTTTCGCCGTTGGGGGCTGCGATTTTTGCCAGTTCGGCATCGCTACTGTGAAGCACATGACGTTCGCACGCAAAGGCGACTTTTTGCGGGGCAGGCGTCCCCCCTTGGGGAAACGGGAACACCCCAGGGTCCGGGCGGTGCGGAGCAATCCCATCTAACGTCAGCGCGCCTTCTGGGCAACTCCCCACACAAATGCCGCACGAGACACATAAATCGGCATTGACTTTAGCCTGGAACTTGTGTGGCACGCCATCCTCACGATCAATCATGATGATGGCATTGTAGGGGCAATCACGCGCGCATAGGGTGCAGCCATCACATTTTGAGAGGTCGAGTGCCACCGGTGCGGGCAAGCCACGCTTCAATAGCCACGGCAAAACGGTCGAGAGAAGCAGAAACACTCCGATTGCTCCCCAAAAGACAGCCGGAGAGGCAAGCACGGCCGGGAGGTATCCCAGATAGAACAAATCTAGCGGCAAAGAAGCCGGCCACTGCCCGACATCCGGCGGGGGCAACATCTCTGCCCGGAAAAAGATAGCCACCAACACCAGGATTGCCAGCCCACCCCACGGCCACGGGGCAGGTGGCACCCATTTGGGGGCCCGCAAACGCCGAAAGTGCAGGTACAACAATCCAAAAAGTATTCCCAGAGTCAGCAGGAAATGTGCTGCTAACAACAGGAAAAGGAATTTCCAACCCGGTTCCGCAGGTTCACCAAACAGATAATTTACCAGAAAGGCCTGACCAGCCTGCCAGGATTGCAAGATGACGGCCAGGGTGTGGTTAAGCGGCATAGAACGCACGTCCCACACCATCCAATAGCCGGTGGCACCGATAAACCACACCACCACGGCCAAAAGCAAACCGGAAACCCAGGCCAGCCACCGCGGGCCGCGAAAACGGTCTTGGGAAAAGGTGCGCCAGGCATGCAACACCACCGTCAGCATCAAAGTAGCAGAGGCGTAACGGTGTATGGTACGCACCACGCCCCCGATGACATTGCGGCTGATGCCAGATACGGCCACATACGAATCATGGAAGCCATACTGGAAGAACATCGTTAGGTAAACCCCCGTTACCGACAGCAGCAACAAGAGATAGACAGCCAGTGTGCCGGTATGATACAGTGGGTTGTAGCGCGGGTTACGCACCCAACGTGCCAGGGGTTTTTCTAAACGTAGCGAAACGGATTCGAGTAAGCGAAGCAAGCGCCGCGGCCAGGCACGCCAACGATTTTTCCAGGGCATGACGGAGTCTTTCGTGAAAGTGGGGGATTCCTCCACAATTGTGGAGGAATCCCCCAACCGATGATTGAAGCGTATTTCAACAGCCGGGGGGCAATAACCCTACCACACCCGGAAGCCCGGGGAACCTACCAGGTTGCTCCACAAGTCAATCAGCACCGGGCCATAGGCAATCACAACCAACAATGCAGCGCCAATTAACCACGGCTTGAAGGTGTCCAACCAGGCCGGTGCGTGTGCAACATCGTGCAAAACCTCTGCAACCGGAATGCTAACCTGAGATTTGGCATCGGCTTTTTCGCCCGCAAAGGCGGTGCGAGCTATGATTAAGATGTACAGGTAAACGCCTACGAACAGGATGGCGCCCCCAATGCCAACCCGCAGCAGGTTGCCATTCCATTCGGGGGGAATGTAAGGCGCCTCGCCCAACGGCGTACGCCGCGGCGCACCCAGCAACCCCAAAACATGCATGGCGTTGGAGAAGATAATCATGCCTACAAACCAAATCCAGGCTTGGGCAACCGCCCACTTGGGTTTCCACAGTTTGCGGCCGGTCAGGAAGGGCACCAGCCAGTAAGTGATCCCCATAAAGGAGAGCGTTATGGCAGAAGACACCGTCAGATGGAAGTGGCCAGGCACCCAGGCAGTGTTGTGAATCACCAGGTTGACGTTATACGAGGCGTTGGTGATCCCCCCAATGCCACCGAACATGTACAAGATGCCCGCCAGCAATTGCGCGGTCACAGAGGGATCGTCCCAGGCCAGTTTAGAAATCCAGCCAAAGAGCCCTTTGCCGCCGCGCTGACGTCCGGCATATTCCAACCCGGCAATAACGGTAAAGGCGGTCATCAGCGAGGGGAAGGCGACAAAATAGGTCAGGATAGCGTGGATATACTTCCAGGTAGGCGGTACGCCTGGGTCAACATACTGGTGATGGAAACCCACGGGCACGGAGGTAAGCAAGAAGAGCCAGAATACCAGGCGTCCCATGGTCTCGCTGAACAATTTTCCGCCGGTTTGTTTGGGCAGCATGACATACCACGAGATGTAGGCCGGTAACAGCCAGAAGTACACCAGGGGATGGCCGGTAAACCAGAAATAGGTGCGCGCCAGTTGAATATCAACACCGCCCACCAAACCCCACGACCAGGGAAGGAGCAGGGTCAAAATCTCAATGGCCACGCCCAGGGTGGCAATCTGCCACATCGCCATGGTGATAATGCTGGTCAATGCCAGGAAAGGAACCCGCTCGCCGGGGTTTTCTTTCCGCCAGATAGCCAACGTAAAGTAGAAGCCATAGCCCTCGATCCAACTGCCCACCACCACCAACGTCAGGCCCACATAAAACATCCAATCGGCCTTCATCGGCGGGTAGAAGGTGTACAACACCGAGGCTGCGTTCGTCAACAGCGGCACGGCAGTAACCAGCAGACCGACCACCATCACCCAAAAACCAGCGTAGTTGACTTTCGGATAGCGCAGACTGCGTTTAAGGCCGTACACCGTCGTCAGCGTCAAGAAGCCGGTGATGAAAAAGGTCGTCCACACCAGCGCATTCAACACACCGTGGATGGTCAAACCCTGGTAGTAAGATTTGAAGAGCGGTTGCAGGTAAGGATACAAGTCCCAACCGGCATGTTCAAAGGCTTGCAATGGGCCGAACAAACTTCCAACGGCCAGCGCAGCAATGGCGACAATCAGGTGCCAACCAATGAACTTTTTTTCTTGTGCACTGAATTCGTAAGTTCCACTTGCAACGGTCATGGTTTCTCCTCCTATGGCTGGACGATGATTTTGCCAAACATGGCAGCATGTCCACTGCCACAGTACTCGGTGCAGATATAGTTGTATTCGCCCGGCTTATCAAACGTAGCCGTCAGTTTAGAGATGTAACCGGGCAATATCTGCATGTTGATGTTGGTATCCTGGATTTTAAAGCCATGTTGTACATCTTTGCTGGTGACATAAAAAGTCACCGTAGAGCCGGCAGGAATTTCAATTTCCCGCGGGTTAAAGAACCAGATTTGAGCCAGGATATAGGCCTCATATTTTCCAGGCGCCAGTTCACGCAGGCCGGGGTTGCTCCAGGGACTGTTTGGATCGGCCGCCACGGTCTTGGGGTCCACGCGCTGCTCTGGGGCAGGCACCTGAAAGCCCAATGCATACCCCGCCACTCCAACCAGGGCGATGAAGAATACCAGCGTTGCAATGCCGATACGCATCCAGGTCTTTTCATAAGGATCAACCTCAAAAACGAGCTTAGTGGTCATAGCGTCACTCCTCGAGAAATCAGGATGTAGTAGACAGACCCCCACAGCACGATGAGGGTCACGAGGAAAATGACCGATACGGCCATCGTTCCCCGCGGTTCAAAGGATTCGGACGGTTTCTTCTCTTGCGGCATGGGAACCTCCTAATAAAGAAAAAGTTGGGAATTACCGTAAATGCTGTAAGTCAGCAGCAATATCTTCCGGGGAGGTGCCAAAAGGCAGCACCAAACGCAAGCGGCCTTTGCTATCCAGCACCATCACACTGGCAGTATGGTCCACCAGGTAACCGCTGGCGGAAGAGCCGGGTTGTTTTTTGTAATAAACGCCATAGAGCGTGGCAACTTTGGCAATTTCTTCCGCTGTGCCACTCAAACCAATGAAGTTTTCATTGAAATGCTTGGCATAGGCATCTATTTTTTCCGGCGTATCGCGCTCTGGATCCACCGTAATCATGACGACCTGATAGTTATCTGCCTTCTTGCCCAGTAGCGTCATCGTTTGTGCCAGGCCAGACAGGCTGGTAGGGCATACATCCGGACAAAAAGAGTAGCCAAAGTAAAGCAACACGACCTTACCGCGAAAATCTCGCAGGGAAACCGGGCCATTGGCCCCTTGCAAAGTAAAATCGGAAGCGGGCAACTCGGCTTGCAATACCGAACCATGAAATGCGTAGGGTCGCAAGCGCTGAAAGGCAAAGAAAAGCGCAAACACCACCAACAGACCAGCCAACAGGCTGTATACAAAAGTCTTGACAGGGAATGAATTCTTCATGCTACTCTCCTTCATGGGGCATAACACAAAAACAGGTGAGCGGCTTCGTAAACTAATTTGTTTGCCCCTTTGCTATTTTCGATTTCATCCGCTAAAACGCCAATATGCCGCAAGATGCGTTCGCGGTTAGAAATCAGCGTTTCGTAGGTATATTCCCCACGTATGACGCCCCAGCCATCTACTAAAACATATTTGGGGTCAAATTCAAAGGAGTCATCTTCTTTTTGCTGGTAGAAAACCTCAAATCCGGCACCCAGCAACGTCTTGAGCAAATTCGGTTGTTGATAAGTAGCAAAAACCCAACGCGTAGGGTCGGCCCCCACGGCCTTAGCCGCGGCTGCAAGCCGCTCTGGGTTATCGTAAGCCGGGTCAAAGGAAATGGTCACTAACAATACGGGGATATCTGCTGGTACTACTTCATCCACACCGGCTTGAATGGCCTGCATGGTAGCATTGAGGTCATAACAAGGCGCCGGGCAACGCGTATATGTGAAGTTGTACAGCACGACTTTGCCGCGCACATCTTCACTGGTCAGCGTCTCTCCATTCTGGTCTACTAACATAAAACTAGGCGCCAGGCGGACGCGCGGCAGTACCTGCACCGGTTGAAAAATCTTGAAAGCCAGGGCAGAAACGGCCATCAAACCCATAATTCCAAACAGGAACCCCTGCACCCAACGACTTTGCATTATGTCTCCGATTCCTTAGCCAAGTGCATCAGCGTAACCGCATCCAGTTCCTTGAGCATGGCATCTTGTGCGCGCTGCCAGACTACGTTGGTTGGACATTTTTTACCAAACGGGCATTTTTCCACATCCTCACACGGAGAAAGCATGATAGGCCCTTCGATGATCTCCACCACCTGACGCAGGGTGACCTTGGCCGCCTGGGGTCTCAGGCGCACGCCACCATGCCGTCCGGGGGCAGAATCAAGCAAACCGGCCTGGGTCATTTCTGCCAGGATACGGCGCATAAACGCGGGCGGCACTTGCGTTTGGTGCTGCAACTGCTTCCCAGAAATTCTTTTCTGCAAAGCCTGACGCATCAACACCAACAAAATACGAATGGCGTATTCTGTTTTGCGCTTGGCCTGGATCATGATCGCGTCTCCTTCGAGGATGCTTTTATGTAGTATAAAGGTAAACTTTCTAAGCGTCAATATAGCCCTGTCACCTTTTAGTGTCACCAGATCGTCATGTCACAAGCCACTCGGGTGTCATGTGACACCTCACATTGCGCCGAAGCCATTCCCTCACCCAAGCCCCAAAACCGGATATAATCACTCTATGACCTTGCTTGCCCTTTCTGGCCTACTGTTCGGAGCGTTCATCCTGCCGCTGGTGCTGCTCTACATGCTCAAAATGCGCCGCCAGGAAGCCACGTTCTCCTCGCTATATCTGTGGGAACGAGCGCTGCGCGACTTGCAGGCCAATGCCCCCTGGCAAAAATTGCGCCGCAACCTGCTCTTCTTGTTGCAACTCATCGCCATGCTGCTCTTGACCCTGGCGCTGGCACGTCCGGCCTGGCGCATGCCCAGCCTGAGCGGGCAAAACACGGTCTTACTACTGGACGCTTCGGCCTCCATGCAAAGCGTAGACGTCACCCCCAGCCGCTTTGAGGCCGCCCGTCAGATGGCGCACCAACTGATTGACACCCTGCCCTCCGGGGCGCGTATGAGCATCATCCAGGTCGGGTTACAGCCCATCCCGCTGATTAGCAATAGCAGTGACCCGGAGGCGCTACATACTGCCCTGGATACCGCCTCTGTGGAGAATGGCAGCGCCAACTGGCAGACGGCGTTAGCGCTGGCGGCGGGGGCCACCCAAGGCGCAAACGACGCCACCTTGCTGGTGCTCTCGGATGGCGGCTTGCCTACCGAGCACCTGCCCCCCTTCCCAGGACAGGTACGTTACCTGCCCGTCGGTGAAGAAGGTACCAACCTGAGCATCGCGGCCTTCTCCGCCCAGGCACAAGGCAATACGGTTGAATTGTTCGTGCGGGCACACAATTACGGGCTAGAACCCAGCCACGCGTTGCTTTCCATTTACGCCGGACAAACCCTGTTGCACGCCGAAAACCTGAACCTTCCCGCCCAAAGCGATGCCAGCCTGACCCTACCAGATTTGCCCAACGTACCGGCCGCCTACCGTGCCGTGCTGCATCCGGCCGAAAACGCCCCCGCAGACCTGCTCGCGCTGGACAACACCGCCTTCGTTGTCTACCAACCCACCGCCATCCAACGCGCCCTGCTCGTGACCCCCGGCAACCTGTTTCTGGAAAATATCCTCGCCGCACTGCCCAATATACGCGCCTACCGCGCCACGTTGCAAGACGGGCGCCCCCCCGTGCTTGACCCCAACGACCGCTTCGACGTGTACATTTACGATGGGCTGCGTCCCGACCGCCTGCCGGAGGGCAACCTGCTGTTCATCAACCCGCCCAACAACCCGCTTTTCACCGTCGGCGCGCCCTATTCTCCCACCCAGGAAATCACGCTTGCCAATCATCCGCTGGTAAACGGCCTGGATTGGAGAAAAGTCTTCATCCGGCGCGCCCGGCAGGTTGATTTGCCATCCTGGGCCATCCCGCTGGTGGAATCCGACAACCGACCGCTGGTTTTTGCGGGCAGCACCGCAGACCGACGCGTGGGCGTATTGACCTTTCGCTTGCAAGATTCCAACTTGCCGCTGACCATCGCCTACCCGGTGCTTTTCAGTCGTCTGATAGAATACCTGGCCCCAGGAGCACCCTTCGACCCCGGGTTAACCCTGCAACCTGGAGAGACGCTCTCCCTCCATCCGGGAGCGGACGCCCTTGAGGTGGTGATCGCAGACCCCAAAGGGGGAACCCACCCCCTGGTTCCCGACGTGGCCGATCTCTCCTTCCGGGAGACCAGCACCCCTGGCGTGTACGCCGTCAACATCTTCACCCAGGCCGACCAGCGCACCCCCGCGCGGGTAGCCTATTTCACCGTCAACTTGTTTGCGCCACAAGAATCCCACATCCAACCCGCGGCGACCCTGGAAATTCCCTACCGCGGCGAAAACCCTGCCGGTCAACCGGTCTTCGGCTATCGCGACCTGTGGCCGTGGTTCGGAGCGCTGGCCTTCGTCGTCTTGTTAGTGGAATGGATGGTGGCACACCGCAGGGTGAATTGAGGATGGTGCGCTGGGGCGACTGAATTATTGGACGATAGTCCGCCAACTACCGAACTACAGGGTACAATACCCCTATCGCAAAACCTTTTCATCACAGGAGGTCATTAGACATGAAAGCCTTCGTCACCGGCGGCAGTGGATTTATCGGCCGCCATCTAATTCGCAAACTGGTTGCCCGCGGTTACCGCGTTAAGGCGCTTTCACGCTCGCCAAACAGCGATATTCTACTGCAACAACTCGGTGCAGAGCCGATACGCGGGCACGTCAACGACCTGCCTGCGCTACGCAACGGTATGAAAGGCTGTGATGTGGTCTTCCACCTGGCAGCCTGGTACCGGCTGGGAAAGGCGGGAGCGGCACAGGCCGAGCGCATCAACGTGCGCGGCACCCACAACGTATTGCACACCGCCCACCAGGTTGGCGTCAAAAAAATCGTGTACACCAGCACAATTGCCGTTTTTGGCGATACCCATGGCCGACTGGTTGATGAATCCTACTACCAGGGGCCGCCCTTCCTCAGCGAATACGACCGCACCAAGTGGCTGGCACACTATCGCGTGGCGCTGCCACTGATAGAAAAAGGCGCACCCATCATCATCGTTATGCCCGGCGGCGTGTACGGCCCTGGAGATACCAGCGTCATCGGCGAGACACTGCGGCTTTTCCTGCAAGGCAAATTACCCGTCTTGCCCGGCCCGGAAACCACGCTCACCTACGCCCACGTGGACGACATTGCCGAAGGTCACCTGCTGGCCGCCGAAAAAGGGAAAATCGGAGAAAGTTACATCCTGGCAGGCCAGGCACACCGCATGGACGAAATCATCCAATTGTGGGCCGAATTGAGCGGACATCAGATGCCGCGCATTGCCATCCCGGCCGGCCTGCTGCGCCCCTTCGCCCCCGTGATGGGACTGCTCGAAACACTGGTGCCCTTGCCGTCCGCGTTCACCGAAGAAGCGGTGCGCTCGCTGGGCGCCACCTACATCGCTCGCAGCGACAAGGCCCGCGCCGAACTGGGCTGGCAGCCGCGCCCATTACGCGAGGGCATGGCCGAAACCGTTGCCAGCGCCTTGCGCAACCTCCCGGCTGCTCCCCTGCCAGAAGAAGTCCGCCGCCAACGCACTGCCGTTCTCTTGCTGATGGGCGCACTCACCACGCTGCTATGGCTGATGAAGCGCAACCGCGAGGATGGGTAAGTGCTTCGCGAAGAAGGGGTAGTGGAGGGCAATACCTCCGCTACCCTCCACCACTAAGGCTCGAAGACACCAAGCGTTAGAAAGAAAAAAACTTCGCGGCTTCGTGACCTGGTGGTTTTACTCTACCACTAAGGCTCGAAGACACCAAGTGTTGGAAAGAAAAAAACTTCGTGGCTTCGTGACTTGGTGGTTTTGCTCTACCACATAAGGCTTGAAGACACCAAGCGTTAGAAAGAAAAAAACTTCGCGACCTCGTGACTTGGTGGTTTTACTCTACCACTAAGGCTCGAAGACACCAAGCGTTAGTAAAGAAAAAACTTCGCGGCTTCGTGACTTGGTGGTTTTGCTCTACCACTAAAACTTGAAGACACCAAGGGAAAAATAAGCCTGCGTGCCTTGATGTCTTAATGGTGAGGCTGCTGTCGCATTTACGAAAGGCTATCACTTCATGTCCTTCGCCCATCCCATCTGGCTGATACTAGCCGCCGCCCTGCCGCTCGTTGCCTACCTGGGGTGGCCGCGCCACGCGGCAACTCGCCGCCGGGATGGACTCTCGTTGGCTATGCGCATTACCTTGCTCAGCGCCATCATCCTCGCGCTGAGCGGCTTTTCCCTGCCACACCGCAGCAGCAGTTTGGATGTCGTCTTCGTCCTGGACTGGTCGGATTCGCTGCCCGCGCTCGCCAAAAGCGAGGCACTGGCTTTCGTGCAACAGGCCCTCAAAGCGGCACACCCCGATGACCGCGCCGCACTGATTGTCTTCGGGCAGGACGCGCTGGTAGAACGCGGTCTATCTACCGAAACCGAACTGGGCGCCATCCACTCCCTGCCCGTCACCTCCCACACCGACCTGGAAGAAGCCCTGCGACTGGCGATGTCCTTGCTGCCTCCCGATAACGCCCGTCGCATTGTGGTTCTCACCGATGGCGCCTACACCACCGGCGAACCGGGCGAGATAGCCGCCCTAATCCGCTCATCCGGTATTGACCTGCGCTTTGTGTGCTACCCCTTCGGGCAGGTCAGCGACCCGCGCTTGTGCCGCGCACCCTCCAGCGAACAACCCGATGCCGCCCTGCTCTCCGCGCGCCTGCCCGCCAGCGTCCACTACGGCGAAGACTTCCATTTAGCAGTGCGCATCCAGGCCAATACCGCCATCTCCGGCTCGCTGGAAGTGCGTGACCCACATGGCAATTTGCTGTACGGCCAACCCTACACCGCGCGTGCCGGAACCCACAGCCTGGATATTCTGCTTCCGGCACAAAGCGAAAGCGGTCTGCGCGCCTTCTCGGTTGAATTTATCCCCACAGAACAGGATTTCTACGTGCAAAACAACCGTCAGAGCGCCTATACCACCGTTCTGGGGGAACCACGCTTGCTGGTGGTCGCCCCACCGGTGGGCGAAACCTTACCCTTTGGGGAAGAAACCCGCCCGGATGAGGCCGCAGCCCTGATGGCCGCCTTACAAGAAAACGACCTGCAAGTTACGCGCATTCTGCCGCAAGCGCTGCCTGCCTCCCTAACAGAACTGAGCAACTACGCGGCCATCCTGCTGGTAGATGTGCCCGCTGCTCAATTGAGCCAGCGCCAAATGCAGGCCGTGCAACGTTACGTGCGCGACCTGGGCGGCGGTTTAATCACCATCGGCGGGCCGACTTCCTTCGGCGTGGGCGGCTATTACCACACCCCACTGGAAAGCGCCTTGCCAGTGAATATGCAAATCAAAGATGAGCAGCGCCGCCCAAAACTCGGCATCGTGTACATTATTGACCACTCCGGCAGCATGATGGAAAACAACGACGGCGTCACCAAACTCAACCTGGCAAAAGAAGCCGCCATCCGCTCGATAGATCTGCTGATGCCCGGTGACCAGGTGGGGGTGATTGCCTTCGATGATAGCGCCTCATGGGTGGTCCCCATGCAGGCCCTGGATGACCCGGCCAGCATTCAAAGCGCCGTCAGCCACATCGGCGGCGGCGGTGGCACCGACATTTACGCCGGATTGAAGGCCATGGCTAACGTCTTGCCCGAGGTGGAGGCCCAAATCAAACACGTCATTTTGCTCACCGACGGCGGCGCCGACCCCACCGGCATCCCCGAAATGGTGCGCCGCCTGTACGAACAGGAAGGCATCACGTTGACAACCATTGGCGTAGGGCGAGATGCCATTCCCGCCCTACAAGACTGGGCTAAACTGGGCGGCGGGCGTTACCACCTGGTGCTCAATCCCTCCACGCTGCCGGCCATTTTTACCACCGAGACCGCCCTCGTGACCCGCTCCTACATCGAAGAGGGTACCTTCGTCCCCACCCGCCTGACAGATTCGCCCTTACTGCCCCGCGGCGGCTTGCCACCCTTGTACGGCTATGTCGCCACGGAAGCCAAACGCAGCGCACAGGTTATTTTGCAATCCGAAAAGGAAGACCCTATTTTGGCCTGGTGGCGCTACGGGCTGGGAAAGGCCCTGGCGTTTACCTCCGATGCCAGCGGGCGCTGGGGGCGCGACTGGGTTGCATGGGATGGGTACGCCTTTTTCTGGAGTCAGGCAGCACGCGCCATTTTGAACACCCCGCAAACGGAAGCCCTGCAAACCAGTGTCCAAAACGATGGCGAAAAGGCACACCTGACGGTGGTGGCCTCAACGCCAGAAGGGCAGCCCATGAACGGCTACGACCTACAAGCCACGCTACTCCCCCCCGACGGGCTGACGGCCGGACAAACCTACACCCTCACGCTCACGCAGACGGCCTCCGGACGCTACGAGGGCGATTTCACACCCCAGGCTGGCGGGGTATACCTGATGCGCGTGCGCGCTCGCGCACCGGAAGGCGAAGAGACAACCGCCACCACCGCCTGGGCGTACAGTTATCCGGATGAATACCGTCCGCAATCGGCCGGCGACCGGTTGGGGCGTTTGCTGGCGGCGCTATCCCCACAGGCCACCAGCGCCTTATTGCTCACCGCACCGGAGCGCGCCTTCTCGCATGACTTGCCTGAGCCGGTCAGCGCCCCCTCCTGGTGGCAAACACTGCTGGCACTGGCAGTCATGCTGCTGCCGCTAGAAGTTGCCGTGCGCCGGCTGGTGATTGGGAAGGAAGAGATTGCCCTGGTAGGTGCGGCGTTGGCAAGGCGATTCCGGCGTCCCAAAAGCGAGCCTGCGCCCCAGGGGTCACGGGTACGGACACTCTTTCGGGTGAAACGTCAACCCCAGGGGACCACGCGCCCCCTGAAAGGGAGACCGGTTCCCCC
>DAOTZN010000152.1:0-7877 GCA_034434095.1 Anaerolineales bacterium
GGGTTGGGGGGGCTGCCATTTCAGGTTTTCTGGGTCGTAGAGGCTGCCTTTGATGGCTGGGAAGGCGCCGCGCTCCCTGGCCAGTTGGATGCTGGTGCGCATGGCGTGGTAGCGTACGAATTCCATCACCTGGGCGGCAAATTCCTGGCCTTCTTCGGAGCCGTAGCGGATGCCGACATGGTACATCAAATCGGCCAGACCCATGATGCCCAGCCCGATGCGACGGGCGCGCAGGGCGGCTTCGCGCAACTGGGGGACGGCCGGTACGTAGGCGTTGGCTTCCACGACGTCATCCAGGAAGCGGGTGGCGGTTTCGATGCTGTCTTGCAGTTTTTCCCAATCCACTTTGCCATCTGGGGCGCAGTGTTCGTTCAGGTTGATGGAGCCCAGGCAGCAATTTTCGTAGGGACCCAGGAATTGCTCGCCGCATGGATTGGTGGCCTCCAGGGCGTACAGGTGGGGCACCGGATTGTAGCGGTTGGCGGCGTCCAGGAAGAGCAGGCCCGGCTCGCCGTTGTGGTGCGCCTGGTGCACGATTTTGTCGAACAGTTCGCGGGCGCGCACCTGTTTGACGGTTTTTATCGGCAGGCCGCGTGCTTCGGCTTCTTCCAGCGTGCCGTCGAAGTCGTCATAGGCCGGATCGGAAACGTCTGGGAAGCGTAAATCCCACATTTCGTCGTTTTCAACGGCTTGCATGAAGGCGTCGGTAATACCGACCGAGATGTTGAAGTTGGTGATGGCGTTCTCGTCCGTTTTGCAGGTGATGAATTCTTCAATGTCGGGATGGTCGACGCGCAGCACGCCCATGTTGGCGCCCCTTCGCGAGCCGCCCTGCGCAATCTCTCCGAAGGCTTTATCGTACACTCGCAGGAAGCCGACCGGGCCGGTGGCCTGCCCGGCGGAAGACTTGACCAGCGTCTTTTTGGGGCGCAGCCGAGAAAAGGCAAAGCCATTGCCGCCGCCGGTTTGCTGAATGAGCGCCGCATTGCGCAAGGTCTCAAAGATGCCGCTGCCGTAGCGTCCCATGTCGTCGCTGATGGGAAGTACGAAGCAGGCCGCCAACTGTCCCAGTGGAGTGCCCGCGCCGGTGAAGGTGGGCGAATTGGGGAGAAAGTACTTGTGTGCCAGCAGGTCATAGAAGCGTTGTGCGATATTTTCAACCTCATCTTGCCCCCAGGTTTTCTCTGCTTTCGCGACATGGTAGGCCACGCGCCAGAAGGTTTGTTCTGGCGTTTCAATGGGTTGGCCATCTGGGCCGCGGCGTGCGTAGCGGCGTATAAAGACCTTACGGGCATTTTCGCTTAAGGCAACCTTGATGGCGTTATCGGGGAGGGGAGGCGTAGGAAGTAGTTTTTTGCTTGGCCGTGGTTGTCGGGTTTTGAGAGGCGCTTTACTCATGATGTTTTCTCCTTCTGGAACAATGATGATAAAGAACAAATAGGCGCGCTTAACAGACCCCTATAAGCGCACGATGATATTTTTAGAGGCTGGGTTGGGCTATTTCAAGCCTTTAGCAAGCGGTCAATCTCTTGCCGAATGGCATGTAAATCATCTAATCCCAGGTAAACGATGGCATAACGGATATACGCCACCTGGTCAAGTTCTTTGAGACCAGCGATAACCATATCGCCCACCACTCTGGAAGAGACTTCTTCTTTGCCCATTTGTTTTAATTTTGTTTCAATTTCACCGACCAGACGTTCAATGTCTGCGGCTGAGACCGGGCGTTTGGCACACGCAATTTGGATGCCGCGTAATAATTTTTCGCGGTCAAATTGTTCGCGAATACCGTCTTGTTTCACAATTAGTGGCGTGGCAGTGATGGGGCGTTCGTAGGTGCTAAAGCGTTGTTTACATTTCAGGCACTCACGCCGACGCCGAATACCGCCTCGTGTTCCTCGGCTGGTATCTAAAACTTTGGAATTAGGATGGTGGCAATGAGGACATTCCATACTGTACTCGACTTATAAAGAAAGGTCAATGAGAAAAGAGTACCGCCATATATGGGGGTGTATCTGTTGGCTCTCCCTGCATGTGGCGATGAGCGCTTATTTTAGCACAGGAGTGGTAAACAAGCAATACTTGAAAGTTAAAAGTTTCGATATTTTAAGGCTGGCGCATTTCTTCTTGCAGAATATCGTTTAGCATCAAAATTTCCGTATAGCGCCGAAGACTTTTTGTCTCTTCGGAATTTCCCGTGATGTGTCCCCATATCTGGCAACGCGCTGTAGAGCGGAATTAATTCCGCTTTGCTCTCCGTCTATGGTGCCACTGCGAGTGACACTCAAAACGAAAGAAACGGAGCAGTTTTGGGGCAAGATATAGGGAACCGTCCTGTAGGACAGGCCTTCTAGCCTGTCCTACAAGACAAATTCTCAGGTGCTGAACATTGGCTTCGGCAAGTTTCTTAGTCGCGAAGGGCCTGTTTCGAGCAAAGCGCAGGGGAGGCAGTCTGCCGGGAGGAGGGGGATTCGGGGTGTTGCAGGTGTTCCGCATCCATGGGATACCCCAAAACCTTAACGCAAAGTCGCCAAGGGGCAAAGGTTTTTCTGGCTACACACCGGTTTTGGCGCTAAAACGTGATTTTCGGTAACGGTCAACGACATTCTGAACATTGACAACTGACTACATGAGCCAAATACGCTTGGCGAACTCATTGGGTGACAAGCCGAAAATAGGTAAGCCCTGGTGTGGGTGGTTGTCGTATTCATCCAGGAATTTCTGCCAGAGCGGGGATTAACCTTAAAGGATTGAAGCCCCCCGCTCAGCGCGTAGAAGCCCTTTGGGCTGGATGAAGGTGGTTCCAACCGCCTTGCATGCGCTGAGCAGGGAATTTATCCCCTGCCGGATCACCCAAAGTGTCCACATATTTTGAGCACCCAATGAACCATGTCGTGAAAAAAAGCAAATCGGCAGGCAAAGCGCAATCGCCCTGCCTGCCGATTTGTGGAGGGGGTATGAAAAAACCGTTCGGTTCGTACAGCCTTCTGTGAATTCGCGTCGAGTACCGCGCGCACCAGGCAGAGTTCAAATGACAAAAAGGCAACAGGTCGGGCGCCCGGCGGCGTGAGCGCAACCTGACGCCTGTCCGCTGACTACCTGACTACGCGACTACTCGACTACTCGACTACTCGACTACACCCTTAGCGCATGCGTTTGCGCAAGAAGGTGGGAATATCCAGGTCGTCGGTGTCGAAGGTTTGCGGCTGGAAAGCGTTGTCCTGGGCCTTCACAGAATCCCTTGACATGACGTTTGTGGTCTGCTCACCAATGGGTTTGTCTTCCGGACGAGGGGTGGGGGTCAGTCGCCGTGGGGCCGCCGTTGTACGTTCAAAGCCGGTAGCAATGACCGTGATGCGTACATCATCGCCCATTTCTGGATCGATGACGGCACCAAAGATCAGGTTGACATCCGGATGTGCGGTTTCCTTGATGATGGCTGCTGCCTGGTTGACCTCGAAAAGCGTTAGATCAGGCCCGCCGGTGATGTTGAACAAGATACCGCGCGCACCATCAATGGTGATATCCAGCAATTGGCTGGAAACAGCCTGTTCGGCCGCAATACGAGCGCGGTCTTCACCGGCACCGTGCCCAATGGCCATCAATGCGGCACCGCCCTCCGACATGATGGTACGTACGTCGGCGAAGTCCAGGTTGATCAGGCCGGGTACGGTAATCAATTCCGAAATACCCTGAACACCCTGGTGCAGCACGTCATCGGCGACTTTGAAGGCATCTTGTAGGTTGACGCGCTTATCCACGATTTGCAACAAGCGGTCGTTGGGAATCACGATGAGGGTATCGGCATGTTCCTTTAGTTTTTCAATGCCCTGTTCGGCGGCTTGAATGCGTCGTGAGCCTTCAAACATAAAGGGACGGGTGACAACCCCAATGGTGAGCGCGCCCACGTCTTTGGCAATCTGCGAGATGATCGGGGCGGAGCCCGTGCCGGTGCCGCCCCCCATGCCGGCCGTGATAAAGACCATATCGGCACCCTTGAGCACGTCGTACAACGCGTCCGCCGATTCCTCGGCTGCCTTGCGCCCAATCTCAGGGTCACCTCCGGAACCGAGCCCACGCGTCAGTTTTTCGCCGATGCGTACGCGGGTTTTGGCTTTGGAGAGTAGCAGCGCTTGTGCATCGGTGTTCACCGCGATGAATTCCACGCCCTGCATTCCCTGCTCAATCATCCGGTCGATGGCATTACAACCACCACCGCCCGCGCCCACAACTTTGATGCGGGCGAAGGATTCCAATTGGTTGATACTATTTTGGTTTGTCATTTTTAAGAACCTCCTCCACGATAGGTTGCTAAATTACGGTAATAAATTGCGCAAGAAGCGCTTGACTTGTTCCCATGAAATGCCGCCAGCGTAGGAACGCTGTGGCGTTTGTGCGGTAATGGTGTGCATCCACTGCGCCCAACGCAGTAGCCCGACGCTGGTCGCGTATTCTGGGGAGTTCAATCGGTCTACCATGCCGATCAGGTTATCGGGTTGCGCTATGCGTACCGGCATGCCTAAAACCCTGGCGGCCAATTTCTGTGTGCCGGGGAGCAAACTGCCGCCGCCGGTGAGCACCATCCCGGCGGGTAAGAGTCCATCATAACCGGTGCGCTTGATTTCTTGCAATATCAATTCGAAGATTTCTTCCATGCGGGCTTCGATAATGTGCACCAAGTCGGCGCGGCTGACCTGAATAGCCTGTTCGGCACCGAAGGGACGGATGCGGAAGTATTCATCAGGCCGCACCTCGCCAGATAAGGTATGTCCATGCTGACGTTTGACCTCCTCGGCCTGTTCTGGGGGTAAGCGCAGACCGTGCGCAATATCTGCTGTCACGTGGTTTCCGCCGACATTGAAGACCATCGTATGCCATACATCGCCATCAATGAACAGCGCCAGGTCGGTGGTGCCGCCGCCGATGTCGCATACGGCCACGCCCATTTGCCGCTCTGTATCGGTAAGTACGGCTTCGCCGGAAGCCAGCGGATTGAGCACAAAATCCACCACTTCCACGCCGCAATGGCTAACGCACTGCCGTAAGTTCTCAATCGAAGTGGCCGAGGCCGTGATGATGTGCGTTTCCACTTCCAGGCGGTAGCCGTGCATCCCGATGGGGGAGCGGATGCCATCCTGTTCGTCAATGCGGAAACCGCGCTGCACCACGTGTACGATTTCTCGATTGTGTGGCAGGGCAACCACACGCGCGGCCTCCAGTGCTCGCATGACATCATCTTCGTCTACGATGCCGCCGGAGATGCCCACAACCCCCGTGCTGTTACTCGAATTCACCTGGGAGCCGGACAAACTGACGTAGGCAGCATCGATTTCCAGGCCAGAAGTGTGCTCCGCCTTCTCCACCGAACGGGCAATGGCTTGACTGGCGGCTTTCAAGTCAATCACCGCACCCTTGCGCATACCGCGCGAGGGTTCGATGCCCACACCCAGAATGTGTAGTTTTTCATCCGCATCCAGGCGGGCTACCAGCGTGCAAATTTTAGTTGTGCCAACGTCTATACCAACAACGATATTTTCTTCCATGTGTGCGCCTCAAGGGGCCAGACGATAATACGGTGCCTGGGGATACTCCAGGCTGACAAATATCGGGTGCAGGTCGTTTGCCTGCAAATGAGCAAGAATAGCGGCATAAATGCGCAATTTATCCTCGATGTCATCCAGGTTATGCCCAAAGTATACCTGCCAATCGAGCGGGTCTTGCCAGCCCAGGCCGTGTTCGCTAGAGTATACCAGTGGAATGCCCTCAGGGGCCAGATAACTGACTTGTAAAATTGCTTCTACAAGATCAGAAGGGAGGATTTGAGCCGGTGCCGGCGTCTCCAAAGGTGGCGCGGCGTCCGCCCTGACTACGACCTCAGGTGGCGCGTCACCCCTGGGGGGGAAGCCAACCCCTTGCATGTCTACCCACAGGGTCTTGCCGCCTTGCTCCCACACCAGTACCGGTTGGCGCTCCACCGTGCGGATGGTGATTTTCGCCGGCAAGCCGATGCGCACTTCGGGTTGGTAGAATTCCGGAAAGGCCTGGCGTACCTGTGCAGCCAGCAGGGCTGCATCTACGGCGAAAATGGGGGTGCCGCGCAGGGGAATCAGCGTTATCACATCCTGCGGGGTGACGCGTTGTGCGCCCTCCAGCACGATGTCGTTGACCCGGTATGCGCCGGCGTTCCACAACCACCACAAGGTGAAGGCCAGCAGCAGGCTGAGCGTGCCGGAGAGCAGCCGCCATCCAGGATGCAGGATAGGAACACCGGGCAGCGCAAGTTCTGCGCCACTGCGTAGCGGGACTTCTACCCGCCGGCGTAAGCGGCGCCTGGAGTGTGGGGGTAGTGGGGTTACACCCCGCGCCACAACCGGCGGCGTTTTTGTTACCGGATGACGGGGACCTGGCGCGTTATGACGTGCCGGGCGCTTGCTTGCTTGCTGTGCGCGGCGTTGACGTACCAGATCAGAGCGGCGGGGTGTGGTAGTGTTCATTTACTGTAGATGGTTTTCTCGCGCTCGGCTTTGCGTTCGAGCGCCAGGTTAATCAGGCGGTCAAGCAGTGCCGGGTAGGGCAGTCCGCTGGCAGCCCACAATTTGGGGTACATGCTGATTTCCGTGAAGCCCGGAATGGTGTTGACTTCGTTCAGATAGGCGATACCGGTGTCGCGGTCGAGTAAGAAATCCACGCGCGCCATACCGGCGCAATCAATGGCCTTGTAGGCTTGCACAGCCAGTGCTCGCAGACGCTGGCTGTCTTCTTCAGTGAGCGGCGCGGGGATGAGCAGCGCCGAGCGGTCGTCCTGGTATTTGGCTTCGTAGGTGTAAAAATCGGCGGCCGGGCGAATTTCACCGGCGATGGAGGCTTGTGGTTGGTCGTTGCCCAGTACACTAATTTCGATTTCACGGGCGTTGAGACCTTTTTCGACCAGGATACGACGGTCGTAGTGGGCGGCTTCCAGCAGACCTGCGTGCAAATCGCTGCGGGTACGGCATTTGGTGATGCCCACCGACGAACCCAGGTTGGCCGGTTTGACGAACAGCGGATAATGCCCGCCCAAGGCCTCTTCAATGTGCGTCAACACGCCTTGCATATCGGCCTCGATTTCGCTGCGCCGTAAAATAACCCAGTCTACCACGGGGATATCGTTGGCGCGCATAACGGCTTTGAAAAGGCCTTTATCCATGCCCAGGGCAGAACCGGCCACCCCCGGACCAACGTAAGCCAGTCCGGCCATTTCGAGCAGCCCTTGCAGGGTACCATCCTCTCCAAATGTACCGTGTAGTACCGGAAAGACCACATCCAGCACGGTCAGTACTTCGCCGCTGTCCAGGGCGCGCAGGCCGGGATGGGTAGGGTCGGGCAACAGGGTGACCGGCCGCAGGCTGCCGGTATGGCCGCTGGTCAAGGCCTCCAGCGCGTTTTCGCCGCTCAGCCACAATCCTTCGCGGGTAATGCCGATTTCTACCACCTGATATTTATCTCGATCGAGCGCATCACGTACCGAGCGCGCCGAAGCCAGCGAGACTTCGTGTTCGCCGGAGCGCCCGCCAAACAGCAGGCCGAGGGTGAGTTTAGAAGAGTGAGATTTTGTCATGGTTTGCGTTACTTGCGATTTGTTGTTGCCCAGTCACCCAGTAGTTCGATTTCTAACGCCAGGGTGATGCCAAACTTGCGTTTTACGGTTTCGCGGGCCAATTGGATAAGTGCAAAAATGTCGCTGGCGGTTGCCTGCCCGGTGTTGATGAAGAAGTTGGCATGTTGGGGGCTGATTTGTGCCCCACCGATTTGCATGCCTTTCAGTCCGGCGGCTTCGATTAACCGTCCGGCATAATCTCCGGGCGGATTTTTGAACATGGAACCCAGACTGGCGCCGG
>DAOTZN010000153.1:0-3556 GCA_034434095.1 Anaerolineales bacterium
GTATCCAAACATGGCCGCCCCGGCAGGGTTGATATCATAAATTGTGCCGTCTTCTGAAACCATGACAATGCCATGAGGGGCATTCTGGTAAATAACGTTTAACCGGTCTTGTGCGCGTTTTACTTGCTCTTCCCGTTCAGCCAGGGCTTTTTGACTTTCCTGGAGGGCACTTTCCAGGTTTTTGAGGTGAGTCCGCGTTTGTTGGTAGCGACGGTGTATGAATTGCAAGATGACCGCATCTCCAAATAGCAGGAGGAACGCCAGGGTTGTTCGTAGCGTTTCGGGCAGCGGATTGGGGATGGTTGGCAATATGGGTATATCGCGGATCATCCACACCCCTAGTGCCAGCCCTGCCGATATGAAAATAAATGGCGGGCTACCCCACAGCGCACTCAGGCATAGCACAACTGAGTAAGCGCTCCACGTGAACGCATCGAAAGTGTGGGTATATAAAGCCCAACCACTAACCAGTAGCCACAACAACGCAGGGATGAACAATCGCGAGGCAGTACTTGAAGGCCTGTTTTTAGGGGATGGGGAGGCGTCGGGAGAGGGGGAGACGGCAGGTTCCATAGCGCAACTCACAAGGCAGAAGAGAGAATGTGCAGCGTGATTTCGGGCCGGCAATTGAAGCGTACGCGAGGGGGTACCATTCCCAGACCGCGGTTGGTGTAGTGAATCATTTTTCCAATCTGATACCGTCCGCTGGGGTATTTATGTCCCAAGGAAGGAAGTACGGGAGGCAATTTGCTGAAAGGAGGAACAACCTGTCCCCCGTGGGTGTGACCGGAAAGTTGCAAAGCCACCTTTCCACTGGCGGCAACCCGATCGGCAACATCGGGTTCGTGCACCAATAAGATGGTGGTACCTGTTGTAGGTATGCCTTTTAGGGTGTATTGAATGCGCGAGCGCCCTTCCATTACATCATCTAGCCCGGCAATGTGCAGTTGACCCTCCTGCAAGGTGCGTATTTCATTGCGCAACAAGACGATACCGGCTGAGCGCGTAGCGGCTTCGATAATGGCGATGTCGCTCCAATAATCGTGATTTCCGGGAACGGCCAGCACGCCATCAGGAGCATACAGTTGGCCGAGTGCTGTGCTAAGGTGTTCTTGCGCATTAGGCGCTTGATCGGTAATGAAATCCCCGGTGATGACGATTAAATCGGGGCGCAGACTGTTGGCAATTTGCACTGCCTCTAGCAGCCGTTGCCGCGTCATCCAAATATTGTCGTAGTGCAGGTCGCTCAGTTGAACAATACGGTATCCATGAAGGCTGGTAGACAATGCCGCAATTTTATGAATCACAGTTACCGTTTCTACCCATCCAGGTTCAATCTGGCTGGTATAACCAATCCCGCCCAATACACCCAACAACGCACAAGCACCTACTTTGAGCATATCCCGCCGGTTCAGACGTGATGCGTCAGGCGATGGTAAGTTCATGCAATGTATTGTAGATGTTTTTATCAAATTTGACAATATCTTTTGTTGTTGTCTTGCAATTTTGTTGTGTAAAACTTGCTTACCGTTGCCTACTTTGCCTTTTCGCTGTTCGGTCTCCGTGCTACAATTGAGCAAGCCAAAAAGCCTGAGAGTGGTAGCAGTACACATGCCACCTGCAGGTGGGGTATGCGAAATCAAGTCTCTCTTTGCAAGGAGCATTTTTTATGAGCACTGTACACGTCAAATGGATTGAATCTAAACTTATGGTGGGGGTTGACTCCTTTGGGCATCCCCTTGTTATGAGCAGTTGGCCAGAGCGCGACCCGCAGTGGGCGGGTTTGAAACCGTCTGACTTATTGCTTTTGGCGGCTGGTTCTTGCTCTATGTACGATGTGGTTGAAATTTTGCAAAAGCAGCGCCAACCACTAACCGCTCTGGAAGTGACCTGTACCGGTGAGCAGACGACCGAACCGGTTTATCGTTTCACCCACATCCACATGCACTATCGGGCAACAGGTGATATTGACCCCGCCAAGTTGGAACGTGCCATCCAACTCTCGGCTGAGAAATACTGTTCTGTGACCAACAGCCTGAACGTAGAAATTACCCGCGATTTTGAAATCGTTCCGGCTGACTAACACTCCACCAAAAAATTATGACCTTCCCTGAAAACCAGTCTGAACCCCAATCTGTTTCTGAATCCGTGAGTAGCCAGGCCACCAATAATACCTTGACGGCCTGGCTGGCCGATTTGTTTGAGACTATCTTGTTGGCCGTGGTCTTGTTTGTTGGCATTAACCTGGTGTCGGCGCGCATTCGGGTTGAGTCCATCAGTATGGAACCCACCTTGACCCCAGGTGAGTTTTTAATTGTCAACAAACTGGCCTATCGCTTTGGAGAAATGCAGCGCGGTGATGTCATCGTGTTCTATTACCCACTGGATACCTCGCAGCGTTTCATCAAGCGTCTGATTGGTTTGCCGGGAGATGAGGTGGTAGTCTCTGATGGCAAAGTTTTCATCAACGGGCAAGCACTCAAGGAACCGTACATCAGCGCCCCACCGACCTATATGGGGTCCTGGCAGGTGCCTTCCGATGCGGTCTTCGTGTTGGGGGATAACCGTAATCGTTCGGCGGATTCCCATGTTTGGGGTATGGTGCCATTAGATTACATCATCGGCAAGGCCATTTTTATCTATTGGCCTTTTGACCGCTTTGGCCTCATTCCCGGCCATCCATCTTTCTAAACTTATGTCACGCTCCTCCCGACTTTATCCCGTACTCATGCTCCTGTTGCTCCTGGCAAGCCTGATTGCAATCTGGTTTGCCTGGCAAGACTGGCAACGCGCTACCGTTACCATCGAATGGTCTACCGCCAGCGAATTGGATACGGTGGGCTTTAACTTGTATCGTAGTGAAACCCCTGTCGGTGCCTTCAAAAAAATCAACCCACAGGTCGTCCCCTCCGCCGGAGACGCACTGACGGGCAGCGATTATCGCTACGAAGACCATGATGTGCGTCCTGGGCAAACGTACTTCTATAAATTGGAAGATGTAACCGCCAATGGCGTCGGCGAGCAGCATGGCCCCATTGCCGTAAAAGCCCAGGGACATATCGGTTTCCCCGCGGCAGCGGCGATATTTTTGACCGGCATGGCTGCGTTGGTGTTGGTGAGCAGCCGTGCTCCTAACACCTCCGATGAGTGAAGCCTCCTTCCTCTTGAATATCGCTGGCTTGGGGGTGCAGGTCAGCGGAGACCAGCCGGCGCTTATTCAGGCCCTGGCGCGCCGTTATGACGTGTTTTCAGCACCTGCTGATGTGCATTGCCGCGTGCATATTACCTGGGAACACTCGTCTGCAGGGCGCTCCTCTGGGCAGTTTCCCCTTGTCCATTGGATGACGCCCGGCGCTCGCTTCAGCGCTCCTGACTATCAAGGCTGGATAGACTTCCAAAACAAGCAGGCGACCTTGCATCTCGTTAGCGAGGTTCCGGTGGAAGCGGTCGAGTACTTCTTGCGGGTGGTGTATGCCTGGCTGGCCTTACGCGCCGGGGGCGTACTCTTTCACGCAGCCGCAGTCGTGCGCCGCGAGCGGGCGTTTATCTTCTTTGG
>DAOTZN010000154.1:0-4853 GCA_034434095.1 Anaerolineales bacterium
AGAATGAACGGTTGTTTCCTGGCTCTAACTTGTTTCTTCTGATGCGTGGATTTTTTTCTAGACATTGAAACCTCCATTAGCGGGTTCATTCCTGTTAAGTAACACTTGCGTGAAGCAGTGTCGAAGTTGACATACCCGACTCCGACAAAGACGCTTGTGGTTACAATAAGGAAAGTCAAATAAATCAATATGGGTATAGTTAGATGCCTAAACCGGGAAAACGTTACAAGGCATGGTTTGTTTGGTGCCCCAAATATTTGCTACTAAGAAACTTGGGGGTTCGTCCACAGATATCGATTTGTTGGTTCTTCAGCGTTGAAGCGTTAACGCGAAGACGCGGCGGCGCAAAGAAAATCACGTTTTGGTGCCACAACCGGGCAGATTTCCTTCCAGAAAAGCCTTTGCACCTTAGCAACTTTGCGTTAAGGTTTGGGGGCTGCCCCAACATGCCGACCTGGAGGTCGGCGCCCCCGGGCTAGGGGAAACAGTCTCCTCGCATCTGGTCAGCGAGTGAGAGAATCTTAGCAAAAGCCAATGTTCAGCACCTGAGAATTTGTCTTGCCCCAAAACTGTTCCGTTTCTTTCGTTTTGAGCAGCGCCAGCAGCACTGTGGTGTCCCTGTGAGTGACACCACAGACGGGGGAATGCATCCACGCCTCTCCTAACTGGCAGCCTGTCTACAAGTTTTTGAACTATCCGCGGATTGGCAGGAGCGTGGTTTAAAAATCTGCGTAATTTGTGGATTGGGTTCCTTACCAGTTTTCGCCAGACTCCAGAAGGTTACAAAAAACCCTGGGACGTATGTCCCAGGGTTTTCACGTTGACAGGATGTGTCAATCTCAGGCAACTTCAACAGTTGCGCCGGCCTCTTCAAGTTTGGCCTTCGCATCGTTGGCGGCCTCTTTGCTGACGCCTTCGAGCACCTTTGCCCCAGCGGTTTCGACCATCTCTTTGGCTTCTTTGAGGCCCAGGCTGGTCAATTGGCGGACGGCCTTAATGACATCGATTTTCTTAGGACCATGGTCCTTGAGAATGACGTCAAATTCGGTCTTTTCTTCTTCGGGCTCAGCAGCGGCAGCAGCGCCACCAGCCACAGCCACAGCAGCCACCGGTGCGGCTGCGGAAACGCCCCATTTTTCTTCCAACATTTTCACTAATTCAGCGGCTTCGAGGACGGTCAGTTCGCTCAAAGCATCCACAAGTTGTTGCAAGTCAGCCATTTTAAAGAATCTCCTTATATTTTCAAATAGGTAGTAATTTTTTTAGAAGTTATCGGTACGACGAATCAGGCATTTTCTTTCTCTGAATTCGCACGGATGACAGCGGCCAAACCTCGAGCAGGTTCAGCAATGGTGCGCACCAATTTAGCAGCAGGTGCCGAAATAACACCCAGCAACTGAGCCCGCATGACCGGCAATGGCGGCAATTCAGCGAGGGCTTTGATTTCATCCGCAGAAATCACACGACCGGACAAAATTCCAGCCTTGATTTTCACGACATCGTGGTTCTTTGCAAATTCCGTGATCGCCTTCGCAACCGGCGGCACGTCTTGGAAAGCAAAAGCAATGGCGCTACTTTGCGTGTACACCTCATCAGGCATGGAAATATCCACATCCGTGAATAAACGGCGGATCAAGGTATTCTTGACGACATGAAATTCTCCACCTGCTTCACGCACTTTATTACGAATCTCATCGATGGCCTTAGAATCCATACCGATATACTCGGTCATTACAGCGCCCTGGCTTTGGTCCAGCCATTCGCGGTATTGGGCCATCATTTTTATCTTTTGCTGCTTTGAAATAGCCAAAGGTTTTCACCTCCTTTCAATAAAAAAGTCTTTGTCTGCCAAAGGAGACAAAGACTTTTCTCCTGCCGCGAAGGCAGGCGCATTTTATGCTCAAATGTCTTTGCCTCAACAGGAAATTAAGCCTACCAGGCACCTGTTTTCTCTGGCAAACACTCCTAAAAGGAGTTTTCAGGTTGTACCGGCATAAAGCCGGTGAATCTGACGGGATTACGCTACTTCCATTGATTGGGCACGAGAAACATCAACACGAATGCCGGGAGACATGGTCGTAGTGACAACGACGCGTTGAATATAGACACCTTTTGCGGCGGCCGGGCGAACGCGTTTCACTGCCTGCATCAAGGCAGCCATGTTATCATACAATTGCTTTTCAGTAAAGGATACTTTACCAATCGGAACGTGCAAATTGGCCGTTTTATCCACGCGGAACTCAACGCGTCCGGCTTTGACTTCCTGAATAGCACGCGGCAAATCCTGGGCAGGAACCACGGTACCGGCTTTGGGGTTGGGCATCAGGCCACGC
The DNA here is from genome assembly GCA_034434095.1 of Anaerolineales bacterium. Classification (GTDB taxonomy): domain Bacteria; phylum Chloroflexota; class Anaerolineae; order Anaerolineales; family DRKV01; genus DRKV01. The sequence goes on from DAOTZN010000154.1 coordinate 2,334, forward strand.
GGGCCCAAAACACGCCCCAGGCGTCCCACTTTGCCCATCATATCCGGGGTAGCAATAGCAACATCAAAATCGGTCCAGCCATTCTTGATTTTTTCCAGGAATTCATCGTCATCGGCCACAAAGTCTGCACCGGCTTCTCGAGCAAGGGTAGATCCTTCTCCTTGAGCGAAGACCAGCACACGCACTTGTTTACCGGTACCATGCGGCAGAGAGACCACGTCACGAACCTGTTGGTCAGCGTGCCGCGGGTCTACACCCAGGCGCATATGCACTTCTACGGTCGCATCAAAATTTGTGGTTGAGATTTCTTTTACCAATGCAAGCGCTTCGGCGGGATCGTAGTTCTTATCTCGATCTATTTTTTCGAGCGCTGCAAGGTATTTTTTACCATGCTTAGCCATAAATCACTCCTTTGTGGTGCAATCGGGCGGCAGACGCCCTCCCACTACAAAATCAGTCTACAACTTCCAAGCCCATACTACGGGCGGTGCCTTCGATCTGGCGCATGGCACCCTCGATATCTACAGCATTCAAGTCTTTCATTTTGACCTGAGCGATCTCACGAATTTGCGCTCGCGTGACCGTGCCAATTTTTTCACGGCTAGGATTAGGTGAACCTTTGGCAATACCAGCCGCTTTCTTCAGCATCTCCGCTGCGGGAGGTGTTTTCAAGATAAAATTAAACGAACCATCAGTGTAGATGCTGATTTCTGCCGGGATAATTTCTCCCATGCGATTGGAGGTGCGGGCATTATATTCCTTACAAAAGGCCATCAAGTTAATGCCATGCCCCGCCAATGCAGGACCAATCGGCGGGGCAGGATTAGCCTTGCCCGCCTCGATCTGCAAACGAACCACTGCTTTTAGTTTTTTTGCCACAGTAACACTCCTTCGTGGTAGTAATGGGCTTTACTGAGCCCTCCCACAAAATTTTATGCTTTTTCTACTTGCAGGAAATCCAGTTCCACCGGTGTTTCCCGCCCGAAGAAACTTACCATTACACGCACTTTAGCGCGTTCCATATCGACTTCCGCAACTGTACCACGAAAATCGTTAAATGGGCCATCAATAATGCGCACCCGATCCCCTGTCCGGAAGGTAACCTTAATGCGTGGGGCATCAGACTCCATGCGCTTGACTATTTGTGCCACTTCCTCAGGGCGCAGTGGCGTGGGATCATTTCCCATACCGACAAAGCCGGTTACTCCAGGTGTATTACGTACGACATACCAGGACTCTTCGGTCAACACCATATTGACCAGTACGTAACCGGGGAAGATACGACGCTCAACGCTGCGACGCTTACCTTCTTTGACTTCGATTTCTTCCTCAGTAGGCACAATCACATCGAAGATTTTATCTTTCATGCCCATTGTTTCGATGCGTTGTTCCAGGTTGTGTCGTACTTTGTTTTCGTAACCAGAGTAACAATGCACCACAAACCAGGCACGGTCTTCTTTTTCTTCGCCTAACTGCTTAACGTCATCAACAGCCGACTCAAGCAACGCGTCAACGTCAATTTCGCTGCTTGCTTCATCAGAAGCGAAAGTTGAGTCATCAGAGGATGTGTAACCAGATGAGTCTTCCACAGCATCGGGCGTGCGGTCTTCTTCAAACATATCCATCTATCTCCAAATTATCAAATGCCCGCAAAACAGACTCTCGACCGTACCAGGGCACAGCAAAGCGCACGATCTATTGAACCAAAATAGCAACCAATCGTGTTAGCAGGCTATCTAAAATACCCATAAAAGCAGCCATACCAGTTAATACCACCAAAACTATAACTGAGAGATTTATCCATTCTCGTCTTGTTGGCCAACTAACCTTGCGCAATTCACCAATCGTTTCACGGATATAACGCTGAATGATATTAGACTCTTTTTTTGCGGTTGCCTTCTGGTTCTTTTTGCTCACAAGTGTCACTCCTTAGGGGCGTTCCCCAGTAGTGGATTTTCTATATTCATACTCAAAGAAACGCCGTTAGGAACGGCGTTTCTTTGAGTATGAAGGCAGGCCAGGAGGGACTCGAACCCCCAGCCCCCGGTTTTGGAGACCGGTGCTCTGCCAATTGAGCTACTGGCCTACGTGTGGGATGGAGAAAACGTTCCGAAATTCTGGGGGGGCGCAAAACCGCCCCCCTTAACACGTCGTGTTATTTGCTCTCACGATGTAAGGTGTGCTTGCGACAGCGAGAGCAGTATTTTTTCAGTTCCATGCGTCCAGGGTCATTACGCCGATTCTTTTCAGTAACGTAATTGCGTTCTTTGCAATCCGTGCATACCAGCGTAACAACTGGGCGAACACCTTTTTTAGAAGCCATTTTATTATACCTGATAAGTAATCTGAAACTCCGCCAGCGCCAAACGGTGTGGCGCTGGCAGGTTTATCACTCAATGATCTCGGTGATGATACCGGCACCAACTGTCAAGCCACCTTCGCGGATAGCGAACTTGGAACCCTGTTCCAAAGCCACCGGTACAATCAATTCGACAATCATGTTCACATTGTCTCCCGGCA
>DAOTZN010000155.1:0-2369 GCA_034434095.1 Anaerolineales bacterium
GCAGCCCGCCTGAAGGGCGTTTGTTTCCCGCCGGGGGAGACGGTCATCCAAACCATTCGGGAAAGTCCTCAGGAGGCGGTCTTTGCCCTGAAGAACGAAAATCCCGGCTGGTTCATCCTGGGGGAGGTGTGGTATCCGCAGTGGCAAGCGTATTTGGACGGGGAACGGGTGACGGTTTGGCAAGCGGACGGCTTGTTCCGAGCGGTGCCGGTGCCCGCCGGTGCGCATACGCTGCGCTTTGTGTACCGTCCCTGGTGGCGCTGGACGGTGCTGCTCTCGTTGGCAGTGTTGGGCGCCTGTAAATTTGTTCGATGGTGAAACCGGAGGATTTATGAGCCTGGTGCAAGATTTTGCGCAAAAGTTGATTACCAATATCGAAAAGGTCATCGTGGGCAAGCGCGAGACGGTCGAAATGGCGGTCATCGGCCTGCTGTGTGATGGTCATCTGCTGATTGAGGACGTGCCCGGTGTGGGGAAGACCATGCTGGCGCGTAGTCTGGCGAAGTCGCTGGGCTGCTCGTTCCGGCGCATCCAGTTCACGCCCGATATGCTGCCCAGCGATGTGACCGGCGTCTCGATTTTCAATCAGGTCAGCCGAGAATTTGAGTTTCGCCCTGGGCCGGTGATGGCGCAGGTGGTGTTGGCCGACGAAATCAACCGCGCCACACCCAAAACGCAAGCCGCGCTGCTGGAGGCGATGGAGGAGCGTCAGGTGACGGTGGACGGCGTGACGCACGCTTTGCCGCGTCCCTTTTTGGTGCTGGCAACCCAAAACCCCATCGAGTACGAGGGCACCTTCCCGCTGCCGGAAGCGCAGTTGGACCGCTTTTTCCTGCGCCTAAGGCTGGGCTACCCAACGCTGGCGGAGGAAATCGAAGTGATGGAGGCGCAGCAGTACCGCCACCCGATTGAGACCCTGGAAGCGGTGGTCAGTGTGGCGGAAATCGAGGCCGCACAGCAGGCCACGCGGGAGGTTTTCGTTTCGGAGGCCGTCAAGCAGTATGTGGCCGCGCTGGTGCGGACGACCCGTCAACATCAGGAGGTCTATTTGGGCGCCAGTTTGCGCGCCAGTTTGACGCTCTACAAGGCCGGACAGGCGCGCGCCGCCATCCAGGGACGGGATTTCGTGCTACCGGATGACATCAAGGCGTTGGCGCAGGCCGCGCTGGCGCACCGCGTCATCCTGAACCCGGCGGCGCGCTTGAAAGACCTGACCAGCGCACAGGTGGTGGCGGAAATTCTGGAAAGTACGCCGGTGCCGGGCGGGGAATTCCGCGTGCCGTAGGGCCATTAACCATGAGTTCTGGTTTACGCATTGTCCTGATTCTTTTGGCGCTCAGTTTGTTCAGCGGGGCGGTGACCGGCGCGGAGATTTACTTCCGCCTGGCCTCCCTGTGGGGCTTTTTTCTGCTGGCCAACTGGCTGTGGGCGCGTTTTTCGCTCTGGCGGCTGGAGGTGAACCGTTACGCCCGCACAACGCACGCCGAGATGGGGCAAGTCTTCGAGCAGCGCATCACGCTGCGCAACACGGCGGGCCTGAAACGCCTGTGGGTGGAGGTGAAGGACGCCTCTCCGCTGTCCGGCATGGGACAGTCGCAGGTGTTCAGCAACGTGGGCGGACGGGAGGAGCGCACCTACATCTCGCGCCTCCGGCTGTTGCGCCGCGGCCTCTTTCCGCTGGGGCCTACCGTACTGCACGCCGGGGATTTGTTCGGCCTGTTTCCCATGCAGCGCGTTTTCCCGGCCGAGCAGCACTTGCTGGTGTACCCGGCCATGTTCGACATGCGCCGTTTTGCCGAGCCGGCCGGGGTGCTGCCCGGCGGAGATGCCTTGCGGCGCCGCACGCTGCAAACCACGCCCAACGCGGCCGGGGTGCGCGAATACGCCCCCGGTGATCCGCTCAACCGCATTCACTGGCCCAGCACGGCGCGCCGCGAACGCATGATGGTCAAGGAGTTTGAGCTCGACCCGCAGACCGAGGTGTGGATTTTCCTGGATGGCGAGGCGCGGGTACAGGCCCGCCGTCCCTGGTCGCCAACCTTCGATGTGCGCGATTTGTGGATGCGCGGCGATTTTCGGCTGCCCCCCGATACGCAGGAGTACGCGGCCAGCATGGTCGTTTCGCTGGCACGCGATTATTTGCAACAACGACGCGCGGTTGGACTGGTGAGTCACACCCATGCGCCGCTGGTGCTGCCCGCCGAGCAGGGCGGACGGCAGTTGCAAAAAATTTTGGAGTACACCGCACTGTGGCAGGCGGACGGGGACTTGCCGTTGCCGGCCGTGATAGCCGCGCAGGGACGTCATTTACCGCGCGGCAGTACGGCAGTGCTGGTGACGCCCTCACCGGAGATGGAAATTGCCCTGGC
>DAOTZN010000156.1:0-5937 GCA_034434095.1 Anaerolineales bacterium
GCCGACCTGAAAACCCTGTACCGCATCACGCATACGGAGGGTTTACCGGAGGAGACAATCGCCGCTGTGGAAGAAGAAAAGGCCCGCATCCTGGCCAGTCGCGGCACAGATTCCGTCCTGACGACCTATCTCGCGGTAGACGCGCCCCCTGAGGCCTTCGGCGAGATTGCCCACGGACACTTCTTCTACACCCCCTCGCGGCAGGGGCTGGGCGAAACCCATCGCGCAGAACTGAAGGCCATGCTGGCAAACTGGGAGCAGGTCTCGCGCCAGGATGTGCTCAACTGGCTCGACCGGTTCTACCACCTGAATACCTATGAAATCTCCATTCCGGCACTCAAAGACCCGAACGCAGCACCCCCAGGCAAAACGGGCCTGATTGTCAGCACGCTCTTTGAGTATGACCTGGTGAAAAGAATCGCCGATGACGGCTGGTATGATGAATTCAAGGCCGTAGCCGAGGAATACATGACGAATGTACTGGCCGAGAACCTGTACCCCATGCTCAAGGATCGGGTGTTGTTCCGCTTCTCGGCCACGCCCCTGACGCTCGCCAATGCCGTCAACAGTTCGGAGGGCGCCATTGTCGGCTGGTCGTTTGAAAAGCCCCTTCCGGTGACCAACAGTCTGTTGCGGGTGAACGATGCCCCCAAAACAACTATTCCGCACATCCTCAAAGCCGGCCAATGGGCTTACAGCCCCACCGGCGTGCCCACCGCCATCCTGACCGGCCGCCTGGCCGTGGATGCTTTGAGCGTATAGACCATATCGAGAGAGCTCATGTCAAAAAGTCAACCACCAACATCCGCACCATCGCCTGATTCCGGCCTGATCTTGCTGACAGGCGCTACGGGCTATATCGGGGGGCGGCTCCTGCCCGTGCTGGAGCAGCGAGGTTATCGAGTGCGCGCCATGGCGCGGCGACCGGAATTCCTGCGTCCCAAGGTAGCGCCTGACACCGAAGTTGTTCAGGGTGATGTCCTGGATATCGACAGCCTGCGGCGGGCGTTGGATGGCGTGCACAGCGCCTATTATTTGGTGCATTCTATGGGCGCGTCGGGCAGTTTCGAGGAAAGGGATCGCCAGGGCGCTGAGAACTTCGCCCGCGCGGCCCACGAGGCAGGCGTGCAACGCATCATCTATCTGGGCGGCCTGGGCGCAGAAGATGAAGATCTTTCGCCGCATCTGCGCAGCCGGCAAGAGGTAGGCGACATTTTGAGGCGAACGGGCATTCCTGTACTTGAATTCCGGGCCTCGATCGTTATCGGCTCCGGTAGTCTCTCGTTTGAAATGGTACGCGCCCTCACAGAACGGTTGCCCGTCATGATCGCGCCCAAATGGGTGTCAGCCCGGGCGCAACCCATCGCCATCGAAGACTTGATCGGTTACCTGATCGCCGGCCTGCATCTACCCACGGCCCAGGTCGGTGTGTACGAGATCGGCGGCGCCGACCAGGTTTCCTATGGCGACATCATGCGGATCTATGCCCGTGTGCGCGGCATTCCCATCCGTATGATCCCGGTGCCTGTGCTCACGCCCAACCTGTCCAGTCTGTGGCTGGGCCTGGTGACTCCCCTCTACGCTCGCATTGGCCGCAAACTCATCGAGAGCATCGTTCATGCCACCGTGGTGCAGGATGACCGCGCCCGGCAGGTGTTCGATATCCAGCCCATGGGTGTGGAAGAAGCCATCCGGCGCGCCCTGGCCTATGAAGACAGCGCCTACGCCGTTACACGTTGGTCAGACGCTGTTTCATCTTCGGGCTTTGCGGATCTTTTGCCCCAGGTGCACTATGGCAAACGCTTTTACGACACCATGATGACAGAAGTGCCTTATCCGCCGCAGGTGGCCTTCGCACCTATCCGCCAGATCGGCGGCGAACAGGGCTGGTATGCTTACGATAGGCTATGGAAACTGCGCGGGTTGCTGGACCTGATGGTTGGGGGCATTGGCATGCGCCAGGGGCGGCCAACCGGACGTGATCTGCAACCCGGTGACACCGTGGATTTCTGGCGCGTGGAGGCATACGAACCCAACCGGCGCCTGCGCTTGTTCGCTGAGATGAAGATCCCTGGCCGGGCCTGGCCGGAGTTCGAGGTGGAGGCGACGAGCAGTCCTCCACTATCCGCCAGACGGCCGTGTTCGACCCGCTGGGCTTCTGGGGCCGGATATACTGGTACGTCCAATATCCGTTGCACCGGCTGATCTTCGGCGGTATGCTACGAGGTATCGCTCGCGCGGCCGCCCAGACCACATCAGAACCAGCGTTTGAGAAAACGCAAGGAGAAAACCAGGAACACAATGAATAAAATAGGTATCATAGGAAGCGGTTATGTCGGAGCCACGGCTGCTTATGCCATGGTGATGCGCGGCGTAGGTAGCGAAATCGTCCTGGTTGACCTGAATCGGGAACGGGCCATTGCTGAAGCCGACGATGTACGTCATGCCGTGCCCTTCGCCCATCCTGTAAACGTTCACGCCGGAGACTACCCGGATTTGGCCGGCGCCCGCGTCGTTGTCATTACCGCCGGCGTCAATCAAAAGCCGGGAGAAACTCGGCTGCAATTGCTTGAACGCAATGCGGCTGTCTTTGCCGATGTGGTTCCCAAGGTACTGGCCCATGCACCCGATGCTGTCCTTCTGGTGGCCACCAACCCTGTGGACATCATGACCCATCTAACCGCTCACTTTGCGGCCCAATATGGTGTACCCCCTGAGCGTGTCCTGGGCTCAGGCACGACCCTGGACACAGCGCGCTTCCGTACGCTGCTCGGCAGTCGCCTGGGCGTAGACGCTCGTCATATTCATGCCTATGTCATGGGAGAACATGGCGACTCGGAGGTATTGGCCTGGTCTCAAGTAAGTATTGGCGGCATGGCGCTTGAACAGTACTGCCAGCAAATGAACATCGAGTTCACTGCCGCCGATCGGGAAGAAATCGACCGGCAGGTCCGGAACGCTGCCTACACCATCATCGCCGGCAAAGGAGCAACCTACTACGGTATCGGCGCATCTCTGGCCAACCTGGTAGCGGTGATTATCCGTGAACAGCGAGCCATCCTTACCGTTTGCTCGCCCATGCCTCAGGTTGAAGATGTGCGCAACGTCACGGTGGCCTTGCCGCATTTGGTCGGCGGCACCGGCGTGCTCTCCACACTGTACCCCTCACTCAGTCCAGAAGAACACCAGGCTTTAGGAAGAAGTGCAGGCATCGTGCGCCAGGCTATGGATAAACTTGCCAAAACAAATTCACTACTTTCTGAACTATAGGGGTTCTAAACAATGAACTCAGAGAAACTCAACCAAATCGATCACACACTCACTTCGTGGATGGCCCGCAATGGCATCACTCTTTTACGGCTGAGCCTGGGCATCGTCTTCTTCTGGTTCGGTGTGCTCAAGTTCTTTCCCGGGCTTAGTCCCGCCGAGAGCCTGGCGGGCAATACCATCGCCACGCTTTCGTTCGGCCTGGTACCGGCCAAGACAGCGGTCTGGATCCTGGCAGTTTGGGAGACACTCATCGGCCTGGGCCTGCTCAGCGGGCGCTTCCTAAGGGAAACCCTTTTTCTGCTATGGCTGCAAATGCTGGGCACGTTTACCCCCCTGGTGTTATTTCCTGAAGCCACTTTTGCCCAGTTCCCCATCTCACCGACGCTGGAAGGGCAGTACATCATCAAGAACCTGGTCCTCATCAGCGCCGGCATCGTGATTGGTGCCACGGTGCGCGGCGGCCAGTTGACGCCTGAAGCCCCTGCGCCTAATCATCCGAAGCATGAGGCCTGATCCTGCATGAACGCCACCATCTGGTGGATCCGCCGTGATCTACGCTTGAACGACAACCCCGCTCTGAGTGCTGCCGTAGCCCAGGGCGGGGCGGTGATCCCCTGTTTCATTCTCGACCCGCGGCTTATGGACCACCCCAACACGGCGGAGAAACGCCGGGCATTTCTGCTGGCCGGGCTGGCTGCACTGGATGACGACCTGCGCCGCCGCGGGAGCCGCCTGGTCATCCGTCAGGGAGATCCACGCATCGAGTTGCAGCGCCTGCAACAGGAAAGCCACGCCACGGCCATCTTCGCCGAAGCCGATTTCTCGCCCTACGCCCGCCAACGGGATGCTCGCATCGCCGGACATCTCCCCCTGCACCTGGTGGGCAGCCCCACCGTCCGCCACCCGCAGGAGGTGCGCAAGGCCGATGGCAGCCCTTACACCGTGTTCACGCCTTTCAAGAAAACCTGGCTCACCCGGCCACTCCCCGCAGCCGAAGACCTGCTGCCTGCTCCACAGTACCTGAACACGCCTCCCTTGCCCACGCTGCCCCTTCCGCCCAGCGAATCCCCGGCGCACTTCCCAGCCGGGGAAGTTGAAGCCCAACGCCGCCTGCAGCGCTTTTTGGATGGCCCCATCGCGGCCTATGCCAACGGACGCAATCGCCTTGACACGCTGGGCACGTCCCAACTCTCGCCTTACCTGCGCTTTGGCATGATTTCGGCCCGCCAGGCCGTGGTGGCTGCGCTGCAAAGCCTGGCCGGGGAAGGCGGCAAGGGCGCAGAAGTCTGGCTGAGTGAGTTGATCTGGCGGGAATTTTATGTGAGCATCCTGTACCACTTCCCCCAGGTGCTCGAACGCAGTTTTCGTGTCAGGTACGAAGCCATCCCCTGGCACAACGACCCCGCCGACTTTGCCGCCTGGCAAAGCGGCCACACGGGCTACCCCATCGTGGACGCGGCCATGCGTCAGTTGCAGGCCACCGGCTGGATGCACAACCGGGCGCGCATGATCGTGGCCTCGTTTTTAGTCAAAGACCTGCTCATCGATTGGCGTTGGGGCGAACGCTGGTTTATGCAGCAGTTGGTAGATGGCGACCCGGCGGCCAACAACGGCGGCTGGCAGTGGACGGCCGGTGTGGGCACCGATGCCGCGCCCTACTTCCGCATCTTCAACCCGGTCACCCAGGGCAAGAAATTCGATCCGGAAGGACGCTTTGTGCGCCGTTGGCTGCCCGAACTGGCGCGTGTGCCTGCAAAGTACACGCACGAACCGTGGAAGATGACGGCAGAAGAACAAACCCGCTACGGCTGCCGTATCGAGCGCGATTATCCTGCGCCCATCATCGATCATCAATTCGCCCGGCAGCGTGCACTTGAAACGTATGCACAAGCGCAGCCCCCAAAAACCATTTAGCCAGGAGGCTTGTATGAGTTCCTTTGATATTCTCACCACATTTTATAATCGCATCATGCCCTTGTTCCAGCCGCAAGCGGAAGCCCTGGTTTCCAGGCTATCCTTAGACGATCTAAATCGACTGGCCTTTCGTTATACGTTTTCGGTCAATGCCATGATCGAAGTGAGCCACTTAATTGAAGATACCATTCTCGGCAACCCAGGCAGGTGTGAATTACATGTCTCTTTTCAACAGTTGTCTAGATTGCAAGAGCAAGAAGAAAAATATAGCCAATTGAGCAAGGCCAGCACTTTCTTGTGCCTCTACGGTATAACAGATGCGACATTTGCTTTTTTTGACCGCCCCAACGTCCAGGTGATTGATACAGCCAACACGCCGTTGGTTGACTACTGGTTTGTAGTTGCGTACGGGCCGGGCTTTCATCAAACTTTGCTGGCCCAGGAAATAAAATCCTTGCAAGGGGATGACCGTTATTACGAGGGCTTTTATACTTTTGACATAAACATAACTTACCAGTTATTGTTAGTTCTACACCAACTCTACCCCAAAGAGATAAAGTCCCCTACGCCACCGGAAGCGTGGGAATAACATGGCGCCCACCTTTGACTACACCTTTACTGTGCCCGCTTCGCTGGCAGCCGTGCAAGCCCTTCACCATGACACGCGGGCGCTGAAGAAACTCACACCGCCGCCGGTCTTCGCACAAATCCACCACTACGAACCGTTAGGTGAAGGTTCACGCGCCGAATTCA
>DAOTZN010000157.1:0-7326 GCA_034434095.1 Anaerolineales bacterium
TTCCGGTATGATCTTTGTTTTGTTCGTCATGGTCTCCATGCTCGCGCTAATGAGTCTGGCTTTCGCCGCCCGGCAAGAGTCCACCATTCGCGCCCATGGCGCCGATTCCCCTGTGTCCCTGTCCGCAGGATACATCCTGATTGACCACAGCACCCGCGACGCAAACCAAATTTCGATTTCTGCCGAAGCGCAAGGCAATACTTACTATGTCTCGACCTCCGGCAGCGACTCCAGCGGGGATGGGAGCATCGCCAACCCGTTCAGGACAATCGCGCGGGCGCTGACATCCGCGGTGGCAGGCGATGAAATCGTCCTGCGCGGCGCGCCCGCCCTGGCCAATAACCGTTACCAGGAAAGCGTGCGTATCGAACTGCCGAACATCACCCTGCGCTCCGAGACCGGGGAACATGCCGTGATCGAATGTCCGGTGAACGACGAAGATAATTACGACATTTGCGTCCGCCTGGACGTGGACAGCGACGGGGCGATCCTGAAAAACTTGGAAATCATCGGCGGCTATTACTACGGCATCAAGCTGGAAACCCGCTGGGATTGGGGCGATCCCACCGACCGCACCGGCGCATCCAACATCCTCATCGAAGACGTGATTGTCCACGACACGGGCCGCGACGCGGTCAAGATCACGCCCGGCTGCGACGACGTCACCCTGCGCCGCGTCGAGATCTACAACAGTGGCGTGCGCGACAACTCGAACGCCGAAGGCATCGATAACGTCAACGGCGACCGCATGATCGTCCAGGACAGTTACATCCACGACATCGCCACCACCGGCATCTACTTCAAGGGCGGCGCCATGGACGGCATTGTTGAGCGCACCCGCATCGAACACACCGGCCTGGGGGGCATCATGATCGGCTTCGACACCAGCCCGGAATACTTCGATCTCACGGTCAACCCCGAGTACTACGAAAACATCCGCGGCATCGTGCGCAACAACCTCATCCGCGACACCGTGTATGCGGGCATCGGCCTGTATGCCGCCAAAGACGCGCAGGTACTGAACAACACCATCATCAACACTGCACAGCAAGGGCAGAGTCCCATCTACTTTGGCGTCACCTACCAGGATTGGGAACCCTACGCCGGGCGGCCGCCCTCGATCAACCCGCTCATCCGCAACAACCTCGTCTTCCAGTCGAACGGGCTGCCGACCGAGTGTGTCTTCATTCGCTACACGGACGACCTGGGCGGCCTTTCCGCCTTGACCGGGATGCCGAACATGGACTACAACCTGTACCGCCACACCAATACTTGCTCCTTCACTGACCGACGGCCCGGCTACGAACTGGAGATGGGAACCTTCGCGCAATGGCAGGCGCACATCGGCGGCGACGCCCACAGCCTGACGGCAGATCCCCAACTCGCTACGGATGGCAGCCTATTGGCGGGTTCCCCGGCCATCGACGCGGGCGACAATGCCAACTGTCCCGCCACCGACCTGCTCGGAGCGCACCGTCCCCAGGGAAGCGGCTGTGACATCGGCGCGTACGAGTTTGCGCAAACGGGGTTCGCGCAAAGGGTTTATCTGCCACTTGTACTACGATAACGATAACGCCGCCCAACACGGCATGGAGCGGACGGGGCTATCGTCCTGCAAGTTCAGGTGTACCTGCAATACCCGCCCCGCCGCTCATGCAGGCCGTTGGGCGGGCTAATCATAGGAAACATTGTTCACAGACAGGCTCAACAAGTCATTGCGGATTAGAGCGATTATGTCAAATCAACCAGATAGAAGAACTGAGACACTCGATTGGAAAAAACCTATGTTTTTTGTGTTCCTGTTTTTTGTTGTATGGGTGATTCGAGCCTTCATATATAAATACATTGATCAGGGTATCGAGTCCCCAGCGCTGGCAACTCTTTCGTCCATTCTTTGGAAAACAGTCGTCTGGATCATTTTTCCAGTTTTATATATCGTCCTTGTCGATAAGAAGAACCCTTTGGAATATCTCAAGTTAAGTGGGAATGCCAAAAGGGCTGTGATTTGGAGTCTTGTCGCAATTGCAGTGGGGATCGTCTGGCAATTCACCTTGCTGGTTCTAAAACTTGATAGCATGTTCACTGATTTACATGGCGTGTTTATGGCAATTTGGGCAGCAGGTACATGTGAAGAGGTGCTGTTTAGAGGTTTCCTTCTCAGCAAATTCGGGGAGTTCATGTCATTCACAAAAGCTATGCTTGCAACCTCTTTGCTCTTTGTGTTTGCACATATCCCAGGTTGGCTAATATTCGTGGGATATTCTCCGAGAGATGTGTTGTTCAATGGATTGTATGTATTTTTTATATCGATGATATTCAGTATGCTCGTGAAGGTGTCAAACTCGTTGTATCCAAGCATCGTCTTTCATAGCATTGCCGACATTATTGCTTTTTGAGTAGCCGCCCAACAAAGCGTGCACCCGACGCTGGGGATTCGTCGCCATTTTCAAGCAGTTTTCTACGCCTCAGCATTTTTCCAGTCGGACGGCGTTCCGCCGCCCGCCCCAGCGCAGGTAACGCAAACCGTTGGGCGGCTTGGATGTTCCTCCGTGAGCCTCATCTAGCACTCAACGATGGTATGGGATATGAGAATCCTGATTGTGGAAGATGAACTGGACCTGGCCAATGCCCTGGCACGTGGACTGCGTCAGCAAGGCTATGCGGTAGATATCGCCACAACTGGTGAACAAGGTTGGGAATTGGGCGAGGTCAATGAGTACGACCTGGTGGTGCTGGATCTCAACCTACCGGAGATGGACGGCCTGGAGGTGTGCCGCCGATTACGGGCCAGCAAGCCCGAACTGCTGATTCTGATGCTAACCGCCCGCAGTCGAGTTAGAGACAGGGTCATCGGCCTAGACCTGGGCGCCGACGATTACCTGGTTAAGCCATTTCACTTTGAGGAATTGGTTGCACGTATTAGAGCGCTACTGAGACGGGACCTCCGAGTGCGGGAACCGATATTACGTGTAGGCGATTTGAGACTTGATCCGGCCAGCCGCACAGCCTGGCAGGGAAAGCGGCGGCTAGAGCTAACCCGTAAGGAATTTGCCATACTGGAATACTTGATGCGCTGTCCAGGAGAGGTGGTTAGCCAGGAAGAGATCATCGAACACATCTGGGGTGAAGAGATGAATTTGTTCACGGGTAGCGTGCGCGTTCACATCCATTCTTTACGTTGCAAACTGGGTGACGATGTCAAAAGCCCTCGATACATCGAAACCGTTGTGGGGCAGGGATATCGATTGCTTATACCAGGGGAGAGCGCTTGATGAAGCGAGTCCTGCGGGCCTGGCAACACCGCCTGGCCCAATTCCTCACCCTGCGTCGTCGGCTGACGCTCTGGATAAGCGGACTATTATTGGCCCTGGGGCTGGTGTTGATCATTGTCATCAATGCCCTTACGGCCATCCGAGTGCCTCGGGCTGTTGACGTAGTCCTCTTGGCGCCCACTCCACAAGCCTTGATGCTCACGCCACAGACGGTTGAACCGGTGACTCCGGTGACCTTTGGACCCGATCAGGTGCCCTCCGCCCCTGATGAAGCGATTTCAATTGTAGAGCAGGTGCAAGGAATTGCCATCCGTGAGGTGCGCCTGATCTCCATCATCGGGGCCGGGATTTTTGCATTGCTTGGCGCAGCCGGCACCTACTGGATAGCGCAGCGGGGGTTACGCCCTGTGCAGCATCTCAGCCAACTGGTTCATGAGATTCGAGCGGAGTCTCTCGACCGCCGATTAGCACTGGAGGGACCGCCGGATGAAGTGAAGGCACTCGCCGACGCTTTTGACAGTATGCTGGAGCGTTTGGAGAGGGCTTTTGAGCAACAGAGCCGCTTCGTGGCCGATGCGGCGCACGAATTGCGCACCCCGCTGTCCACCTTGAGAACCAACCTGGAAGTCATTTTGCGAGATCCCAACGCCACTCTGTCCGATTACCAGGAGATGGCCCAGGTCCTGGACCGTACGCTGAACAGACTGGAATGTCTGATCGAGGGCTTGTTGCTGCTGGCAAAAGGGGAAAAGGACATCAAGAGGGAAGCCATAGGTCTGGAAGTGGTGTTGACCGAAGCGGTAGATGAAATGAAGCCTTTGGCCCGGGCTTACGACGTTACGCTGCATCCCCAGGTTACGGGTGAATTGGCCGTGTTCGCAGATGCGCCCTTGCTGATCAGGGCGGTGGGCAATTTGATCGAAAACGGGATTCGCTACAACCATCCTGGAGGCTCGGTGACCATCAGCGCATATCCGGAGGGAGATGGCGTTGTGGTGCAGGTTAAAGACACCGGGGTGGGCATTCCTGCGGAGGACCTTCCCCACATCTTTGAGCGCTTCTACCGCGTTGACCCGTCACGTGCCCGACATCGAGGTGGGGCCGGCCTGGGCTTATCCATAACGGCGCGCATTGTTCAACTGCATAATGGGTACATACGGGTAGAGAGTGCCCCAGGAGAAGGAAGTACCTTCACCATCTGGTTGCCTCGCCTCAAGGGAGAACCCCCTGGAGCGCAAACTTAACGGCCGCTTAACACGAGTTCTGGTATCCTGGAATTGGTTACGCGGCCAAGACAACCAATTCCAGGAGGTGTAAAATGCTAAAGAGAATATTGTTCGTAATCGGCGTCTTGCTCCTGGCAGGTGCCCTGGTGGGGGCAGGTGCAAAGGGGAGGAGGGCACAGGCAGCCGTTACCGAGGAGCCCTGTCCTCCCGGTTATGTCGAATATGCTGTGCTTGAGCCTATCCTGCCGGGCGAGCAGAGCTCGAAAATAGTGGATTGGAGTTGTCAACCGGCAAACAAGGCCAACGAGGACGTTGAAACGGTTGTGCTGGAACCCATTCAACCGGGGGACGAGGGCTGGAATGTGGAGCCAGAGCCGGTTGACCAGGGCGAGGCGGTAAACGGCATCGTTCGTGGCCCCAGCGGCGAGACGGGCTATCGCTGTGTCGTTCTGTTGGAGCCTGTTCGGCCGGGAGAGCAAGTCTCTAAAACCTCAGAGCCTGTCTGTTCGGACGGCCCCATTGACACGGTCAACGGTGTCTCGCTCGCCTCCAGCTACCTGATCGCCAAGTTCTACGACCGGACAAACTATAGAACTCTCTTGGTTGAGTACTATGGGCCCTCTGCTTGTTCTCCGACGACCAGTTATGGCATTCCTGACCTACCGGACAACCTGGACAACCGGTTCGCGTCGGGTCGTGCATATTCCAATTGCGATCACCTCTACGTGTACGACTTCAACAACTACAGCGGGCCATCGTACTCGTGCGGGGCAAACTGCTCGAGTTTCTACGCCATCAATGACGAAGTAAGTTCGTGGAGGACTACCGACTGAAGGATAGAGACATTGTTAGGCGATTGGACAAAGCCGCGCAACCTGCGAAGCCTGCAGACTATACCTGCAGGCTTCTCGTTGTTGTCTGCAAGTGCCTTTCTGCAACCGTCGCCCAACAAGCGCTTCCACTTGACGCCGCTCCGCTCCGGTCGCTTCGCTCTCTCCGCTCCACGTGCGGCTGAAGCGCGAGCCGTTGGGCAGTCGGTTCATTTTGAAATAGCACCTTGAAATTCGGGTCAGTTGCGCGTGAGTCTTGCCCGCAGAGAGTCTTGCCCGCAGAGAGTCTTGCCCGCTGTTTGGGGCATGGGCGTTGGTGGTTTTAGGGTCGGCTCAGTTTGCCTGCCGCCTCCGCCCGCGCTGGTACTTGAACCTGACCCGGCAGGTGGAAGTCTCGCCCGCCGTCGGCGCGGCGCTGGTGGAAAAACACGAGTGCCGCCGCTGCCACGTCATCGGCGGGCAGGGCGCGCTCAAAGCGCCGAACCTGGATGATGCGGCGCGGCGCGAAAGCGAAGAGACGCTTTACCGCTGGCTGGCAAATCCGCGCCGGGTGAAAGCCAATACCGCCATGCCTAATTTTCATCTCTCCGATAGCGAAATCCATGCGATAATAACTTATCTCAAATCCAACCCTTAACACACCAAAAAGGAGCGTTCCATGTCCACCCTCCCTAAAGGCTATCGCAAATTCCAGCAAAAATACCCGCAGGTCTATGCCGCCTACGAAACGCTGGGCAAAACCGCCGCCGAAAGCGGCCCGCTGGACGAGAAAACCCGCGAGTTAATCAAACTCGGCATGGCGGCGGCGCGCGGCGCAGAAAGCGCCGTCCAATCGCACGTCCACCGCGCCCTGGAAGCAGGCGCAACAGCGGACGAGGTGGAACATGCCCTCACACTCGGCATCAACACACTTGGCTTTTCAAGCATGATGACCGCCCTCAGTTGGGCTTGGGAAGCCATAAAAAATCACCAGGAGAAATAAAATGTTTCGACCTGGCTCCAAAGAAGTCTTGAGCGGAGACAAGGAAGATAGTCAGTGACAATTATCACTGTTGCGATCTGACTTAAACTGCTAAAATTACCTCATCTCTCCGAAGCCTGCCCGCCTACCGTACCGCGAAATTCATTTCGCAAAACTACGGCGGCAGGACAGTACCGCAAAATTCATTTTGCGATACCAGGTAAAAGTGGAAACGCTTTTGCCCCCCGCTTCTGCTCATCTCCTCTCCCTTTGGGAGAGGCTGGGTGAGGGAGCCTTTGGAAAGGAGACCCGCTGCCTTATCGCTTTGCGCCGTCTCATTTCCACGAGACGGCGTTTTTCTTGCTTCTCTTCTCTATTATCCGTTGTTCACTTGCCCACGGATTACTGACGACTGATAACCAACAACTGACAACTGATAACTGACAACTGCTCACTGATGACCACTCTCACCCGCTCCTCCCTCTTTTCCCGCCTTCTCCCCACCCTGCCAGAAGGCAAAATCCTTGACATCCACATCGGTTTATATTGGACAGCCGTCCTCGCCGAAGTGGATGGCGCAACCCGCTGTGGACTCGCCGCCACCGTTGGCGACGAATCGCACCATTACACCACCGACCCCGCCGTCTCGCGCGCGGGACACCTGACCGAACTCTCCGCCCGCGAATTGGCGGAATACGTCCACTCGCCGCACCCGCCCGAAGTTTCGCTTGGGCTGGCGGCGGTCAATGCTCTCATTCCGCTGCGCCCCGACCTGTGGGTGAATTTGCACTCCAAAGATGTCCTCGCCCGCCTCGGTGCGGGGCGGACCGTCGTCATGGTCGGCCACTTCCCCTACGTCCCCGAACTGCGCCCGAAGGTCGGGAAACTGCTCGTGCTGGAACAAAACCCGCAGGATGCGGACGACATCCCCGCCGAGCGCGCCCCTGAAATCATCCCGCAGGCGGATGTGCTGGCAATTACCGCCATGACCCTGCTCAACCGCACCTTCGATGACCTGATTGCTCTGCGCCGCCCGC
>DAOTZN010000158.1:0-3923 GCA_034434095.1 Anaerolineales bacterium
ATATCTTCCACGAAAACCCGCCCCCTGTAAAGCCTTTTGTTAACGTTCTTGCTTCATCCCAGAACTTTGTTACCCGATTACGAACCATCCCCGGACAACAATCATTTCAACAATCCCTTTGACGTGGCGGTGGACAAGGACGGCTATATCTACGTCGCCGATGAGGGCAACGACCGGGTGCAGGTCTTCGACAGCAACCGCCAGTACGTGCGCACCATCGGCGAGACCGGTGTTCCCGGCAGCGACTTTGGCCACTTTGACGGTTGGGGGCCGCATCACCTGGCGGTGGACAGCCAGGGCCGCCTCTACGTGGTGGATAGCGGGAACCAGCGCGTGCAAGTCTTTGACAACTACGCCAACGGCAACGCCTACCTCACGACCATTGGTGGCTCAGGCGGCACACAGTCAGGGCGCTTTAGCAACGTGATAGGCATCGCTGTTGGCCCGGATGACAGCGTGTACACCTCCGAAGTCCACAACAACCACCGCATCCAAAAGTTCGCCCCCGGCGTGCCGGGCTGGAAGCAGGTGAACCTCAACGGGTTTGGGGACCGCAACAACAGCATCAGCACTCTGGCCCCCTTCGGCGGGCAACTCTACGCCGGCACCTACAACTTTGGCGGCAACGGGGCGCAACTGTGGCGCACTGCCGATGGGATCAACTGGACCCCGGTCTTCACCAACGGCTTCGACAACACCGCTAACGTAGGCATTGACCACCTGCTGGAGTTCAACGACCAACTGTACGCCGGCACCTGGGCCGACGAGGTCAATGGCGGCGAAGTCTGGCGCAGCGGCAATGGTTTGAACTGGACGCGGGTGGTCAGCCAGGGCTTTGGCGACCCCACCAACGGCGAAGTGATGCGGCTGGGCGCCTTCAACGGCCAGATCTACGCTGGCACCTGGAGCTACACCACCACCCACGGCGCTGAAATCTGGCGCTCCAGCACCGGCGACACGGGCAGTTGGAGCCAGGTGGTCGCCAACGGCTTCGGCGATGCCAACAACCAGGCCATCCTGACGATGGAGGAGTTCAACGGCGCGCTGTATGTGGGCACCTATAGCCGGGGGGAAACGCCGAACGGCGCCGACATCTGGCGCACGACCGATGGCAGCACCTGGACCCCTGTAATCACTAACGGCTTCGGCTACACCGGCACCTATGCCATCTACGCGTTGGAGGACTTTGGCGGATACCTCTACGCGGGAATCAACCGTTACGATCCCGTTACCCAATCCTATCCCGGCGGCCAGATCTGGCGCTGCCCGCAGTTTTCGGGCTGCGACGCAGCCACCGATTGGAGCGTCGTCACCTCGGATGGCTTTGGCAATGTCAATAACACCTCCATACACGCTCTGCTCGTGTTCGAGAACAGGCTGTATGCGGTGACTTATAACTACATGACCGGCCTGGAGGTGTGGCGCACGGCCGATGGCACAACTTGGGAGCAGGTGGGCTTTGCCGGCTTGGGAGACAGTAACAACTCCTGGACCTACTGGGACAATGCCATAGCCGCCTTCGACAACCGTCTGTTCATCGGCACCACGAACTGGGCCAACGGCGGGGAGGTGTGGAAGAAGACCGTCACGGCCGATTTCGTGGCCAGCCCCACCATCGGAGTTCCCGGCACCACCGTCACCTTCACCAACCTCTCCGGCGGCGACTTCACCTCGGCCACCTGGGACTTCGGCGACGGCTCATCGCCGGTGACCACCAATGCGACCACTGTCCAGCACACCTACGCCGCGCCGGGGAACTACACCGTCACCCTCACCGTGACAGACGGGGTGGACACCGACACGCGCACCCGCTCAGCTTACATCCGCATCGCCCACTTCACCTACCTGCCGCTGGTGATGCGCGATTACAACCCGCTCATGGCCTTCTACGACGACTTTAACAACCCAGCCTTTGACGGCTTCTACAACCCGATCAAGTGGCAGTTCTGGGGGGATAGCAACTACTTCAATATGCAGCAGCAGAGTGGTGTGATGATACTCACCAGCACCAATGCGCCGGCCGAGCGAGATACGGTAATGGTGGCAAGCGCCCCGTTGGAGCGCACTCTCCAACAGGTCCAGCGCTTCCAGGCCCGGCTCAAGATCAGTTCGGACACCAACAACACCGGCGCCAAGATCCAGATTATGGCCGAGGACATTGGTGCTGTCGGGCGTTACTGGTGGGCCTCGTGTGACCTGACCAAATATGGGAGCGAGGCCTATTTGGGCTGTAGCATTGCCAGTAGCACAGAGGGCGAATACCACCAGGGCGGACCGGCACAGGTGGATCGATGGTACACGATGCGGATCGAGGTGGACCCCAACACGGCGCGCTTCTGCTTCTATCAAGATGATAGCCTGTTGGGGTGCCATACGCCCAACGATGCGGCGGCTCTGAAGGTGGCCAGCAATTTCACCGCACGAATCGGGGCCTGGAACGGGGAAGCCAATCCCACCGGTACGTTGTACTTTGACGACGTCTACATCACGCCGGCACAGTGAGAAAGAGGGGTAGGCCATCGGAATGGGGCCGGTGGCCCTACCCCCGCTCCCGGGCATTGGCCGAGACAAACCGAGCATTTGAGTTGGATGGTGAAAGTGTAGGCGCAGCAGGGCAGCACAGAGGCGGTATGCAGGGGCAGTTCTGAGTCCCACCTCAGTTGCTGGCGCTGGGGGCGGTGCCTTTGAGAATCTTGAGACACGCAGTCGCCATGATTTGCCACCCTTGTTTCCTTGGGGTAATGGAGTGGAAGGGCGAGTAGCGAGGGCGCTGTATGATCTCTTCGACAGCACGAATGAAGATTTTGACAGTGCTACATTTGGCCTTGCCCCTATCGCCAACATCGTCTTCCGGGCGCCACACGAGGACCGCTTCTCCGCGTTTTGGAATAGTTGGAAGGGCAGTGGGCAGAACAAACACCACGCGGTGCGGGCCATCTATCAGAACACCATGGATTACGATACTCCACCGCGCTTTGAGCCACCGTTGCCAGACCGCACCGTGCTGCAGGGGTTTGGATGGGAGAATGCCATTAACCTTTGGGCTTACTCGGCAGATGAGGAGAGCAACGATTGGGAACTGGAGTGGCAGATTGTTTACACCAGCGCCTGGCACTGTGGGGTGACGATCGATGCCTGGGATTTTGTGGACATCCATCCGCAGGCCGGGTGGTTGGGCAGTTGTGATGTGACCATCCGGGCAAACGACAGCCTCAAGACGGCGGATGACACCTTCCGTGTCAATGTTGTGCCGGTACGGGCGCGGGTGTTTCTGCCCCTTGTCTTGAGGAACAGCCCATAAGGGCGAAGGAGGCAAAGACGAAACGCTTTTGGATCCTTGCGATTTTGATGATTGTCCTGGTAGGGTGTGGGGGAAGTGCTGCACCCGGTGGTGGACAGTGCAATCAGGGCCTTTGTGTCAAGATAGAAGTGGCCGAACCGATTCGTTGGGAAGAGCCACTGTTGGTCCAAATAACAGTAACGAGCAAAGATGACATCTCCAATCTGGGCATTTCACTAATATATCATGAGAAAGAGATTGTCGTTGAGGAACCGGAAAAGGTGGAGCAAGGAGAAGTTGTTTGGAAAGGAGATCGAGGATTGGATTGGCGGGTGAGCATAAAAGCAGGCCAGCCAGTCGTTCTCACGCGCAAATTACATCTTCCGGCCAGAGAAGGACTGGTAGAACTTATGGCAAGTGCGATTACACCCCAAGGATTGCGCGCTGTGGATTCCGTGCGCATTTATCTCAGCCGTGAAGGAGGAGTAGTTAATCCAACACCTGCTGTCCTGTTGGGAACGCCAGCGTTGGTACCGACGGTGCCACCGGAGTGGCTTCTCACGCCGTTTCCCACGCCTACGCCCTGGCCGACACCGTTCCCGACCCCGACTTCCCCGCCGCCAGTACGCACGCCTATACCTAC
>DAOTZN010000159.1:0-2393 GCA_034434095.1 Anaerolineales bacterium
CCATGCCCCTTTGCGGCGCATCATGCTGTCGTGAATGGCAGAGTCGTGCGATTCGAGGGTGATTTGTACGTGGTCTAGCCCGGCATCTACTAGGGTTTGCACATATTTGGGGTCACTCATGCGGCGACCATTGGTGTTAAGACCGGTAATTTGCCCGTTGCGTTCGGCGTGGGCAATCAGTTCGGGCAGGTCATTTCGCAGGGTGGCTTCGCCGCCGGTGAAGAGGATGTGCGGAATGCCAATTTGCCACAGCGTATCAATGATTTGCTTCCATTCGGCAGTGCTGAGTTCGGGGTCGTTGCGGTCACTGACGTTGTAGCAGTGGGAGCAGTCGTTGTTGCAGCGGTAGGTGAGGGCTAAATCCATGCGGTAAGGCGCAGATGGACGTGCGCTAAACGGGGCAATCGTTTCGAGGTCGAGTTCGTGAAAGGCGCACGCGCCGTTGGGGTCAAACAATTCTTGCAGGTCGCGCGCCAATTTGCGATAGTCGGCTTGGGCTTGGTGTTTTGGGACGCGGTAGGTTTGGGTGATGTCGCGCAGAATTTCGGGTTCGGGGGTGTCTTTAAGGAAGTGCTGCGTCATCCGCACGGCGGTAGGGTTGAGGTGCAAAATGCGGTTTGAGTTGATGATGACGACACCGCTACCGTCGGGGTCTATTCGCAAATGGACGCGGGTTTTCTCGCCGGGGGTTTGGCGCAGGTAATGGAAAATTTGCGTCTGAGCGGCAGGCGGCTGTACAGGTGCGGGGGTTGGGTGTAGCCAACGGGTAAAGCGCGCGAGGTCCATTAGCGTCCACCTCCGGCACAGGCACAGGCGCAACCGGCGCAAGCACAGGCGCAGGCGCAACTACTTCCGCCGCCGCGGCTGCGATATCCGCCGCTGCTCGATTTTGGAATGGGATTGGTCTTACCGGTAATCGCGCTGGTGAAGGTACTCACATTGCCGACAACGTTACCTGCAAAGGATTGCATCCCGCCAACTACACTCGCGGCAAACTGTCCGCCGGGCAGGGTAGGCATGGCGCTGCCGCCTCCGGCAGGCATAGCGGGGGTGCTGCTTTTGCTGCTGCCGCCCCCCGTAGAGACGGGACGATAGGTTGGGTCGTAGCGTCCCCACCAACGCGGCACAACCACCGGACGGCTCTGGAAGATGTCGCGAGTACGGTCGGTATAGTCTTTATCGAGCATCGTCCATTCCATCACTTCATCGTATTTTTCGCTCTTTACTTCGGGCGTACCGGCATCTTCAACCATCTTCCAGGCTTTTTCGGTGATTTTCTTGTAATAATCCACAGTTTCTTTGCGACTAAAACCTTTCATTTGCCCGGTAACGCTGTTGACGAGATTGATAAAAGTGTCGCGCAGGGCTTTTTGGCGGGCTTGCTTGTTTTTGACAGCAAACGCCTCTAAAAACTCGCGCTCGTATTGGCGTAAATCTTCTGGGACGGGTTGGGTGGCGGCAATTTCCATCGGGTCACTTTTTACAACTTGCGCCGCGCCTTTTTTGATGACGGCAAATAAAATCATCGTCAGAATTTTGTCTACTGGTTGTTCCATGAGGACAGCGGCTTCAATTGCGGTTAAGCCGCGCCGGATGCCATGTCCCTCAATGCGGATTTTGGGCGGTAGGTACTGCATTTGTCGTTTTTGTGAACTATAAATTGAAAACCCAATGGAACCAACGAAAAATGCGCCAAAGCCAAAGCAGAACAACATGCCGATTAAGTCCTCTTCGTCAATGCCCAAGCGGTCCATCAGGCTTGGGCTGCTTATGGCGGTTGCAGGGACGTAGGTTTTTGGGAAGGACGCGCCGAATTTGTATTGTGTGTAGGCATTGGCATCGGCTTTTTCCCAAATGTATTGCACGCGGTTTTGTTCGTCGAATCCGGTGATGGGCTGTGCCTGCCACCCGTAGGGCGCGGCGTGCCAGCGCGGCTCGTCGGCTTTTACGCCCGGCGGCATGTGAAAGGTGACGCGCACGCGCGTTTCGCCATACACATACTGCGAACCGAACCACGTTGGCGAGAAAACGGCACTGGCATAACTGGAGTCGCGGTCATCTTGAAACAAAACGCGCTTAACATCGCGAATCACTACATGCACTTTGCCGCGCTGACCGGGGTCAATCGCGCGGCTGCCCAAGCCAATGGCTACGCCCGGGTCCACATAGGGTGAGTAATCAATATCGTTGAGGACATAGCCATCTACATCGGCGCTTACATTGCTCAAACTGTAATTGTCATTCGGGATGCCGACATCTACATAATCAATTGGGCTGGCACTGCTGCTGTTGGTGAAATCAAAAACATAGTCTATGGTGGCTGTGCCATCCGCCTCCCAATACACATGCACAAAAATACCATTGACCTGAAAATAATAGGTTTGTGCAGCGGC
>DAOTZN010000160.1:0-22498 GCA_034434095.1 Anaerolineales bacterium
TGTGCTATAACCTGAGCACTCGGCTAACACAGAGGTCGTTTAGTAGCTGGTGCCACGAGCCTAATGAGAAGTTTATTTTCAGATCAGATCAGATACCAGTTTGCTGGCACAAGGATTTTGCCAGTCCCTAAAGGAGTACCATGACCTTATGACGCTTGAACGTGGCGCACTTATTAATAAACGATACCGCATTGTAGAAATTCTCGGCCAGGGGGGAATGGGGGCAGTTTATCGCGCCGTGGATGAGAATCTGGGTGTGGAAGTCGCCATCAAAGAAAACCTATTTACCACGGATGAATACGCTCGCCAGTTCCGACGCGAAGCGATTATTCTGGCAAATTTGCGCCATCCCAACCTGCCACGTGTAACGGACCACTTTGAAATTCCTGGGCAGGGACAATATTTGATTATGGATTTTATCGAGGGGGAAGACTTACGCCAACGTATGGATCGGGAAGGACAATTGCCGGAAGCAGAAGTGATTGTCTTGGGGATGGCCATTTGTGAAGCCTTAACCTACCTGCATACCAGTGAACCTAAAATTGTCCATCGCGATATTAAGCCGGGGAATGTAAAGATCACTCCTGACGGGCGCGTTTTTCTGGTGGACTTTGGTCTGGCAAAAATCGTTCAGGCTGGACAAGCCACGACCACAGGGGCGCGTGCCATGACCCCTGGTTATTCCCCGCCGGAACAGTACGGCACAGCCCGCACCGACCACCGTTCTGACATCTACTCTCTGGGGGCTACGTTGTACGCCGCTCTGTGTGGCGCACTGCCCGAAGATGGCTTGTCGCGGGCCATGGAGCAGGCTACGCTGACCCCGGTGCGTAAGCACAACCCTAATGTTTCCCGCCGCCTGGCTGCTGCGCTGGAAAAATCTCTGGCCGTACAGCCGGATGACCGTTTCCAGACGGCCGAAGAATTTCGCCTGGCTTTGTTGGGGGCCTCTCGCTCAACTCGTAAGTTGAATAATGCTCCGCTGGTTGTCACGCCTCCTCCGAGTGTTGCCGGTGAATCTTCCTCGGTGGCCGAAGGACCTGCTTCGGAGCAGGATGTGTCACCAATCAGCGACCCGTTCTCAACGCCTGGTAGCGATCCCTTTGCACGCAATAAACCGCTTGAAGAACTCATCGAGGAGCACACCCGCTCGTTGCCGAAAAAGCGCAAAAAAGGCCGTGGCTGTTTAGTGACCTTGCTGTTATTGATTGTTGCCTTGGTCGCGGCTGGTGGCTGGTTTGCGTACCAATACCCTGCCCAGGCGCAGCAATCGGTGGCTACGGTATCCGCGTACGTCATGAATATCCCCAACCGTCCACCCTTTGCACCGATTCGCATTACCGCTACGCCAGAGAATACTTTTACCGCCACAGTTCTCGCGGTGGTGGATGAGGCCACGGCTACGCCTACCTTGACCCCAGAATTTACGCCTACGCCCTCCCCTACAGCAACACAAGCACCGACTTTTACCCCTACGCCTACCTTAACACCGACCCCTTTGCCGACACCCCTGGGCGGTGGTTCCGGTGAACTAGCCATTGTTTCTACCAAAAGCGGCGAGCCGCAAATCTGGTTGGTGAATTTGGCTGGGGGCAGTGTCCGGCAACTGACTTTCGTCGCCGGCGGTGCCTGTCAGCCAGAATGGAACCCCGATGGTAGTCGTCTGGTGTTTGTCTCTCCATGCCCTGGGTACCAGGAAGCCTATGTCGGCAGCAGTCTGTTCGTCATTGATGTTAAAGATGACGGTTCGTCGTCCCCACTATCATCCCCATTGAGAAAATCTTCTGGAGATTACGACCCGGCCTGGTCTCCGGATGGGACCAAGATCGTCTTTACTTCGTTGCGCGGTACTGGCAATCCGGCGGTTTATCTCCTGGATTTGGCAACCGATGAGGTCTCTCCGCTGGCTACGCAGGGAACCCAAAATATGCAGCCGGAATGGTCACCGGATGGGTTGAAAATTGTGTATATTTCAACCGCGAAGAATGGTCAGCGCATCTGGATGATGAATGCCGACGGTTCCAATCCTGAGCCGTTTTCGGATAGCGCAGGGCTATATTTCCGTCCCGAATGGTCATCGTCTGGTGGGCAACTGGTGTTTACCTTCCGTACTAACGTCAATACCGTGCCTTTGTTCTATGCCTCTTCTTCAGACCACTTTTCCCCTGTTTCATTGATGGCAGATACGTCACCTAAGCGAGGGGCATCTTACTCACCGGATGGAAAATGGGTGGTATACGAAGGTTGGCCCGATGGCACCAATCACGGTATTTGGATTGTAAGTGCTTCTGGCGGTGAACCCAAGTTGTTGTTTGATTTCCCCGATTTCTGGGAATTTGACCCCGCCTGGCGTCCTTGAGCGTACAAGAGACCGCTAAAGAGCAGCGTGGCGCAAAAATTGCGCCACGCTATTTTTTTTACTGGAGATTGACCAAAACCGGTGGGTAGCCGATAAACCCCAGATGAGATTACGCAGATTTTTATTCTCCGGCGGCGGTCAAGTTGAAAGCAGCCGCGTCCAGTCTTTTACTCTGCGGTATAACGCAACAGGCGCAGACCATTGAGTACAACCAGTACGGTGCTGCCCTCGTGGCCGACTACGCCCAACGGCAGCGGCAAATCTAACCCAAAAGTAGTGGCAACCAGCAACACGATGACCGCTAGTGAGAACGTCAAGTTTTGCCATACGACCTGACGGGCGCGTCGTGCCAGCCCTAAAGCGTACGGCAGGTGCGTTAGATCATCGGCCATGAGCACCACGTCGGCGGTTTCCAGCGCGACATCGGTGCCTGCCCCGCCCATTGCAATGCCAACATCGGCGCTGGCCAGCGCGGGGGCGTCGTTGACGCCGTCGCCGATCATGGCAATCGTTCCGTAGCGCTGACGCAGGTCTTGCAGCAGTCGTACTTTATCTTCGGGTAGCAGTTCGGCATGGAATTCGTCCACGCCGGTTTGCGCGGCAATGGCGGCGGCAACGCGCGGATTGTCGCCCGTCAACATGACGGTTTTGCGGATGCCCAACCGCTTAAGAGCGCTGATGATTTCGGCCGCGTTTGGACGCAGCGTGTCTGCAACGGCCAGTAAGCCCAGGAAACCTTTGTTGACAGCATACAACAGCATGACGGTTTTTCCTTCGTTTTCCAGGGCCTGCATTTGATGGCGCAATTCTGTGGGGATAGCGACACCGCGCAGTTGGAACAAGCGCTCGTTGCCCAGCCAGATGCGTTGCCCAGCGACCAGGGCCTCAATGCCTTGTCCGGTGTGCGCCTGAAATTCGGTTGCCGTTAGCAGAGAAATGCCGCGCTGGTTGGTTTCTTGGACGATCGCGGCGGCCAGTGGGTGCTCGGAGCGGGCCTCGGCGGCGGCTGCCAGGCCTAGCAATTCCTCGGGAGGGGTATCTCCCCAGGGAATCAGGTCTGTAAGGGCAGGTTTACCCTCGGTCAGGGTGCCCGTTTTGTCGAAGGCAACCACCTGTAATTCCGCGGTGTGTTCCATGTGTAGTCCACCTTTGAACAATATTCCGTGCCGCGCCCCGTTGGCAATCGCAGATAGGATGCTGGCCGGCGTCGAGATGACCAGGGCGCAGGGGGAAGCGACCACCAGCCAGGTCATGGCGCGGTAGAAGGTGGGTTGGAAAGGCGCACCCAGCAGCAGCGGAAGTGCAATCAGCAGGCCGGCAGCAGCCAGCACCAGTACCGCATAAATTTGCTCAAAGTTATCCAGACGAGTTTGGGTGTTGGCTTTGCGCTCCTGGGCTTCTTCGACCATGTGGACGATTTTTGCCAAGGTGGTGTCGTTTGCCAGACGGGTGACGCGCACTTCTAGTGCCCCGTTGCCGTTGACCGTTCCGGCAAAGACCGGGTTGCCCGGCTCTTTGGCAACCGGTAGCGATTCGCCGGTAATGCTGGCCTGGTTAGCGGTGGAAGTGCCTTCGATGACTTCTCCATCAATAGGAAAGCGTTCTCCAGGGCGCACCAGCACCACGTCGCCCAGTACCAGGTCTTCCACCGGTAAGTTGACCAGTCGGGAGCCGCGCCGTACCGTCGCCGTCGGAGGACGCAGGTCGAGCAGTTTTTGAATGGCCTTGCGGCTGCGATCCAAGGCGTAGGCTTGCAGCGTATTGGAGAGCGAGAAAAGGAACAGCAGGGTGGCCCCTTCGGCAGGTTGACCGATGAACCCCGCGCCCAGCGCCGCCAAAATCATGAGCAAGTCCACATTCAAGCGGTGTTCATGCCATAACTCGTGCAGTCCATCGATGAGCCCGTAGTAGCCACCTACGGCGAAGGCAGCCCCGTAGAGCAGGCTGCTGGCGAGTGGCGTAAGCAAGCCCCAATGCGCTCCGATAAAGGCCGTTAGCCCAAACAGGGCGGTTAGCAGGGTGAAGAGCACTTCCAGGCGTTCCCGGCTGATTTTTGGCCAGCGCGGCACGGCCGGGGAGGGCATTGGGACGGCTTCGTAGTCGGCGGTGAGGCTTTCTCCATTGGCCGTAGGGAGTTGAATTTCCATGCGGCCTTTTAGAAAGCGTGCCTGGGGAATTTCTTCCAACCGGGCAAGCGCCTGGTAGTGAGTATTCAGGCCTTGTGCCATCTGGCTCAGACAGGCTGCACAGGCGGCATCCGATTTCCGCTGGCAATGTTGGACGCGTTCCCAGGCGGCGCGTCCGGCGTTGCGAGTCAACTGCAGGGCATGTTCGGGGCGCAAGGTGTGCGGGTCATACTCTAGCACCAGGCGCCCTTTTTGTAGGTCGAATTGGGCTGCGCGCACGCCGGCATAGCCGGTTAAGGTGTCTTGCAACACGGTGGTACAACGGGTATCTTGAGGTGGAATGGTCGTTTCCATGGTTTTCGTCATTCGCTATGAAAAGTTAGTTTCTGTTTGTTGTTGTTGACATTCGGGGCACAGGCCGTAGTACATCAGGCGCGCGCCAAGCAATTGGTAATGAGAATTTTGGGTGACTTCCTCATCCAATGCGGCTACGCTGGAGGTAGGCAGGTCTATCACGCGATGGCAAGAGATGCACGCCAGGTTGACGTGTGGCGTGGTGTCTGCGTCGTAGTGGATGGTGTCGTCTCCTGCGCTGCCCAGGGTGTGTACTAACCCCAGGGAGACCAACGTCTCCAGGGTGTTGTAAACGGTTGCCAGGCTCATATTGGGGAATTGTGCCTTCAGGGTGGCGTGGATTTGCTGTGCCGTAGGGTGTTCATCGCTCTCTACCAGCAAGTGGCAAATGGCTTCGCGCTGTGGGGTAATGCGCTTCCCTTGCTGGCGCAAGGCGGCAATTAAATCTTCGTAGGTGTTCATACTTGGTCCTTTATTTATAATAATTCTAAAGTAGTAATGATTATAAATAAGATGCGCGATTTTGTCAAGATAGCCGGTCTTTCGCAAGCACTGTGTAGAACAGGCATTCAGCCTGTTGCCATTGGATGCAGGACGCCTGCAAGATACTGAATCCCCCCTCCATACCCCGGGGGGCTGCTGCCCCTACCCTTTGTTCGGTAGCGGTGCTCCGCCGGCGGTGACACCGAATGTGCCGCTGACCTGCCTGTGCCACCTGTGCCATGTAATGGTACGCAGTGGTATGATCGGCATGACCAGGCGGAGCCTGGCGTTACGATTGCCAGACAAGATTTGCGCGCACGAGGCAAATGTTGCAGAGTAATTCAATATTTCGCCTTCTGCCTTCTGCCTTTTGCATTTTGCATTTCGCCTTTCGCCTTTTGCCTTTTGCATCTTGCGATTTCTCCGGCTTTGGGGGATAATCGGGGGAGCCTGGGGAGGCATTCCGCAGGCTAAAATTCTGTTTGGAGGTGAAAGTGTGTCAAAGTCTAGTAAGAAATCACAGCAATCATCGCTGCGCGCTTGGATAATCATCGTTGCGTTGGTGGTTGTGGCGTTGTTGGTGGCGTTGGTTTACCAAAGCCAACAGGCCAAGGGGTTTACATTGGTTGGTGGTGACCAGGCCGTGGTCGTCTTGTTGCGTGATACACAGCCAGGCGTGTACAGCGTGCAATATCAGGGAAAGGCGTCCACCAATATCACGGGTGTTCAGGTCATGCTGGCGGGTGAAATTCTGCACATGGATGTTGACAGCGTCACGCTGATCAACGGCGAGCAGGAAGTCGCGGTGGTGAAAAATCGCGTTCCCGCGGAGACGCCCTTTGAAGTCAGGCCGGGTGATGTTTTTCAGGTCAAGGTGAATTTCCTGGGCCAAACCCTGGGCTATAATTACCTGTACGGTTTCATCTTTGATTACACCCTGGATGGCAAGGAGCAGACTTTCCAGGTGACGGACAAGGATTTCCGTTTTTTAGTAACGGTTGAATGACCGTCAGAACGCCTGCCCGCACCTTGGGCGGGCGTTTTTGGTACAAACTTCGTGTCTTTGAGTCTTCGTGGTATTTTTCTCCTGCACCCACCTTGCTTGAATTCACCACTAAGGCGCGAAGGCACCAAGAATTATGAATAGGAGCAAAAGCATGACAGCATCTCTCATTGATGGAAAGGGTATTGCCCAACGCCTGCGCGAGAGCCTGGCAGATAGCGTGAACCATTGGGTCGCCGACGGGAAGCCGCGCCCCGGGTTGGCTACTGTGTTGGTAGGGGATAACCCGGCCTCTCAGGTGTACGTGCGCACGAAGCACAAAGCCTGCCAGCAGGTGGGCATCGAATCTTTTGGATTTACCCTGCCCGCTGATGCGTCTCAGACTGAGGTGGAAGCCCTGGTACGTGAGTTGAATGATGACCCGCGCGTGCATGGCATCCTGGTGCAATTGCCGCTGCCCCCAGGCCTGGACGAAGAGCGCATTCTGAACAGCATCCGTTTGGAAAAGGACGTGGACGGGTTTCACCCGCTCAACATTGGACGCCTGGCCCAAAAGGGACGCGAGCCTTTATTTGTGCCCTGCACCCCCGCGGGCGTGATGTACCTTTTGGAGCAGCACGGCGTTGATTTTGATGGTGCTCATGCGGTTGTGTTGGGACGCTCCAACATTGTGGGCATGCCGGTCTCGTTGCTTCTCCTGCGCCGCAACGCTACCGTAACCATGTGCCACTCACATACTCGCGACCTGCCGGCGGTGGTGCGCCAGGCCGACATTCTCATCGCTGCTGTTGGGCGTGCCGAAATGGTGCGCGGTGATTGGATCAAGCCCGGCGCGGTGGTAATTGACGTAGGTGTCAACCGGGTGGATGACCCCGCGGCCAAAAAGGGCTATCGCCTGGTGGGTGACGTGGCCTTTGATGAGGCGGTACAGGTGGCCTCCGCGATTACACCTGTCCCCGGTGGGGTTGGGCCGATGACGATCGCCATGTTGTTGAAGAACACTTTGCGGGCTGCACGGCTGTTGACCACCTTCCAGAATTTGTCGGACAATTGACAGGCGCTTTTTTTCGTGCTACACTAAAGGCAAGTTGTCGGACAACCAGGGCGGGGGAGGGGCCTCGTCCTTTTTTCTCCGCGACTATGAAAACGGTTTCTTGCATCGTTAGCGCTTGAGAAAACTGTGCTGTGGGTAGACTTTTTAGCCTGCCGGCAGTCTTGGTTTGCCCGTTTACCCCGTTTTTTAGGGGATGTGGTTTTCCCTTCTCAAAAAGCGAAAGTGTACCTCCTGTCATGACGACCTTGCTTATCAAACACGCTTACCTTGTTACTATGGACGACCATCACCGCGAAATCGCGGATGGTGGTCTTTTTATTCGGGATGGTTTTATCGCACAGGTCGGCCCGACCGACGAACTACCCTCATCGGCCGATGAGGTGCTCGATTTGAGCGGGCATATCGTGCTGCCCGGCCTGGTCAATACCCACCATCACTTTTACCAAACCCTGACGCGCGTTGTGCCCGCGGCACAAAATGCCAACTTGTTCAACTGGCTCAAGACGTTGTACCCCATCTGGGCACGTCTGACGCCGGAGCACATTCGCGTCTCCACCAAAACCGCGCTGACCGAACTGGCGCTTTCCGGTTGCACGACGGCCTCCGACCATTTGTACCTGTTTCCCAATGGCTCCAAACTAGATGACGAAATTCTGGCAGCGAGCGAAGTGGGGCTGCGTTTGCAGGCCTCGCGCGGTTCGATGTCGCTTAGCGAGAAGGACGGCGGCTTGCCGCCCGATAGCGTGGTGGACGACGAAGAGACCATTTTGCGCGATAGCCAACGCTTGATTGAAACTTACCACGACCCTAACCCCGGCGCGTTTACCCAGATTGTGCTCGCCCCCTGCTCCCCTTTTAGCGTCACCGGTGACCTGATGCGTGCATCGGCCGAGTTGGCGCGCACCTACGGTGTCCATCTGCACACCCATCTGGCCGAAACCGAGGACGAAGAGCAATTCTGCCTGGAGAAATTCGGACACCGCCCGGTGGGCTACATGCAAGAACTCGGTTGGGTGGGGCCTGACGTGTGGTTTGCCCATGCCGTGTGGACCAATGCGCAGGAAATTCAGGTTTTCAGCCAACACCAATGTGGGGTAGCCCATTGTCCCACCTCCAACATGCGCCTGGCTTCTGGCATTGCGCCCATCAAAGAGTACCTGGCCGCCGGTGTAAATGTGGGCCTGGGCGTGGATGGTTCGGCCTCCAACGATGGCTCTCACCTGTTGGCCGAAGTCCGACAGGCCATGCTGCTCTCGCGAGTGCGGGAAGGCATCACCGGCTTTTCGCGTTCCAATGACCCCCATCGCCGGTTAATGACCGCCCGTCAGGCCCTCTGGCTGGGAACGCGCGGCGGCGCGGCCGTCTTAGGGCGCACCGATATTGGTTCGCTGGAGCCTGGAAAGTGTGCCGATTTCTTCGCCGTTGACTTGAACCGCATCCAGTATGCCGGTGGATTGCACGATCCGGTTGCTGCACTGGTCTTCGACCAGCCGGCGCGTGTGGATTACACCGTGGTAGGCGGAAAATTCATTGTCCGCCAGGGGCACATGGCAGTGCTGGATGAGCACGCCCTGGTGCAGACTCACAACCGTTTGGCCGCACAATTGCTGGCCCCCTGACCGCTGTCCGCTGTTTGCTGTCAAAACGCCTTTCGCCCCTACCCGACCACTCGACCCGCCATTGCGCATAGCCAAAAAGTGCTCTCCTATCAGCAATTGTCATCTCACCACCCGACCACCCGACTACCAGACTATCAGACTACCCGCCATGAACGAACTTGACCCCACCCCCCGTATTTTGCTTGGCCCTGGCCCCAGCACCATTCCCCCGCGTGTGCTGCGGGCCATGTCGGCACCCATGATTGGCTATCTTGACCCGCAGTTGATGGTCTATCTGGGTGAAATCCAATCTTTGTTGCGCATGGTCTTCCAGACCGAGAACGAATGGACCTTCCCCATTTCTGGGACGGGCACGGCCGGCATGGAAACCTCGCTGGTCAACTTCATTGAGCCGGGCGATGACGTTTTGGTGCTGGTCAACGGCTACTTTGGCGCCCGACTGGCCGAAATTGCTGCCCGCCATCGGGCGCAGGTAGACACCCTGGAGCACCCTTGGGGGGAGGTCTTCACCCCGCAAGAGGTGGAAGCCGCCTTGGGGCGCAAACGCTACAAATTGTTGGCCCTGGTACACATGGAAACCTCCACCGGCACCCTGCAACCGCAGGTAGATGAAATCGCCGCCGCCGCCCACCGTCATGGCGCGTTAGTCGTCCTGGATACGGTTGCCTCGTTGGGCGGCGCGCCCGTGCGCACGGACGCCTGGGACGTGGACATCGTGTACAGCGGCTCCCAAAAATGCCTTTCAGCGCCCCCCGGGTTAGCCCCCATCACCATCTCACAACGTGCCCGGCAAGCACTGGACGCACGTCAGACACCGGTGGATACCTGGTATCTTGATTTGGCCTTGATTGCCCGCTATTGGGGTGACGCCCATGCCTATCACCACACCCCGCCCATCAGCAGCCTGTACGGTCTGCGTGAAAGTTTGCGCCTGATTGCCGAAGAAGGCCTGGAAGCCTGCTTGAATCGTCATCAGCACAACGCCGAACGCCTGTGGGATGGATTGGAAGCCCTGGGGTTGGATTTCTTCATCCCGCGTGAATACCGTTCGCCGACCTTGAGCACCCCCCTGGTGCCCGCCGGTGTGGACGAACTGGCCGTGCGCCGTGCCTTGTTGCAGGAGTACAACCTGGAAATCGCCGGTGGCTTTGGTCCACTGGCCGGAAAAATCTGGCGCGTTGGCTTGATGGGCTACAGCAGTGCGCGTGCTAACGTAGATTTGCTGCTGACGGCCCTGAAGCCTCTCCTGGATACGGAATAACACGAACTTATGCTCTCCATCATTGGTGCTGGCATTGCCGGGGTTTCCCTGGCCTACCATCTGGCCGTCAGGCATGGTGTGCGCGATATCGTGCTGATTGATTCCCGCGCCCCGCTCAGCCTGACCAGCGACAAATCCACCGAGTGTTATCGCAACTGGTGGCCTGGCCCCGATCATGCCATGATTGCACTGATGAACCGCAGCATCACCTTGTTAGAAGAACTGGCGCAGGCCACCGGCAACCGTTTTCACCTCAACCGACGCGGCTACCTGTTCCTCACTGCCCGTCAGGAGCGTCTCGCGCAATGGCAGTCGGCCGCCGAAACTGCCGCCCGCATGGGCGCCGGCCCCGTGCGTATCCACGAAGGCAAGGCCAGCGACTATCGGCCGGCCGCGCTGGAAGACTGGCAGAACCAGCCGACGGGTGCCGACCTTCTTGTGGGGCGGCAGGCGCTGCAAACGCATTTCCCGTACCTGGGTGCGGAGGCTATTGCCGGCTTGCACGTTCGCCGGGCGGGTTGGTTGAGCGCCCAACAACTGGGCATGACCCTGCTAGAAGCGGCGCGTGCCCTCGGGGTGCAAGTCTGGCATGGACGCGTGACTCAAATTGCGCATCGCCAAGGGAGGGTGCAGGCGCTGTATTTGGAGGACGGCACGCATCTACCGGTGGAGCGCCTGGTGCTGGCGCCCGGTCCCTTCCTCAAGCCGCTGGCCGCCCAATTGGGTGTTGACCTGCCGGTGGTAGCAGAACGGCATCTCAAACTGGCCTTCAACGACCATCTGCAAGCCTTGCCGCGTACCGCTCCCTTGCTGATATGGGATGACCCCCAGCGCCTGGATTGGACGCCCGAAGAGCGCCTCCTGCTGGATGAAATGGAAACGGGACGCCCTTTGAGTGGGCTGCTGCCCCCTGGGGCACATATCCGCCCCGAGGGTGGCGCGGGTTCCCAAGTGGCCGTAGCCCTATGGGAGTACGATACCCCTGAAATGTCCCCGCTTTTCCCCGTTCCCCTGGATGATCTCTACCCTGAAGTCGTCCTGCGGGGGTTGGAACGCATGTTACCCGCCATGCACGCCTATCGTGGACACCTTCCGAGGCCGGTTGTGGATGGCGGTTACTACATCAAGACGCCCGAAAACCGTCCCCTGATTGGGCCGTTGCCGGTGGAGGGCGCTTTCGTACTCGGCGCGTTATCCGGTTTTGGCATCATGGCTTCTCAGGGTGCCGCCGATTTGCTGGCCGCTTACCTGACTGCGGCGCCCTTGCCGCCTTATGCCGCCGCCTTTCACCCACAACGTTATCAAGACCCGGCCTATCGCCGTAAAATCTGGCAAACGGCCTGGCAACTGTAATTTTGGATTGCTTTTGGAGGCAAGCATGGATCAAACTTCTCATTTTTATCTCCGTAAAGTCCTGGTGGACGTTGCCATGGGGCGTAAGCCCGCCGATTTGGTGGTGCGTAATGGCCGTTGGGTCAGTGTGCAAACGGGCGAAATCATTCCCCACACCGACGTGGCAATTGTGGATGGACACATCGCCTTTGTGGGGGCGGATGCCGGCCATTGCATTGGCGAGAACACGCAGGTTATTGATGCGCAGGAGCGATACCTGGTGCCCGGCCTGTTGGATGGGCACATGCACGTTGAGAGCGGCGCCGTCACCGTGACCGAGTTTGTACGGACGGTCGCCCCGCATGGCACGACCGGCATGTTTGTTGACCCCCACGAAATCGCCAATGTCTTTGGTTTGAAGGGTGTGCGCCTGATGGTAGATGAGGCCGCCGTGCAACCCATTCACGTGTGGGTGCAAATGCCCTCTTGCGTGCCTTCTGCCCCTGGCTTGGAAACTCCCGGCGCCTCCATTGGCCCCGAAGAAGTAGCCGAGGCCATGACTTGGGAGGGCATTATTGGCCTGGGGGAGATGATGAATTTCCCCGGCGTATTCAATGGCGATGAGAAAATGTTGTCCGAGATGGCCGCTACCCACGCGGCGGGCAGAACCATCGGCGGGCATTACGCCAGTCCGGATTTGGGGTTGCCCTTCCACGGTTACGTTGCTGGTGGTGCGGAGGACGACCACGAAGGCACGCGCCTGGAAGATGCCATTGCTCGCGCTCGTCAAGGCATGCGTCCGATGTTGCGCTATGGCTCGGCCTGGCACGATGTGGCCTCGCAGGTAGGCGCCATCCTGGAAGCCGGGCTGGACCCGCACCGTTTCATCCTGTGCACCGATGACAGCCATTCCGAGACGCTGGTGAAGGATGGGCACATGGATCGGGTGCTGCGCCATGCCATTGCGCAAGGCCTGCCGCCGATGACCGCCCTCCAGATGATGACCATCAACACCGCAGAGCACTTTGGCTTGAGCCGGGAACTGGGCATGATTGCCCCTGGCCGCTGGGCTGACATCGTGCTGGCTTCCGACTTGCGCAATTTCCGGGCCGAAATGGTGATTGCTAAAGGGCAGGTGGTTGCCCAAGACGGCCACCTGCTGGTGGATTTGCCTGCTTACCCCTACCCCGATTGGGCGACGCATTCCGTCCATCTGGGGCACCCGCTCACGGCAGATGATTTCCGCCTGCCGGTCCCGCAAGGCGCTTCCACGTTGACCGCCAACGTTATTGGTGTGATTGAAAATCAGGCGCCCACGCGGCACCTGCGCATGGAAGTTCAGCCTCAGAATGGTGAAATCCGCCCGGATGTAGGGCGCGATATTGCCAAAATTGCGCTGGTGGAACGTCACAAAGGTACCGGCGGCGTAACCGTTGGCTTGGTGCATGGGTTCGGGTTCACCGAGCGTTGTGCCATTGCCACCACCGTAGCGCACGACAGTCATCACATGATTGTGGCGGGCACGGACGAAGCCATGATGGCCCAGGCGGCCAACAAATTGGCCGAGGTGGGTGGTGGACAGGTGGTCATCAAAGATGGGCAGGTCATCGGACTGGTGGCTTTGCCCATTGCCGGGCTGATGTCCAACCAGCGGGCGGAAATCGTGGCCGAGAACATGGGCGACGTGCTGCGCGGCTTTGAGGCTTGCGGCTGTACGCTCAATAACCCCAATATGCAACTCTCACTCCTGGCGCTGGTGGTCATCCCTGAACTGCGCATCTCCGATCTTGGTTTGGTGGATGTCACCCGCTTTGAACTCATTCACCTGTTTGAATAACAGAAATCGCAGAGGCGGCTTCCCAGCCACCGGAAACAGATAAACAACCATCATGAATCAAACCACAAGAACGCTTCAGGAACGCCTGGCGGAAATCATTGCTCAAACGCCCCCAGGAGAAAAACTACCGGCCGAACCGAAACTGGCGAAGACCTTAGGGGTCAGCCGCTCCTCTTTGCGAGAGGCGATGCGTACCTTTGAAGTGCGCGGCGTCCTGCTTCGCAAGCAGGGGGCGGGCACCTACGTGATGCTCCCTGCCGAAGTTATCGAGAGCGGCATGGAAGTGTTGGAAAGCATTGAAACGCAAGCCCGACGCATGGGGTTGGCCGTTTCGATGGGCGCGTTGCACATTCAGCATCGTTTGCCCACGGAAAAGGAATGCCTGGCTTTGGATGCACCTGCGGAGCAGCCGGTCGTGGTGGTGGAACGCAGTATGCTGCTTCGAGAGCGTCCCATTGCCTATTTGGTGGATGTCCTGCCGGAGAATGTGCTGTCCCCTGAAGATTTGCGCGGTGGTTTTCGCGGCTCGGTATTGGATTTGTTGCTGGAGCGTGGTGATCCCCCTTTGGGGGTGTCGCGCTGTGATATTCAAGCCGTGCCAACCCCTCCGGAAATTGCCAAACGCCTTGGCATTCAACGCGGCGATGCGTTGTTGTTATTTGAATCCCGCTTGCTTTCTACGGAAGGCCGGGTGGTAGATTACTCCCTTAGTTACTTTCTACCCGGTTATTTCCACTTTCACGTGGTGCGCCGGGTAGCAGGGTAAACCAATCGTATGCAGATTGCTGCACACAAAAACAAATTCTTATTTGGAGGTTTCTAAAAATGCGTAGTTTTGCTGGACGTGACATTCTTTCTTTGAAAAATTTTGAGCGCAATGAGTTCTTTCGGGTTTTTGAAATTGCCCAAGAGTTAGAACCAATTGCACGCAACCGCCGCAATGTAGATTTGCTGAAAGAGAAGACCTTGGTAACGGCGTTTTATCAGCCCTCCACACGCACCCGTTTGGCGCACGAAGCGGCCATGCACCGCCTGGGCGGTCATGTGACCGGTTTTTCGGATGCCAAGATGACGCGTGCCGGTGACTTTTATCAGGAATCCATCAAGGACACCGTCAAGATGCTGGAGTTCTACGGTGATGTCATTGTGATGCGCCATTTTCAGCAGGGCGCGCCACACGAAGCAGCCAAATGGGCCAGCGTTCCGGTAATCAATGGCGGCGATGGCTGGGGCGAACACCCCACCCAAATTCTCACCGACCTGTACACTGTGTTGCGCGAAAAGGGCACCATTGACGGCCTGCGCTGGGTAGCGGTAGGCGATATGCGCATGCGCACCATGCACTCCCTGGGTTATGCGCTCACCCAGTTTGATTGTCCGATTACCTTTGTGGCGCCTCCTGGCATGGAAATGCCCGAGGCCTACAAGCAGGATTACGCCGAGATGGGCCTGGACTTCAACTTTGCCGACCACGTCGGCGATGTGATTGGTGACGCCGATGTCATTCTGGTGGAGCCCACGGTACAACCCGATTACACCAAATCCCGCGATGAGCGCAAAGGTGAACTGCCCACTACACCGGCCAACTACAAAATCACCCGCGATTTGCTGATGAACAAAGCCAAATCGGATGCCATCCTGCTGCACTCCCTGCCGCGCATGGACGAAATTCCTCCCGACGTAGACATCACCCGCTGGTCACGCTACTGGCAGGAAGCCTTCAACGGCGTTGTGATGCGCATGGCCCTGTTGGCGTTGATACTGGGCGCAATGGAGTAAAAATAGTCGTTTAGTGGCATAGTCGTTTGGTGGCGTAGGTTGGGAGGCGCGGCGTGACGAAAATCGAGCGCTTTGAAGCGTTGCAGAGTTGGCAGAAAGCCCGGTAGTTGGCAAACCGGATTTGCGATTTGACGACAGTAAACACTTTTGCCAAAGATTTCGAATTACGTACCTCTTAGCAAGCGAAAAAACTCCTCAACGGCTTTGTGGCTTATCTGAGCAAAGCCAAACGCTAGCCCTCCCCCTCGCTCCCCTCAGACTACTTGACCACTCGACTACCCGACTATTAGACTACCAGACTAGGAGACTAACCAGATGCAAACAAACCTTCGCAACCGCGATTTCATCAGTGATCTCGACTTCTCAAAAGAAGAGGTTGAAACTATTTTAGACGTGGCGTGGGACCTGAAGCGTAAGCGCGCTTTGGGGGAACCTCACGCCTACCTGCGCGATAAAGTGCTGGCAATGCTGTTCTTCTTCTCCAGCACGCGCACGCGTGGCTCTTTTGAAGCCGGTATGGCCCAATTAGGCGGACATGCGGCCTTCATTGAAAGCCGCACCACCCAAATTTCACACGGCGACACCGAAAAAGAATTGGGCGAAATCTTTGGGCGCTATTTCGATGGTATTGCCATCCGTCACGTGGATTGGGGCATTGGCAACCGTTACCTGAACCTGGTGGCTGAAGCCTCACGCGTCCCCGTGCTCAACATGCAGTGCGAAAAATACCATCCCCATCAGATTCTCGCCGACCTGATGACCATCATGGAGAAGAAAGGCCGTGACCTGCGCCGCAAGAAAATCGTTGTTTCTTGGGCTTATGCTTCCTCCTACCTGAAACCCATCTCGGTGCCGCAATCGCTCATCCTGCAAATGCCGCGCTTCGGCATGGATGTCACCCTGGTGCATCCGCCGGAATTCGCGCTGATGCCCGAGATTGTCGAGCAGGCGCAAGAACTGGCTCGCAAGAACCATGCCGGTTTTGAAATCATCAGCGACCCCGATGCGATGGCTGCTGCTTGCGAAGGCGCCGACGTGATTTATGCCAAATCCTGGGGTCCGCTGATGACGACTACCGACCCTGAAGAAGGCAAGCGCATCCAGGATAAGTACAAGCACTGGATTATGGATCAGGAAAAATTGGCGCGTGGTAAGGATGATGTGATTTACATGCATCCCCTACCTGCCGATCGTGACGTGGAAGTCACCAGCGAGGTGCTCGATGGCCCGCACTCTGTGGTCTTCGATGAGGCGGAAAACCGCCTGCATGCCCAAAAAGCGGTCATGGCATTGACCATGAGTTGAGCATAGGAGCCGACATGACAAAACTTGCAGTTGTTGCCATCGGTGGTAACTCACTAATCAAAGACAAGCAACACGTCACGGTAGAAGATCAATACCAAGCCGCCAAGGAAACCACCTACCACATTGCCGATATGATTGAAGCCGGTTGGAATGTGGCCATCGGTCATGGCAATGGTCCGCAGGTCGGTTTCATCCTGCGTCGTTCGGAGATTGCTGCCAAAGTAGAAGGCATGCACGAGGTGCCGCTGGATGTGTGCGGCGCAGATACCCAGGGCGCCATTGGCTACGCCCTCCAACAAAACTTGCAAAACGAACTGTATCGCCGCGGCATCAAGAAATCCGTTGCCACCGTGATTACGCAGGTTTTAGTGGATAAAAACGATCCGGCCTTTCAGAATCCCACCAAGCCCATTGGTAGTTTTATGGAAGAAGCCGAGGCGAAGAAACGCCAGACCGAAATGGGTTGGCATGTTGTTGAGGATGCCGGACGCGGCTGGCGGCGCGTGGTGCCTTCGCCACTGCCTAAAGAAATCGTCGAACTCGAAACCGTCCAGACGCTGCTGAAGGCCGGTATCGTGGCCATTACCGTAGGTGGCGGAGGCATCCCTGTGATTGACAAAGGGGATGGCGAATACATCGGCACGGCGGCCGTGATTGACAAGGACTACGCATCCAGTCTCTTGGCCCAAAAAGTAGGCGCCGATTTGTTTGTCATTTCCACCGCGGTTGAAAAAGTGGCGC
Source organism: Anaerolineales bacterium (assembly GCA_034434095.1). GTDB lineage: Bacteria > Chloroflexota > Anaerolineae > Anaerolineales > DRKV01 > DRKV01. The sequence continues at coordinate 17,254 of DAOTZN010000160.1, forward strand.
TCAATTTCGGCAAGCCCAATCAGCAATGGCTTGACAAAATGACACTTTCCGAAGCCAAGGCCTATCTTGCCGAAGGCACGCACTTTGCAAAAGGCTCGATGGCTCCCAAGATTCAAGCCATCATCTGGTATCTCGAAAACGGCGGTAAACAGGCGCTCATCACCAACCCCGAAAATATCGGACGCGCCCTCAAAGGGGAAACCGGTACCTGGATTGTGCCGGATTCCGCTTGAAGATGTGTACTTTGACCTACCCATAAATACCCCCTTGATGGTATCCTATGAGGCAGGAGGCGCATATGGCGCCTCTTGCCTTGGGCTTGGCAGTGCAGCAGCCCCGGCCTGCCGGCCCCCGGCATCTGTCGTTTTTCTACTCTGAGGAGGAGTTTTATGAAAATCCAGAAACGTTGGTTGCTTCTCAGCCTGTTGTTGGTTGCTGCATTGATGCTTGTGGCTTGTGGCGGTGGTCAGGAGACCACTGCACCGGCTACCGAAGAAGCGATGCAGCCCACACCGGAAGAGGTGGGTGGCTTCCAAATCCCTGCCATTGAAGAAGGGAAATTCAACGTGGCCATGGTCTTGATCGGCCCGCATGATGATGGCGGCTGGTCACAGGCGCACTATGAGGGCTTGCTCTACGTTGAGCAAAACGTTCCGAACGTGCATGTGGCTTATGTTGAAAATGTACCCGAAGGTGCAGACGCCGAGCAGATTTTCCGCAGTTTGTCCCGCAAGGGCTTCAACCTGATCTTTGGTACCTCCTTTGGGTACATGGACCCAATGGAAACGGTCGCCAATGAATTCCCGGATGTAACCTACATCCACCTGACGGGCTTCAAAGCCAACGAAACCAACTTTGGCAACCTGATGGGCGCCATGGAAGACATGAAGTACCTGGCCGGTATGCTGGCCGGGGCGCGCGCCAAGATGGATGGCAATCCCAAGTTGGGTTACATGGCGACCTTCCCCATCCCCGAAGAAATTCGCTTGGGGAATGCCATTGCCTTGGGGATGAAGAAGACCTGCCCCGAATGCACCATGGATGTGCGCTGGATCAACACCTGGCATGACCCGGTTGTGGAGAAAGAAGCCGCGGCTTCGCTCTTCGATGCCGGTGCGCAGGTGGTCTTTACCGGTGCCGATACGCCCGCTGTGGCGGATGTGGCGCAAGAAAAAGGTAAGTGGGGTGTAACCTACGACTGGTCTGGCTCCTGCAAAGTGGAACGCTGCCTGACTGCTCCCTACTGGAACTGGGGTCCCGTGTATGCCGACATCACCAAAGGCGTGATTGATGGCACGTACACCCCCGGGTGGCATTACTTCGATGCCGATACCGGTGGGTTGGGATTGTATGGCTTTATGGAAGGACAGGAAATGACCTCTGGTGTCAAAGAACTGCCCCCCGAAGTCATCCAGATGGTTCAGGATACCCTGGACAAGATGCTCAAGGGTGAATTTACCCGCTTTGATGTCTTCTCTGGCCCAATCTATGACAACCAGGGCAACCTGATTGTAGAAGCCGGTAAGCATCTCGAGCAGATTGACCTCGACCAGTTCCCCGAATACGGCTTGGGCTGCACCTACTGTATGAAGTGGTGGGCCGAGGGCATCACCGCTGAATTGCCGGAAACCGGAAATTAATCTCCGCGCTTTTAGATTTCCCCTGGGGTGGATGGGCGTTCCCGTTTGCCCCAGGGAATCTGCACGCTCTGGGGAGCCGGGTTTGGGGCTGCTCGGCTCCCACAGAGAAATGCGAAATGCTGACAGGTGACAGAAGGCGAAACGCCGACAGGCGACAGGTAACAGGGGTCAGGCAACAGGCGACTGCTGATTGCTGTCCACCTGACTACCGTCCACCGTCCCCTTCCAAATGTGCAGAGGTCGAAGGCGAAACGTTTTTCGCCCCTAAGTGTGACCCGACTACCCGACTACTAGACTACCCGACTATCCGACTATCCGACTATCCGACTAAACCACTATGTCCCAGCCCACCTCTAACAATTCTGCGCCGTTGGTTGTCGAAATGCGTGGCATTGTCAAACGTTTCCCTGGCGTATTGGCAAATGACCACGTGGATTTTGATTTACGCCGCGGTGAAATTCATGCCTTGCTGGGTGAAAATGGTGCGGGGAAGAGTACCTTGATGAATATCCTTTCGGGTCTATACCGTGCCGACGAAGGGAAAATCCTTATCAATGGTGAGGAGAAAGACTTTCACTCCCCGCGCGATGCCATCCGGGCCGGTATTGGGATGGTGCATCAACATTTCATGCTGGTGCCTTCTCTGACGGTGACCGAAAATATTTTGCTTGGCTTGAATGAACCGCGCTTCTTGCTGCAACTGAACACTTATCACCAAAAGGTGGCTGCTTTAGCAGAACAATTTGGCCTACTAGTTGACCCGCGTGCCCACGTGTGGCAACTCTCTGTGGGCGAGCAACAACGGGTGGAAATCTTGAAGATGCTCTACCGCGGTGCTCAGGTGCTCATTATGGACGAGCCGACCGCAGTATTGGCGCCGCAAGAAATCGAAGGTCTGTTTGCCACCCTGCGCAGCATGACCCAACAGGGCAAATCCATCATCTTCATCAGCCACAAATTGCAAGAAATAACCGCCGTTGCCGACCGGGTGACGGTCTTGAGCAAGGGACGTGTGACGGCTGCCGGGCAGCCCATGCAGGGACTAACGCGCCGAGATCTGGCGCGCTTGATGGTTGGCCGGGAGGTGGTCTTTAGTTTGCAAAAGAAACCCCAGAAGCCCGGCAAGGTGGTGCTCCAGGTCGATGACCTGCACGCTGAAAGCGACAAGGGCCTACCTGCCCTGCAAGGGATATCCCTGACGGTGAGGGCAGGGGAAATCGTTGGGTTGGCCGGGGTAGCCGGTAATGGTCAACGAGAACTGGCACAGGTGATTGGCGGGTTGCGCCAACCCACTAAGGGGAGCGTCATCCTTGAGGGGATCGAGATCACCCATAAACCGGTCCGTTTTGGGATTGACTTGGGGGTAGGGTATATTCCGGCAGACCGTACCCACGTCGGGAGCGCACCCAACCTGAGCGTCACCGACAACATCATCATGAAAAAATATCGCCGCGTACCGGTGGCACGCGGTTGGAGCGTAGATATGCAGGCCGCTACCCGGTTGGCCCAAGAACTCAAGGAAGCCTACGACATCATTGTGCCAACGGTGGAAACGCCTGCCCGCTTGCTTTCCGGTGGAAACTTACAGCGCGTCATCCTGGCGCGTGAAATTTCCAGTAACCCCGCTTTTCTTTTGGCGGTGCAACCCACTCGCGGGCTGGATGTGGGCGCCATCGAGGGAGTACAGCGGCTTCTCCTGGCGCAGCGCGAGGCCGGTGCGGCGATTTTGTTGATTTCTGAGGAATTGGAAGAACTCATCTCCTTAAGCGACCGGATTTACGTTATTTATGAAGGCCGTATCATGGGTGAGGTTCGCGATGGGAACGTGGAACAAATCGGCCTGATGATGACCGGTACACCTTTGCACGAAATCGAAGGAGAAAAACAACATGGCTGATTTCGGTGCTTTTCGTATCAAAATAGAGCCGCGTCTGGATACGCCCCCCCGCTGGTATCCGTGGCTGGTCTCACTGCTCGCGATTATGGTGGCGCTTTTTCTGGGCGGCGTGATTATCGCGCTGGTTGGCGGCGACCCCTGGCGCTCTTACGCCCACATTGCCAAGGCTTCTTTTGGTAGTTGGGGCGTCTTTTCTGATACGATGGTCAAGGCCATCCCGTTGATTTTGGTGGGGTTGGCCTGTACGGTTGCCTTCCGCATGAAGTTGTGGAATATCGGCGCCGAGGGACAGTTCTTCCTGGGCGCATTTGGCGCCAGCGCCGTGGTGTTAAGCGGTATTTTGCCGGAGGATGCCTCTCGCTGGGTTTACATCCCGCTGATGATGCTTGCCGGTATCGCTGCCGGTGCCTTGTGGGGCTTTATCCCCGGCTATCTCAAGGCGCGCTACAACGTTAACGAGGTCATTTCCACCCTCATGCTCAATTACATTGCCATTGCCTGGAACAACTTCTTCATCTTTGGGGTATGGAGTGAAGGCGGCTTTCAGATGAGCCGCACTTTCCCCAAAAATGCCTGGTTGCCGCGCCTGGCCGATTACGCCAAAGAATTCCCCGCACTGCGTGGCCTGACCACGCACCTTGGGCTACTTTTTGGCCTGCTGACTGCCGTTTTGGTGTGGTATGTCTTGTATCGTAGCCGCTGGGGGTATGAAATTCGCTTGATTGGCGATAATCCCCAGGCTGCCAAATACGCCGGCGTGAATATCCACCGCAATACCGTTCTGGTGATGATGTTCTCCGGTGCCCTGGCCGGGCTGGCCGGGATGTCCGAAATCAGCGGGGTGGTACACCGTTTGCAGGGCGCTATCTCGCCGGGGTATGGCTTCACCGGCATCATCATTGCCTGGCTGGCAAAACTGAACCCCTATGCCGTGGTGTTGGTTTCGGTGCTCTTTGGGGCGCTCATCCTGGCGGGACGCGAGATTCAGCCCTCCGGTGTCCCCAAGATGATTCAGGGCATCATCCTGGTGTGCCTGATTGCTAGCGACTTTTTCTTGCGCTACCGCATTCGCATCATTCGTACCACCGCACAGGAGGCCTGAACAATGGATTGGATTGTTATTTTGCAAGCCGGCATTGCCAGCGGCAGCGTGTTGTTGTTTGCGACCCTGGGGGAAATTCTGGCCGAACGCAGCGGCGTGATGAACCTGGGCGTAGAAGGCATGATGCTCATCGGCGCAATGAGCGCCTTCAGCGTGGCCGTTTCGACGGGCAACCCCTGGTTGGGGGTGCTGGTTGCCATGCTGACCGCCGGCTTGCTCAGTCAAATTCACGCTTTTATTGCCATTACCCTGCAGGCCGACCAGGTGGTCAGCGGGCTGGCGCTTACTTTTGTGGGCACCGGCATCAGTTTGGTGTTGGGAGAGGGCCTCAGCAAGGCCGGGACGGTCTCCCTGTTGCCGGCTTTCTCCATCCCCGTGCTTTCCCAAATCCCTTTGGTGGGGCCGATTTTCTTCACCAACCAGAACGTGATGGTGTACCTGGGCTACATACTCACCCCCCTGGCATGGTACTACCTCAACCATACCCGCCCGGGCATGCACCTGCGGGCGGTGGGGGAACACCCTGCCGCGGCCGATACCCTGGGCCTCAACGTGTACCGCCTGCGGTATTTGTACGTTTTCGTGGGGGGGGCGCTGGCCGGGTTG
>DAOTZN010000161.1:0-2930 GCA_034434095.1 Anaerolineales bacterium
CAAGACTTTATCGTTGGCAGCATATTCAATTCCTTTCTTTGTAGAGAATGACGTAACAAGCGAATTTCGCTCTTGTGTGCTGCAAACACAAAAAGCAAGAGCGAAATCCGCTTTTTCATTTACCCGCCAGGTATCTCTAAAATATGCATGTAACGGGTAAGGGATGAATGCCAACTATATATTTTCCGGTCGCTGGTGTGAGCGCTGTATCTATGCGGATTCACGGCCCCGACCATCACTACATGTCCGTAATCGCCTCGAAAAGCAATGTCTCCAACCTTTAATGATGTCAGATTTGAATACCAAACTCCCGCTTCTTTGGTGTAGAGGAGATAATCCCTCAAGCCATAAGTTGTATTCCAGCCCCATGAGTATGGGTACCAGTCACTATCATAGGAAAAGCCACCCGCATGAATGGCTTGAGATACATAGTTTGTACAATCGTTACAGGGGAAATAGTCGTAAAAGGATGCGTATTTTGCTGGGTTTGAGTATACGTTTGTGGCGCATGTTAGGCTTGTGTTAGATGTGTAATAGTTGATGTAGTTCTTTGCATTCGTGCGGTTATAAGTATCTGATATGATCGCTTGTCTGCCTACATACGCCTTGGTGTAATCATCCAACAGCCATTTTCCTAGATCTTCAATAGGTGTATTATGGATAACGTAATCTGGAAATTTTGTGAGGTCTGGCTTGCTCCGAGCGAACTCATTTTTATTCCAAGAAACGTTATCATTGCCATTGATATTGTCATTGCTTCTATCTGTAAATGTATCCAGGATAATCTGCGCTCCATCCTTTTCTGCTCTGATACTAAAATCATGCCGCACGATAAATACTATCGTCACGCCATCTTGGATAGACTCCTTTACACTATCTGTCATGGAAACAATATAACGCCCAAGTGCAAGCTTTACTTCTACGTTATCTGTTTGGGCAAGCGCCCAAGATGCCGCCTTTATCAAGGGATACTCGTCTGGCCAAGAAATTCGTGACTTCCCATAAAATGTAACCTCCTCTGTTACTTGTATATGGAAGATATCATCATCAAGTTTTTCTTGCCAGGCATTAGCATCAGTAAGATATGTTGAATGCAAATCAAGGAGTTCTGTGTGCAGGGCTATATCAAAAAATTCCTCGTAATACTTTCGCCTCTCTTGCACCAATTGTGCCATCTGTGTCGAGTAGTACGACTTGTTAGTTGTCGTACCAGTGGAAAGATATTCGCTGTAGTCTTTAAGAAGTGATATTGTCTCTTGCGATAGGGGCTGATGGCCGATAGTTGGCAAAGGATGATTATAAGGCGCTGCTCCAAGCGTTGTTATCACGAATACCATAGTGGCGATGGCGACATAGAAATTCTTGCGCCAAAATACTCTTTTTAACATGGTCGTCTCTCCTTTTTATGTGAATGTGTTTTCAACAACTGGTTACTGAAGGACTGCTTATCACAGATTTTGTCATTGCATACTTGCTTTCTCCTTGTTTTATTCCAGTTTTACACAGGGCCAGCAGGCCAACGGTTTGCGTTATTAGAATGTCCTTGATAGGGACGTGGTGTCAGTGTATCCTTCGGGTTGATACCGCCGCGGGAACGCTGGCAGGGCGTGAGCGTTTGGGTTGTCCGCAAGCAAGTATGGGAAGACTTCTTTATGAAGTGAACCCGTTGCGTTATCTGGATGCCCGCGGAATCTAATCTGGGACAGACGCAGAAGCGTCGTGAGCCCGAATCGGTACCTGCCACTCAAACCCAAAAATCCACGTCCCAATCATCGTACATAAGGAGTGTAGCATGAAATTTGCAAAAGATACAAGAGGGATCGAACGATATATTGCCATGGACATCCACAAGGAGTACGTGCTGGTGGGAGGACAGAACGCCCGCCAGGAATGGAAGTTGCGGCCGCAGCGGGTGAGGATCGAGAAGTTCGAGGCCTGGGCGCAAGCCAACCTTCGTCGCAGTGACGCGGTCATCCTGGAGACGACCACCAACGTGTGGGACGTGTACGACATCGTAGCGCCGCAGGTGAAGTACGTGGTGGTGGCGCACGCCGGGCAGGTGCGGCAGATCGCCGAAGCGCGGGTGAAGACGGACAAGAAGGATGTCGAACGGCTGCTGGTGCTGTTGATCGCGGACACTGCGCCGGAAGTATGGGTGCCGCCGGTGGAAGTGCGCGAGTTGCGAGGGATGATCTCGTACCGCACCCGGCTGGTGAAGACGGCGACGATGATCCGCAACCGATTGCAGGGATTGGTGCATCGTCACAACTTGATCCTGCCGAAAGGCGCGTTGACGGACCAAGCCTGGTGGGCGGGGCAGCAGATGAGCGCGCTGGAGAAGATGCAGATCCGCCAGGAGTTGTCCATGCTGGCGGAGATGGACAAACACAAAGCGGAAGTGGATGCCGAATTGGCGCGTCAAAGCCTGGGAGAGATGTGGGGAAAACAGGCGATGCGCTTGCTGCAACTGTCGGGGTTTGGGGTGGTGATCAGCATGACGGTACTCTCGGCGATAGGCGATGTCCACCGCTTCGAGAACGCCAAGAAGCTGGTGGGCTATTCGGGCTTGGGAGCGGGCGTGCATGACAGCGGGAAGGAACATCACCAGAAGCCGATCACCAAAGAAGGGCGGAAGGAACTGAGATGGGCGCTGGTGGAAGCCGCCTGGCGCGCCATACGGATTTCGCCGTACTGGAAAGAACAGTACGAGAAATACCTGAAGCGTATGAGGAACCCGCAGCAGGCCATCGTGGTGATTGCGCGGAAACTTCTGGTGGCGGTCTGGCACGTGCTGACGGAGGAAGAGACCGACGTTCACGCCCAGGAAGAAGACCTGGCTTACAAGATGCTGGTGCTGGCGTGGGACCTGGACGAAGACGTCCGCATGGGCTTGACCTACAAGCAATTCGCCAAATACGCCCTGATGAAGT
>DAOTZN010000162.1:0-12906 GCA_034434095.1 Anaerolineales bacterium
TGCTATAACCTGAGCACTCGGCTAACACAGAGGTCGTTTAGTAGCTGGTGCCACGAGCCTAATGAGAAGTTTATTTTCAGATCAGATACTCAACGACTACGGTATAATGCTGACCGTGCGAAAACTTTTGTTTGCTTTTGTCCTGCTGCTTGGCATTTACTTTATCATCGGACAATTTTCCGAGGTGCAAAACGTCGTAGAAACCTTGCAACGCGGGAATTTGCGCTTTGTTCTGTTGGCAACCGGGCTGGAATTGCTGTGGATGTTCAACGTGGCGGCCTCCTACCAGGCCATTTACCGGGCACTGGGGATGCGCGAAGAACTGAAAATGTTATTCACGATGGCTGCAGCCGCCAATTTCGTCAACATCGTCGCCCCTAGCGTAGGGGTAGGTGGTCTGGCGGTCTTTGTTTCTCAATCCAAGCACCGCGATTATTCCCCGGCGCGTGCCGCCATTGCGGGCGCGCTGTATCTCTTCTTTGATTATGTGGGGTTCCTCACCCTGCTGGCGTTAGGCATTATCGTCCTGATTCGGCGCAACAACCTCACCGTTGTCGAAATCACCGCTTCTGCCGCCTTAGTGCTGGTCGCGTTGGTCGTGGGCACCTTGCTTTACCTGGGGATGCGGTCCCAAAAAGCCTTTGAGAAGGCCTTGGTGTTTCTGGCACGCCTGACAAACCGCATCTTGCGCCCCTTCTTGCACAGAGACTACCTACAAGAAACCCGCGCGCACGCCTTTGCCCACGATGCCGTCGCCGGTTTACATCAAATTCGGCAAAACCCTCAAAACCTGCTGCGTCCTGTCCTGCTGGCGTTCACCAACAAAGTTCTGCTGACAACCGTACTGTGGATGGTCTTTCTGGCATTTGATGTGCCGCTTTCCATCGGCACACTGGTTTCCGGCAGCGCCATTGCCTACCTCTTCACCATCGTATCCCCTACCCCATCGGGCGTAGGCGTTGTGGAAGGCGCGCTGACGTTGATGCTGCATTCCATGTATGTGCCGCTGGAGGCGGCGGCCGTCATCGCCCTGGCATTTCGCGGCTTTACCTTCTGGCTGCCCCTGGGGATTGGTATGATTGCCTTCCGCCGTTTAGGCACGCTCCCTTCCGCCACATCTTGAGCATGTCATCGAGTAAGCCGTATTCATCATGCTGGCAGCGTCTCAGCACCCTTTTGGGACTGCTGGCACTGACTGCCCTGATTTTCGCCATCCTGCCGTACCCAACCGCGCGCACCCTGGGAGACCACCTGAGCGCAGACGGCTCGCTAGAGATACTTACGCCTGCCCGCTGGCATAGCCTACAAATCATCGGCACGGGCATAGGGGCATTGTTGTTGCTATGCACCGCCCTGCTGGTTGCGTTGCATCACCGCATTGAGGCACACTTGCAAGCGCTCTGCACTGCGTTGCGCACCTTGCCACAGCGACTGCGCGCGGAAGTCGCCGAGATGCGCCACGCGCTACGGGCACCACGTGAGCCTGTCACCCTGGTCTACCTGTTACTGCTTAGCGCAGTGGGGGCTTTTGTGCGCTTTCTATGGTTAGATGCGCCCGTGCAATACGATGAAGCCTACACCGCCATCGCCTTTGCCTCCCGTCCGGTGCGGGCACTCATCAGCGATTATCACCTGCCTAACAATCACGTCTTCCACACACTGTTGGTGCATTTCAGCCTGCGGCTCTTTGGAATGCACCCCTGGAGCCTGCGGATGCCGGTTTACCTGGCCGGTATCCTGCTCATTCCGCTGGGGTACCTGAGCGCCCGCACCCTGTACGGTCGGCCGGTAGCGCGCCTTAGCGCCGCGCTCATCGCCGTATCGCATCCGCTCATCCTGTATGCCGCCAATGCCCGCGGCTACACGTTGATTGCCCTGTTCACGCTGGCCGGACTGCTGTTGGCGGCTTACATCCTGCGGCACAATAGCCTGCTGGCCTGGCTAGGGCTGGCCGTCATCGGTGCGCTGGGCGCCTGGACGGTGCCCATCATGTTGTACCCCTTTGGGATGACCCTGGCCTGGTTGTTTCTGGGTTGGCTGTTGGGAGATGCTGGCAGACCGCGTCCACGCGCCTTCCTGGTGTTCCTCATCGGCTGCGCTTTCCTTACCCTGACCGGGGCGTTGCTTCTTTACCTGCCCATCTTGCTCAACAGCGGTCCCCAGGCGCTCATCGGTAATCGCTGGGTCAGTCCGCTGCCGTGGGGCGTGTTGGCAGAGGAACTTCCGGCACGTTTGCGCAACACCTGGCAAGAATGGCACACCAGCCTGCCCCCTCTGCTGGCCTGGAGCAGTAACGTTTGTATTGGCGTGGCATTACTGGCCGGCAGCAAACAGCGCCGTTTCCGTAGTCCGTTGTGGCCGGCAATCTTAATCGGTATTCTGCCCATCTTGTTGATACAACGCGTGGCGCCGATCGCCAAAGTATGGCTTTTTGCCCAACCGTTGTGGCTGATGGGTGTGGCCGTAGGGTTGTGGACGCTCGCCCAAAAGGTAGGTTCACTCTTAGGGTCGCCGCGCCCCCTGAAAACGTCCGCGCGTACCCTGTGGGTGGCCGCGTTCCTCTTAGGGTTGGTAGCCATCCCTTGGGAATACAGTCTGCGTCAATCAACATCTCGCGGGGCGCTAGGCGAAATGCCCGCCGCCGCAGACTACATCCTGGCACACTGGCAAGAAGGGGACGGCGTGGTCATTTCAAATTCGTACGATGCGCCTTTGTGGTTTGCCTTTGCCGAACGTGGCATGGGCAAAACAGCCTTTCCAACGCTGAGCCCACAAAACGTCTACCAGCGCATCTGGCAAGTGGCCGTACTGGACGAGTCCCCGCCGGAAGGCAGCCCAACGCCGACATTACACCTGCCACACTTGCGCATTTATTTGCTCTCTACACCCTAAAAAATTTGTGGTAAAATATTTCTTCGCAGTTACCAGCCGTAAAATTTGCTTTTCCCCTTTGAGAAATTGGGACATTCGTGTATAATCGAGCGGCATTCGCGGTGCGGGGCCAAAACCCCGCGCTTTCTTTGTCAGTCATAAAAATTTTATCTCACTAAGGGATTAGAATCATGCCAAAACGAACTTACCAACCCAAAATTCGCCGTCGTTTACGTGTGCATGGCTTTCGTGCTCGCATGCGCACCTCAAAAGGTCGTGATGTCCTTAAGCGCCGCCGCCTGCGTGGCCGCGCCCGCTTAACCGTCAGTATGAACAACCACACCAAACGGGTTAACTGGAACAGTTAGCCCCGAGTGAAGGAGTGCACCGGGGAACGCTTGTTTTCTCTGGATTGCAACAAGTACGCCCGGGCTTAGCGGCGTGAAGCGCGAGTTTCGACTACGAAAATCCACCGATTTCAAGCGGGTGCGGCGCAACGGCACTTCTTACGCCCACCCGCTTGTCATATTGATTGTACATCCCAAACCGGATGGCAACCCACGTTTCGGCGTTTCTGCCGGACGGTCTGTAGGGAACGCTATCCGGCGCAATCGCGCTAAACGCCGCATTCGAGCCATTTTAGAGCATTTGCGTCCTTACCTGGCCCCCAACTACGATATCGTGGTGTTGGCACGCAAGGATATTCACACTGCTAGCCACCCTCAACTGCATAACGCGCTGGTACAGTTGTGCGCCCGAGCAGGCATTTTAAATGCAACGCCGAAAGATCTGTATTTACCCTGATGTCCCACAGTCACGAACAACCCAACGAACCTTCTATTTTTTACCTGCCCCACGATTATTCGGATGAGCCGCGCCTGCGCGATTTACCGCGCACACCCAAATATTGGGCACGTCTGCTGCTTCTCGCGCTCATCCGCCTTTACCAGGCCACGTTTTCGCGAGCGTTACCGGCAAATACCTGCCGCTTTTACCCTACTTGTTCGCACTATGGGTATCAGGCGGTTTACAAGTACGGTGCGCTCAAAGGGGGATTCATGGCTGTCTGGCGCGTACTGCGTTGCAATCCATTTAACCCTGGTGGTTATGATCCCGTACCATAACGTCACATTGAACCAATGAAAAAATTTCTACTCCTACTCACCCTGATTCTTCTTACATTTACGCTTAGCGCCTGTTCAGGCAGTTTTGCCGCCGGCAGTTGGCCCGGCTTGAGCGTCTCTCCAGATGGCACAACCGCTTACCTGGCGCAACAAAATGCTGTGTATGCCATCAACACGGCCAACGGCACGCTGGTGTGGCAATACCCGACCGATACCGATAGAAAGCGCACCTTCTTCGCCTCGCCAGTCTACACCCCCAAAGATACCTTGCTGGTTGGCGATTACAACAACACGCTGGTCAGTTTAGACCCTAAAACCGGTACCGAAACCTGGCGTTTTGAGACCGAGGGGCGATTTGTGGGCGCACCTTTGGCTGCCGATGATGCCATTTACGCCCCGGTTGCCAACGGCAACCTGTATGCCCTGGATTACAACGGGCAACCCATTTGGGCAGCGCCTTTCCACAGCGACAAGGCTTTTTGGGCTACCCCTGTACTGGATGGAGACCGCCTTTACCTGAGCGGAATGGACCATTACCTCTACGCGCTAAACAGCGCCGATGGCAGCCTGCTATGGAAAACGCTGCTAGATGGTGCCATTAACAGCACACCGCTGCTCAAGGAGGGCGTCTTGTATGTTGGCACCTTTGCCAATCAAGTCGTGGCCGTCAATGCCGCCGATGGGCAGGTGCAATGGAAAACCGATACCGATGGCTGGGTATGGGCTACACCCCAGGCCTTTGACAACCTGCTGTTGGTCGGCGATGTCAGCGGTACAATGTACGCACTGCAAGCCGCCGATGGCAGTGTGGCTTGGACAATGTCTCCCGATGGCGCCATTGTCACACATGTTGCCCTAAACGCTGAGAGCGCCTACTTCACCACCGAATCCGGTACGCTCTACGCCCTAGACGCCAACACCGGCAGCCCCCGTTGGCAATACAGCCTTGAACAAGGGAAACTCTACACTGCCCCCGTCCTGGCAAACGATGCAGTCTTAATTGCCCACACCGAAAGCGACACTTTGTTAACCAGCCTGGACGCTCAGAGCGGTACCGTGCGCTGGCAATTCACCCCTTCAACCAAATAACAATCACCGAGTAGATTAACCATGTGGGAAACCTTCCTTATCCAACCAATGCTTAACACCCTGCTCTGGATTTACACAATCCTGGGGCAAAATTTCGGTCTGGCAATTATTCTGTTCACCGTGCTGGTGCGCCTGATTCTCTATCCACTCACCGCCCAACAGCAGAAGAGCGCCCAGGCCATGCAGGAACTCAACAATTCCAAAGAATGGAAAGAAATTCAGCGCAAGTACAAGGACGATAAAGAAAAACTGGCGCAAGCACAAATGAAACTGTACCAGGAGATGGGCGTGAACCCCTTTAGTTCCTGTTTGCCCTCTCTGATACAATTCCCGTTGTTTATTGGCTTGTACCAGGCCGTCATCCGTGCCCTGGCCGATACCCCCCTGCCGTTGCTGACGCTTTCCAAGTCGCTTTACCCCTTTACAAACGCAGCCAGCCTGATTCCACTCAACGGTCACTTCCTGTGGATGGATTTGGGGCAACCTGAACGGCTGAATATTTTGGGAATCGGCATTCCCGTTTTGGCAATTTTGGTCGTCATTACCACCTACCTGCAAACCAAACTGATGGCCGTACCCAGCACCGGCGACAATGCCCAGGCCGCACAAATGACCGGCATGATGAACGTCTACATGCCCCTCATGCTCGGCTACTTTGCGTATGCCTATGCTTCGGGGCTGGCGTTGTATTTTGTAGCCAGCAACATTATGACGGTGGTGCAATATGCCGCCATGGGCAAAGTAGACTGGAGCAAGTTACTACCAGGTAAATAAACCCGCCATTCGGCCTGATTCGTCTTCCGAGGTGTCTATGCAGAACCACGAACCATCTTCCGTTGAAATTTTTGCTGCCGATGTTGAAGAGGCCATCCAACAAGGATTGGCGCAACTCGCATTGACAAGGGATGAAGTTAAAATTGAAGTGTTGGATGAAGGCAGCCGCGGCTTTTTAGGATTAGGTGCCCGTCAGGCACATGTGCGCCTGACCCCCACCCAACAGCAGGAACAGACCGCGCCCACGAGTGCTCCCGTTTCCCCAAGCACTCCTCCTCCCGAAGTTTCCACCGTTACCCCTGAACCTACCCCCGAAGAACCTGCGCCCCCCTCTCAACCCGCCATCAACGATGAGGAAAACCGAATTCTTGAAACCGGACGTGCCATCGTAGAAGATTTACTAGAAAAAATGCACATCAAGGCGCAGGTTGACGTGCAGATCAAACCACCCGAGACCGATGGCCGTCACCCTACCCTGTGGGTGGACATCAACGGCCAGGATTTGAGTATCTTAATTGGGCGACGCGGTGAAACACTCGAAGCACTGCAATACATTACCTCGCTGATTTTGGGCAAGGAACTGGAGAAATTTGTTCCCCTGGTCATTGATGTAGAAGGTTATCGTCAGCGCCGCATAACGCAATTGCAACGGCTCGCCAAACGTTTGGCCGAACAAGTTGTCAGCACCGGCCGCCGGCAAGCCCTTGAACCGATGCCCGCCAGCGAGCGACGCGTCATTCACCTGGCCCTACGCAACCACCCCGATGTCACCACCGAAAGCATTGGAGAAGAGCCGCACCGCAAGGTAACCATCATCCCAAAGGGCCACTAAAAACCGTACAACAGCCCCTCAGGGAGATCCCTGGGGGGTATTTGTTTGGGGGAAAGGCAAAACATGTTTCGCCCCTACTACCAGACTTCGCGACAAACAGCGTTTTTTTCGGTATAATTCAAGCATGCTAAAAAGTCAAAAACCAGACCCCATTGAATACCTGGTCATCGGGCACCTCAGCCGAGATCTCACGCCTGAGGGAGAACGCTTGGGCGGTACGGCCGCGTATGCCGCATTGACGGCGCGCGCCCTGGGCCTTCAAACGGGTATTGTGACCTCACATGCCGCTGATTTGCCCCAACGCGACATCCTGGCGGATATTCCCGTCATCACATTGCCCTCGGAGCACAGCACCACCTTTGAGAATATCGAGACCCCCTATGGGCGTCGTCAGAAAATCCACGCGCGCGCGCAACTTCTGGCCTACCAGTACATCCCCGAAGTATGGACATCTACCCCTATCGTTCACCTGGCCCCAATTGCTCAAGAGGTTTCCCCCGATTTGGTGCGCTATTTTCGAGATGCTTTTGTCGTTGTCACCCCGCAAGGCTGGTTTCGGGAATGGAATGCGAACGGCGAAATTCGGGTGGGCGAGTGGATGGAAGCACGTTTTGTGCTGGAAAACGCCGCGGCAGCCGTCTTCAGCCTGGAAGACATCGGTGAGGATGAAAGTCGCATTGAGGAATTGGTCCACACTTGCCCGGTGATTGCGGTCACCGAGGGAGAAGAGGGTGTACGCGTTTACTGGCACGGCGATGTGCGCCGTTTTCGCCCACCAACGGTAGAAGTTGTAGATACCACCGGCGCCGGAGACATCTTCGCAGCCGTTTTTTTCACCCGCCTGTACCAAACACGGAATCCCTGGGAAGCGGCACGCGTGGCCACCCAATTGGCTGCTTATTCGGTCACCCGACCAGGACTTTTGGGCATCCCTACGACCGACGAAGTCGCTTACACTACCATCGAGGTCTTCTAACGGCATGGAACGCATCTATACCGTCGTAAATCAAAAGGGTGGCGTCGGAAAGACCACCACAACCATCAATCTGGGCGCCTATCTGGCCTATCACGGGCAACGCGTCTTACTGGTTGACCTGGACCCCCAGGCCAATGCTACATCTTGTCTGGGCGTCGAGAAGGCAAACGTACGCGGCGGCACCTATGAGGCGCTCATCGAACAAGGCAACATCACCAACTTCATTTTGCACAACCCGCGCTTGAAACTCTCCCTGCTACCCTCCTCTCCGGCACTGGCGGGGGCGGAAGTAGAACTGGTCAACGAACTGGCGCGCGAAGGTCGGCTGAAAAAAGCGCTGGCCCCCATCCAACAGCGCTATGATTACATTCTGATTGATTGCCCGCCTTCCCTGGGGCTGCTCACGCTCAATGGGCTGGTGGCGGCTCGCGACGGGTTGATTATCCCGGTGCAATGCGAGTACCTGGCGCTGGAAGGCCTGGGACAATTATTGCAAACCATCGAACGCGTACGCAACGCCATCTTCCCGGAAATCCGGATACGCGGCGTGCTGCTCACCATGTTCGATAGCCGTACCAATCTGGCCAATGACGTTGTGAAAGAAGTACGTCGCTACTTTCCTCAGAATGTTTTCGAAAGCATCATCCCGCGCAGTATACGGTTGGCAGAAGCGCCCTCCTACGGTGTTCCCATTTCAGCGTATGCCCCTGAAAGCAGTGGTGCCTCGGCCTATCTGGCGCTGGCGCGTGAAATTCTGACCGGGGATGGCGTTGTAACCTTCGCATAATTCTCGTTCACGCTCATTCATCTCATGCCCAAAAAACGTACTGGACTCGGCAAAGGACTTGACGCCCTGATTCCCGGCAGTGGGGACAGCGGCGTTCAACAGATCTCTGTAGACTTAATTCAGCCCAACCCGCGTCAGCCGCGCGCTCAGTTTCAACCGGAAGAGTTGGAGGAATTAGCCAATTCCATCCTGGAGCACGGCGTTATTCAACCACTGATTGTCACGCGGGGGGAAAAAGACGGCACGTATACCCTGATTGCCGGTGAACGCCGTTTGCAGGCCGCCCGCAAAGCGGGTCTAAACACCGTCCCGGCAGTGCTGCGCGAGGCCAGCGAACAAGACTTACTGGAACTGGCGCTGATTGAAAATGTCCAGCGCGCCGACCTCAATCCCCTGGAAACCGCGCTGGCCTACCATCAGCTGGAGGAAGATTTTCAACTTTCGCATGAGGACATTGCCCGGCGGGTGGGCAAAAGCCGCTCAGCAGTGACCAATACCCTGCGTCTGTTAGATGCTCCCTCCAGCGTGCAACAAGCGGTGCTGAATGGCGACATCAGCGAAGGACACGCCCGTGCTCTGTTGGGGCTCGCCACACCTCAGGCACAGGCCGCCGCGCTGCAAACGGTACTTGCCAAAGGCCTGACCGTGCGCCAAACCGAAGAACTGGTACGCAAACTCAAGGGACAAAAGCCCAAACAGGAGAAAACGCCCCCACCTGCTGCCCTTCTCGACCTGGAAGAGCGTCTGCGTAACCATCTGGGCACTAAGGTCAACTTGAAATACGGGAAAAAAGGGGGCACCATCACCATCCACTACTACTCAGACGAAGAACTCGAAGCCCTTCTGGCACACTTGCTCAAGGGATAGTTACACTGTGCAAACCTCACGCCCCCTGCTTCTCACTGCCTCTCGCATCCACACCTTGCATCCGTTGCAACCCAACGTAGAAGCGCTGCTGGTTGCCCAGGGGAAAATTCTGGCGACCGGTTCGGTAGAGGCACTACGCCAAAACTTCCCCTCTGCCCGTCATGAACACTTATCCGGCATGACGCTGCTGCCCGGCCTGACGGATGCCCACCTGCACCTGCGTCATTACGCCTTCAGTTTACAAAAGGTAGATTGCGAGACCGACACACTGGCGGCCTGCCTGCAACGTGTGGCCGAGCGCGCCGCCAATACCCCGCCACATGCCTGGATTTTAGGGCACGGCTGGAACCAAAACATTTGGGAGGACGCGCCACCTGGCGGCTTCCCTTGCGCCACCGATTTGGACGCGGTAACCGGTGACCGCCCGGCCTACCTGACGGCCAAGTCGCTACACGCTGGATGGGCAAACCACGCCGCCTTGCGGGCGGCCGGTATCACCGCATCCACCCCCAACCCGGCAGACGGGCGCATTGGACGCGATGCGCACGGCAACCCCAACGGCATTCTATTTGAGGGGGCTATGCGCCTGGTACAGGAGGCCATTCCACCCCCCAGCCCCGAAGAAATCGTGCAAGCCATTCAGCAAGCGCAAACGCACCTGTGGGCGCTGGGGTTAACCGGCCTCCACGATTTCGACCGTCGGGACAGTTTCATCGCCCTGCAAAGCCTGCACCAACGTGGAACTTTGCGCCTGCGTGTGCTGAAGAACCTGCCTATCGACTTATTGGACGAAGCCGTGGCGCTGGGTCTGCGCTCCGGTTTCGGCGATGATACCCTGCGCATTGGCGCTCTCAAGGCCTTTGCGGATGGCGCGCTCGGCCCCCACACGGCTGCCATGTTCGCCCCTTACGAGGACGATCCCGACAACCGCGGCATGTTGCTGCTGGATGCAGAAGAAATTTTCGAATTCGGGCGTAAGGCCGCAGCCAATGGTCTGGCACTCACCATTCATGCCATCGGCGACCGCGCCAACCACGAAGTGCTGGAGGCTTATGCTCGTCTGCGCGCCCTGGAAAACACAGTACGTCTGCGGCACCGTATCGAACACGTTCAGGTACTTCATCCGCAGGATGCAGCCCGCCTGGGGGCGCTGGGGATTATCGCTTCCATGCAGCCCATCCACGCTATTTCGGATATGCAAATGGCCGACCGTTATTGGGGAGCACGCGCCCGTTTGAGTTATGCTTGGCGTACCCAGTTAGAATCTGGCGCCCGATTGGCTTTCGGCTCGGATGCACCGGTGGAATCGCCAAACCCCTTTTGGGGGTTGTACGCGGCCCTCACTCGTCAGCGGTTGGATGGCTCCCCACAAGAGGGCTGGTACCCCGCCGAACGCCTGACGCTGTGGGAGGCGCTACAGGCCTTCACTACCGGCCCGGCATACGCCGCCGGCATGGAAAATCGCCTGGGGAAACTTCAACCCGGCTTCCTGGCCGACCTGATTGCCCTGCCCGCCGATCCCTTCACCCTACCCCCAGAAGGCATCCGGGACTTACGACCGCAACGCGTTATGGTTGGGGGGACCTGGGTTTGGGAGGCGTAAACTACTGCGTAGTTATCCGGCGGCGTGGGAGCCGCCTCTGTTCTAGCGACCCTGACATGACGCGCTACTTGTTGAGATAACACCTGCTCCCCATGCAACGATGAAAACCGGCCATACTGCCAAAACACAAAGGGCGCAGCGATGCTGCGCCCTTGCACTATCATAAACACTGTGCCGCTCAACACGATAGCCAAGTAAAGTGAACGTTTATGCCAGGCTATTTCCCAAACATTCCGCTACGTGCAAAGCGTACCTTCGTCTCGATCACCACTACAAACTGATGGGGCAACTGAGCCCCATAATCTTGAAACAATCGCTGAAGCACCTCTATCTTCGCAGCCGCCCGCTCATTATCCAGCCGCAGAAGAACGACTCCTCGATGAGATCGTCTCTCCCGGTAAATCTTCTCCCCAAAGTCTTTGTCATTAGTAATCAGAATCCAGTTCTCCGTAAAGGCTTTCTGAATAATCGTCTCATCATCCAAACCGCGCGCTTCATCATATACGGAGAAAACCTCGTATTCTTGCTTGCGTAGCCATTCCGCAACGGCAGGGCCGGTGCACTCATCCACCAGGAAACGCATTTATAGTATTACCCTTGGGAATCTATTACAATCGTTCCGCGTTACGCCAGACCCGTAGATAACGGCATAAACACCGTGCTTTCCAGTGCTTTCGTGGCAAACAGAATGCAGGCTCGAATATCTTCTTGAGTAAGGCCCTGATACTCTTGGAGAATTTCCTCCACGGTCGCCCCGTGCGCTAACATATTCAGGATATATTCAACCGTCAGCCGGGTTCCACGAATGACAGGCTTCCCCATCATAACTTTTGGATTAACAGTAATCCGTTCCAGCAATTGTTCGTCTTTCATCATCTTACCTCCACTTTGGCCAGTATATGCCGCTCCAACACGACGGTTCAATGAGAATTACCGTGAAAGGCCGCCAGGTGTAGGGCGGAATTAATTCCGCCCTACAGCGCGCCGCCAAGTAAAGTGAACGTTTATGCCAGGCTATTTCCCAAATATGCCGCCTAGCAGGTCTTTGCCTGCTTCAAGTAAATCATCAGCCTGGGAAAGATCAGCCTTACCGCTCAACAGCGCATCCAACTGTCCGCCGAGCGCGGGGGGCAACTTATCTTTCAGGTAATCCATCACGATGTTGACGGCCTTTTGGGCCATGTCTTCAGAAATGCCGGTTTGTTTGGCAATCATTTTGGCCAGTTCTTCCATAACGTTTCCACCTCCTGCGTGATTTTAATGTGAAACGGCCGCTTCAAGGGTCCCGGCATACGCCACCCAATCTTGCACTTCTTTGAGCGAAGGCACACGACGCACCAATTTTTTACTCTGGTTGGCTTGTAGCAAAGCCGCGTGTAAGTTTTGCGGGTTGCGTTGCGCCAATTCTTTGACGGTATCCACGCCAGCAGCCTCCAGCAGGTCGCTGTACTCTTCGCCAACACCTTTGACACGCATCAGGTCAGCCCGGTTGACCCAATCCAACAACATGGCTTCTTGTATGCCGGTATCGGCAGCCAGGGCGGCACGTCCAGTCTTGTGTCCAGCCGCTTTCAGCAATGCTTCCGGTGTGGTAATGCCTGCCGCAGCAAGTTTTTCGGCGTACGCCGGACCAAGGCCTTCAATTTGACGGATCTTCATGTGAGAACTCTCCTTTGCGAAAGTAAAATAGGGAATGAGATATTTCAGGGGACCAGTTTGCCCCCAAGGAAAAGGGCCCTTCAAAAGGGGGCGGTCGTCTGTTATGAGGACGGGTTTGCGGGAGATTGCTCTGACGATTCTGAAACATTCTTCTTCAACTGATCGCTCACGACCGCCAGACGGGCACGTTCTTCTTCTAGGGTTTCCTGCAAAACAGCCATCTGCTTGCGCAAACCACTTTTCTCCAGTCGGTGACGTACCACAGATGGCATGGCCGTCAACCAGCCAATGAGAAAGCCGACCGCTAACGTCAACAAAAGCAGT
>DAOTZN010000163.1:0-1988 GCA_034434095.1 Anaerolineales bacterium
TGTACGACCTGGTCAAAGGGCAGGCTGACCACGATTTGTACCACCTCAACGAAATCCAGCAAATGCGTTTCTCGGCGCCATAGGGTTTTGCACACCGTGCATCGGCGCGCCATTCAAGAACCCCGAACGTATTCCGATGGCGTGGTGGAGCCGCTCAAACGCTTTGAGAAAAACAAAGCGGGCACTTCAATCATTGTCGAAGTGCCCGCTTGCATTTTTACAATCGGCTTATGCACTCTTGACTTGAATGGCCTTCGGGCGATGCGCTTCGGCCTTGGGAATCCGCAGGGTAAGCACACCATTCTGCAAAGTGGCCTCCACCTTGTTGCTATCAAGTGCGGTCGGTAGGGTAATCGAACGGCTAAAGCGGCCGGTCGGCAACTCACTGAGCAGGTATTTGCCCTCCGATGCCACCGTCGGGAATTCGCCGCTAATGGTGACAGTGTTATTCAACACCTCCACCTCTAAATCTTCGGCTTGCACGCCTGGAATCAGCGCCCGTACAGTGTAGCCATCATCGTCTGCCAGCACATCCAACGCCAGGGTCATCTCCCGTTCGACAGTTGACTGCTCATTTTCCAATTCGTCCATCAAGCGGTCCATCATCCGGCGCATGTGCATGTAACGGCGGGGAAAGCGGTAATAAAAAGTCATCTCGACCTCCTGTTTGTGTCTCGTTTTTCTTCTCAACTACAAACGCATTGTAGCGCCTGAACGTTAGAGCAACACAAACAAAAAGTCAGAGAAGTATCAAATTCTTTCGGCTACCAGACCCAAAATTTCAGATTCCGCATCAAACGTGCCGTGCTCAAAATCACCAAACCGGGAGGTAACTTCCAGACCATGCCTTTCTAGCAAGCGAACATAGGCTTCTGGCGGCTGCAAGATGTGCTGCACCTGCCAGACATGACGCCGTCCGGCACAACGGTACTCCCATTGCAATTCAAAGCGCTCACCGGTGCGCTGCCAGGCACTGAAGGCTTGTACCCTTTCCCCGCTCAACGGATGTGGGAAAGTGGTATCCAGTTCCAGATTGCCATGGGGGGGCAGGTTAGCCAGCAACAACGGATTGGGCATGCTGACCACAAAAACCCCCTTTGGAGACAACACGCGGGCAGTCTCGCTCACAATTTCCGCTTGTGCCTCCGCCGAAAAGGTGCTGAAGGTATTGCAAGGCAGGATGACCAACCCGAAGGCGCCGGCCGCTATCCCCAGGGAACGCATATCCCCGCGGAAAACAGACGAACGCCCTTTCAGGTGCTCCTGCTCCCTCAGGATAGCCAACATCCCAGGGTCCAGGTCAACCCCAAAGGTGCGGACGCCGGCTTCCCTCAGGGCGTGGTATACCCTTCCGGTGCCGCAGCCCAACTCTAAGGTCCCCGCGCTCCCCCAACGTTGGGCGACGCGCACCCAAAAGGGGAGGTCCTCGCTCTCCCGACGGTGGTGCTCGTAGTATAGGCGATATCGTTCTAAATTCATGGTTCCTCTGATTTACGCTGCAAAAAACGCTCCACTGCCCGATGGTGGGTTTCATCCGCCCACAACGGGGGGAAGGCGGCCTGTTCCAGTGCCGCTCCCCAGGCCGGGGGACTGCCATCCAGATGGGCGCGCAAGACACGCTTGATGGCCTGCACCGCAGCCGGGGGTTGTGCCGCCAGGCGAGCAGCCAATTCCAGGGCGTGCGCAACCGCTTGACCAGGTGGGGCGAGTTCTTCCACCAGGGCATGGCGGTAGGCGCTTTCGGCATCCAAAATTTGACCGCCGGTTAGCCACAACAAGGCGCGCCCATAGCCCACCAGGCGCAGCAGACGCTGTGCCCCACCCCAGCCGGGCATCAACCCCAGGTTGACCTGCACAAAGCCCAGCGTGGCATCCCGCGCCATGACGCGCACATCACAGGCCAACGCAATCTCCGCACCGCCGCCACGCGCCGCGCCGTCAATCGCCGCGATGACCGGAAAAGGCAGGGCTTCCAGCCGCGCCAGGGC
>DAOTZN010000164.1:0-2531 GCA_034434095.1 Anaerolineales bacterium
CCCAAAAGCCCGGTTGGTCGCCGACACTACAATCCAAGCCGCGCCGCCTGCGTGAGATTAGCGGAAATGTGGAAGAGCGTCTGACATTACCTATCGAGGAGTTTTCGCGCGTTCTAGGGGGGGGGATTGTGCCCGGCTCTATTGTGCTGATTGGCGGTGACCCTGGGATTGGCAAATCTACCCTGACGTTGCAAATGAGCATTGAAATGGCGCACCTGGGGCCGGTGCTGTACGTTTCTGGTGAGGAATCAGAGCGCCAAATCAAAATGCGGGCGGTGCGTCTGCTGCGTTCGGAAGATGGTACGCCCCTGGAGATGCCGGATGACCTGTTTCTCGTGACCGAGACGAACCTGGAAGCCATTTTGCAGCACGTTGAAGATACCAAGCCGCGCTTGTTGGTTGTGGATTCCATTCAGACGACCACGCTGTCGGGTATGAATTCGTCTGCTGGTTCGGTTTCTCAGGTGCGAGAGTGTGCGGCGCGTCTACGAGAGTTAGCAAAATCTTCTGGTATCGCGGTCTTTTTGATTGGGCACGTCACCAAAGAGGGGGCTATCGCCGGGCCGCGCGTTCTGGAGCACATCGTAGATACCGTGTTGTATTTGGAAGGTGACCGTTTTCAGACCTATCGTCTGTTGCGTTCGGTTAAGAACCGCTTTGGCGCTACTTCTGAGGTAGGCGTTTTTGCAATGAGCGAACGCGGTATGGAGGAGGTGAGTAATCCATCGGAGGCTTTTCTGGCAGAGCGTATGGCAAATGCCCCAGGCTCGGCAATTGCGGTTACGATGGAAGGGACACGGCCTATCCTGGTAGAAATGCAGGGGCTAACCAGCCCGACTTCTTTTGGGAATCCGCGCCGTACGCCTAATGGGGTGGATTTCAATCGCTTGTTGCTGGTCATTGCCGTACTTACCCGTCGGTTGGGATTGCGGTTGGGGGAGCAGGATGTATTTGTCAACGTTGTGGGTGGGCTGAAGGTGACCGAGCCGGCGGCCGACCTGGCGGTGGCGGCTGCGATTGCTTCCTCCATCAACGATCAACCGGTGCGTGCCGATGTGGTGCTGATTGGCGAGATTGGTCTTTCTGGAGAGTTGCGCAGCGTGGGGCAGATTGAAACCCGCTTGCGTGAGGCCGCGAAACTGGGCTTCAAGACTGCGATTGTGCCGCGTAAGACGCGCCGCGGGCTGCCCTGGCCGGAAGGCATCGAGGTTTTAGAAGCGCGTTCCCTGCGTCAGGCATTGGGAATGGCGTTCGTAGAAGCATGAATAAGAATACTGATTCGGGGAAGATGATTGCCGGTGATATCTCTGGGGCGTGGGATAACTTTGAGGTTGCCGTACCCCCTGTGGGGGCGTCTGTACCCGCTTTTTGGGTACGGGATATCCCTGTGTACGGAGATGCCATTCTCTCACCCATGGAAGGCTATTCCGATTTGCCATTCCGTCTGTTGTGCCGCGAACTCGGCTCGGCGATGAGTTATACGGAATTTGTCAACGTGCTGAGTTTGCCATCCAAAGGATTTGGTAAGCAGGCCTCTAAACTGGCTTATCACGAAAGCGAACGTCCGTTGGTTTTCCAAATTTATGATAGCGATCCCCAGCGGTTGCTGGAGGCTGCCTTGCGCTTACAGGAACTCGGCCCCGATATCATTGATATCAACATGGGTTGTCCGGCCAAGACGGTTGCAGGGCGCGGGGCCGGTAGCGGGCTGTTGAAAACGCCGTTGAAGATTGCGCGCATCTTCCGTACCCTTTCTCGGGCGCTGGAGGTGCCGGTAACGGGCAAAATTCGTCTGGGTTGGGATGATATGTGCCGCAACTATCTGTTGGTGGCGCGCATTGTGGAAGAGAACGGCGGGGCGTTGTTGGCCGTTCACGGCCGGACGCGTGTCCAAAACTACGGTGGGCAGGCGGATTGGGATGCGATTGCGGAAATTAAGCAGGCACTTTCGATTCCGGTGATTGGGAATGGGGATGTGCGCCGTGCCGCGGATATTGCCCGCATGAAGGCGCATACCAACTGCGATGGGGTGATGATTGGACGGGCGGCGATTGGTAATCCGTGGATTTTTTCGGGCCTGGAGCGAGAGCAAGTGCCGGTGGAGGCCGTGCGGCGCGTTATGCTGCGTCATCTGGAGCGGATGTCGGCGTTTTACGGGCGTGCGCTTGGGTTGATGCTGTTCCGCAAGCACACGGTGCAGTACTTGCGCCCTTATGGTTTGTCGCGGGAAGTGCGACGCAGGTTGTTAACTTGTGAAACGCCTGATTCCTTTGTGGCTTTGTTGGATGAAGTGACGCGGGATGCGGAAGTTAGGGTTTCGGAAGATCGTCGTTCTGTTGTCGGCGCGTAGAACGATGCCGCAGGGTTATCTTTTTGAAAAATAGGGGGTGCACAGGAAGACCCAAATAGGCAACAGGTGAAAGACCTCAGGCACAGGTGCCTGCTGATTGCTGCTTGCTGCCTAAGATGTCCCAGGTTGTTGAGGGGATACTTTGTTGGGTTATTTGCCAATTTTTGCCAGATTCCTGTTC
>DAOTZN010000165.1:0-5977 GCA_034434095.1 Anaerolineales bacterium
TTTCCAAAGACCTCTCTTATTGTCGCGCGGCCGCCACCTGGGAAGATAGTTATTACAATCTCGTCAAACCTCACAAAAGCCTGCGTCTGCCAGTTGTGGATGTCCCAGGACACAAATGGAAGCCACGAACGCCTGCTATGGCTGCAGAACTTACAGATCATCCCTGGACGGTTATCGAACTGCTTTCTACCATCCCTTTGAAATGCTAACTGTTCTTAAATAGGGAGACTGCCGATGTTTTATTCCAATGAAATATATATAAGGAAAACCGTTGACACAGCGTGTTAACCCCGTTATAATCCATCCGCTATTGCCCCAGTGCCAACTGGGGTATCGTTGCGTTTTATCTTATCCCCCAACTTCCCCGCAGCCGGGCGTTTGGCGCGTGGTGATGTGGTGAAGTGAAGATTGGAGGTTTTCCATGACCTATGCGATTGTAGAAAGTGGCGGTAAGCAGTATCGTGCCGTCCCAGGCGAAACCATTGAGGTAGATCGTCTGACGAAACAGATTGGCGACAGTGTGACCTTAAACGTTTTACTGTTGGCCGATGGCGACCAGATTTCTGTGGGTACGCCGTATGTAAAGGGTGCAGTAGTAGAAGCCAGTGTAGTGGCACAGGTGAAAGCGCCGAAAGTACTTTCTTTCAAGTACACTCCTAAAAAGCGCATTCGCCGTCGCCGAGGACATCGTCAGGAATACACTCGCTTGAAAATCCATGAAGTTAAGGTAGAAGGATAGGAAGGGTATCATGGCACACAAGAAAGGTGGCGGCTCTAGCCGCAACGGTCGCGATAGCCGAGGACAGCGCTTGGGCATCAAAAAATTTGGCGGTGAATTTGTTGTCTCCGGCAATATTTTGGTACGTCAACATGGCACCCGTATTCACCCTGGCCAAAA
The DNA here is from genome assembly GCA_034434095.1 of Anaerolineales bacterium. Lineage (GTDB taxonomy): Bacteria > Chloroflexota > Anaerolineae > Anaerolineales > DRKV01 > DRKV01. The sequence goes on from DAOTZN010000165.1 coordinate 899, forward strand.
TGTCGGCATGGGAAAAGACTACACGTTATTTGCCGTAGCAGATGGTCAGGTCGTTTATGACGTCGTGCGTGGGCGAAAACGCGTCAGTGTGCTGTCGGTAGAAACCGAATAGCACATGATTCGTCAAAAGGACTTGTTGTTATGAAGAAAAATATCCATCCTACCTACTACAACGATGCGCAAGTTATTTGTGCTTGTGGCAATACCTGGACGACTGGTTCCACCAAGAAAGTCATTCACACAGATGTTTGCTACAAATGCCATCCATTTTATACTGGAGAACAGCGTATCGTCGATACCGAAGGCCGTGTTGAGCGCTTCAACCGCAAGTTGCAGGCTAAGGAACAGTATTTGGCCGAAAAAGTGGCTCGTGAGGCTGCGCGCGTATCCCCAGAGCGCCCGCTAGAGGAATTGGGTTTGGGCAAACGTGCAATTGAGGCGTTGGCCGAGGCTGGTATTAAGAACGCCGGTGACGTGCTTGCCAAACTTGAACAGGGTGAAGACGCTTTACTGGAAATTTCAGGCTTTGGCCGCAAATCTTTGGCCGATTTAAAGAAGGCCATGCGCCAGTTTGGCTACGAACTCCCTGAGACAGTTTGAAACCCCTCACGGCGGTTACACTTTAGGGTAAACTTACAGGCAGGTGTCAAAACCAGACACCTGCCTGTAAATTTTTAGCGGTTCTGTTTCGAGAGTCATCCCGCTTAACAATCTGTTCCATTGTGAGGTGCTTGTGAATCATCATACTGGTCGTATTGAAGTCATCACCGGTTCCATGTTCTGCGGTAAAACGGAAGAACTTATTCGACGTTTGCGCCGTGCATCTATCGCCCGCCGCAAAGTACAGGTTTTCAAACCGGTCATTGATGATCGCTATGCTTATGCCCAGGTTGCCTCCCATGCAGGGAGTAGTTTTGAAGCCCAACCGGTTGCCAGTGCTTCCGATATTTTGCCTTTACTCAACGCAGACACAGACGTTGTAGGCATTGATGAAGCGCAATTCTTTGGGGACGATTTGATCCCTCTTGTGCAGCAACTTGCCAATCAAGGCATTCGTGTTATCCTGACCGGTTTAGACCAAGATTTTCGCGGCGAACCTTTTGGGCCTATGCCCGCCCTCATGGCCTTAGCCGAAGAAGTTGACAAATTACACGCCATCTGCATGGTATGCGGTGAGCCGGCCAGCCGTACCCAGCGCCTTGTAGATGGACAACCGGCGCGTTATGATGATCCTATTATCATCGTTGGGGCATCGGAAATGTATGAGGCCCGCTGTCGTCAGCATCATACCGTACCGCGTTCTTGACCAGGAGTATACTTATGCAAGACTACCGTGAGTTTTTAAGTGAAATTCTAATCTCCGAAGAACAATTGCAGGCCCGTATTGCAGAATTAGGCGCGCAAATTAGCCGCGATTATGCCAACCAGGATTTGCTCCTGGTGTGTATCTTGCGCGGTGGTGTGCTCTTCCTCACCGACTTAATGCGACAAATTACCGTGCCACATGCCATCGATTTTATGGCGGTTTCTTCTTATGGTATTGGCGCTCGCCAGAGTAGTGGGCAGGCGCGCATTAATCTGGATATCAATACCGACATCCACGATCGCAACGTTTTGTTGGTGGAAGATATTGTGGATAGTGGTTACACACTGGAAGCAGTACTGGCCTTGCTTAAGACGCGCCGCCCAAAGACCTTGCGCACCTGCGTTCTCCTCGATAAGACCGAACGCCGTGAAGTTGACATCCCCGTAAATTACGTTGGTTTTACCATTCCGAATGCCTTTGTCTTTGGCTATGGGTTGGATATCGACGAACATTATCGTAATTTGCCTTTTATTGGCGTAGTAGACCTGAAGAAATATCAAGCCCCCTAAGGTAACGATGCCTCCCAGGGTATCGCCCTCCCCAGATGATTCTCTACAGCCTTACGCGGGCCGTTGGGTAGCCCGTGTGGATGGGCGTGTGGTGGCTCAGGGAGGTACCCCGCAACAGGCCGCGGCCGCGGCACAACGTTCCCATTACAAGGAGCGCCTACAAATCACCTACATCCCTTTAGAAATGACCTTGTCTTTTCATCCTTTGTTGGAACGTATACGAACTGTTATCCCGCCCGATACGCTCGTTTATCTGGTTGGAGGCGCCGTCCGTGATGCTTTGCGCAATCGCCCCTCCCATGACCTGGATTTTTCGGTGCAGGGTGATGCTAAAGCACTGGCGCGCCGGGTGGGGGATGCGCTCAACGCTGCTTACTACCCCCTGCATGGTAAATTCGACGCCGGACGGGTGGTACTTGATACGGACGGCGAGCGCTACATTCTTGATTTTGTTGGCCTGCACCCCAATGGTTTAGAAGCCGACCTGAGAGCGCGAGATTTTACCATCAACGCCATGGCCGTAGATGTACATGCCCCGCAACAGTTGCTGGATCCTTTAGGGGGCGCGGTCTCTTTAAAACAGGGTGAATTGCGCGTTTGTTCCCCCACCAGTTTGCAGGATGACCCAGCACGTATTTTACGCGCCGTGCGACTGGCCGTTAGCATGCAATTACATATTCCCCCTGAGACGCGTCACTTGATGAAAGCCGCTTTGCCCGGGCTGGAGCAAGTTTCGCCAGAACGTATGCGTGCTGAACTCCTGCGTATCCTTGGAGGAAGACAACCGGCCACCGCCTTGCGTATCCTGGATTTGATTGGTGCCCTGGCGATGATTTTCCCCGAGACGGCTACCCTCAAAGGGGTTACCCAGTCTCCACCACATGTTTACCCGGTTTGGGAGCATACTTTAACGGTTATTGAACGCCTGGATGGGTTGCTGAATGCTTTAGGGCTGGATTACGACCCCGATACATCGGCCAATAACCTGGTGTTCGGGCACGTTTCGCTGCGTTTGGGACGCTATCGAGAGAAAATTGCCCAACACCTTTCTGCCGAGACCACGCCGGATGTCACGCGTCGAGCACTGCTTTTTTTCTCAGCCCTGTATCACGACATTGCTAAACCACTCACCCGTACCGAGGAAGAAAATGGGCGTATCCGGTTCTTCCAGCACGATAAAGAAGGTGCAAAACTTGTCGCTACCCGTGCCGCAGCGTTGCACATGAGCGTGGATGAACTCACTGTTTTGATGAAAACCGTTGCGCACCACATGCGCCCCTTGTTGTTGTCTCATAACGACCAGGCGCCTAGCCCGCGGGCAATATACCGTTTCTTTCGAGATACCGGCGATATTGGTGTAGATATTTGCTTGCTCTCACTTGCCGATTTTCTGGGTACGTATGGGCCGGGCGTCCCACAGCAAGCCTGGGCCCATCATGTAGACGTGATACGTCTTTTGTTGGAAGGCTGGTGGGAGCGTCGTGAAGAAACGGTTGTGCCCCCGCTGTTATTGAATGGACGAGACGTGATGCGACTTTTAGACATCCCACCAGGGCCACGCGTTGGGGAACTGCTCGAAATGTTACGCGAAGCGCAGGTTGCCGGCGAAATTACCACGCGAGAACAGGCAGAAGCGTTCTTGCGGATGGCATCATAGCGTACAGGTGCCGTTCATCCGATTCGATAAGAAACTGGAACCTGGTGAAATCGGCGATAGCCAATCCACAGATTACGCAGATTTTTAAATCATTCTCTGGAGAAACTTGCGAAGCAGGTTGCCTGTCCCGAGCGCAGCGTGGGATAGGCAATCCCCTGTTATGCACGAGAAAACCGCTTTACTCGGGGCAAGCACGGAATTTACACTGAGTTCATCGAAGTGCTCGCAGTGGCACCATAGACGGGGAGTTGGCGCCGTTTTCCGCGCGGTCTCCCAAGGGGCAGCCAAAAGTGTCTACAGATTTCTGAACCCTCCTCCGGTTTTGGCGCTAAAACGCAAATTTCTTTCTGATACATGAAAAAAGCCATCGGGATACCAATTTCCCGGTGGCTTTTTGGGTGGGGTGGCTTGGAGCCATTTCCGGTTTAGGGGTAAATATCTTCCAGCATGGGCTGGTAGTATGCTCGACATCCCAATGGGTGCGAGCACATTTCCAGGGGCAGTGATGGTACTTCGGCTTTGGGGTAGGTGCCAGCCAATTGTTGACAGGCAGGGCAGGCATTGGCTGGCGCCACAATGGTGATTGCCCTGACACGGGGGTTATTTTGTAAAATTTTTAAGGCTTTAGCAGCCTCAGAGTTTTCCCAAAGACTATCACTGCTCTTTGTGACCTTGTTTGGATGATTCTTGGTTTTCACGAAAACGCCTCCTGATTGCAAATCGTAGTGGAATGATGCTATTGTAACACCTCTTGCCCATGGCGTCAGGTGGTTACCTTGTAACGGAGAACGCAGATAATGAACAGATTTCGCCCTGTGCTATCCTCACACGCGGGTTAGATTTCGGAAGGATCAGCATGGTGCGCTCAGCACTTGTGAGCGCCGTGCCGAAGGATATTCCCCGTCATTAACTGCCAGGCAAACCACTTTTTACGGCGTTAAATTTGCAGAATGGGCAACCACGCGTGTCGTCCTGTTACTGTCTCAACACCTCCCACTAAATTTGGGATTATTTCTGAGGGATGGTTCATTTGGCGCCCCAAATATGTGGGACAGGCTTTCAGCCTGTCCCCATTGGATGTAGGACGCCTGCAACGTCTCCCCCCATCCATGCGCAGATTCCAGCCATAACCAAATGTCACTGTTATATTGAGTTGTCCGATGAGAGTATACTTCCACGAGAGTATACTACCATGAAAGGACAACCCAAAATGGACACAGAACAGGTCTTGCAAGAATTCGAGAAATATTTACGCAGGCGTTTTCCAGAACGGAGAACGGCAGTAGATTACGTCAGTGATGTGCGGCAATTCCGCAAGGTGTGCCAAAAAGACTGGCGAGAGATAACGATGCACGACATCGATGAGTTTGTAGATAAACAACGTGCCAACAATCTAAAATCAGCAACGGTAAGGCGAAGAGTAGCCGCACTGAAGACGTTTTTCGACTTTCTGGCTGAAGAAAGCGGCGATTTGAGTTGGCCGAACCCGGTGCGCTTCAAGCGACACGCCGGGAAATTGGAGAAACGAGTGCCGCGTGACTTGCATG
>DAOTZN010000166.1:0-12813 GCA_034434095.1 Anaerolineales bacterium
GCCAGGCAGAGCCTGGCGATACGTTTGCTGACAAGGCGCTCGTGTTTAGCAACACCTGCGAATGATTTGGAAAACCAGGTAGGCAGTTACCATTGCGCACTATAACAAAGCGTTTTTTCGTCTACCTTATCGGTGTTAATCCGCATCGTGCAAACGGACACTTACATTACAAATTAGTAAGAAGGTACTATTTGGGGGAAAAGTGCTTGCTTTTTGTCTATTTTTAGGCTATACTGTGGGAAATCGTGGGACGAAGTGGCATAAAGTGGAGCGCCGGACAGCCGGCGTTTCGTCAATTAAAGGGCAAGTAGAACGTATGTTCTTAGGACAATATCAGCACCGCATTGATAGCAAAAGCCGCCTGACCATCCCTTCCCGCTATCGGGAACTACTGGCCGAAGGGGCTTACATCACCCAGGGATTCGATCGCAATCTCATGGTGCTGACCTCGCTTGTCTTTCAAAATATTGCAGCACGCGTCAACAGCATGAGCCTGACCGATCCAGCGGCTCGTCAGTTACGCCGCCTGATTTTTGCCACTGCTGAAAACGTAGAGGTAGATCGCAGCGGGCGCATCCTCATCCCACAATTTCTGCGGGAAGTGGCTCAACTGGATAACGAGGCCATCATTGTGGGCGCCGGCAGTTATTTCGAGATTTGGGAACCCACTGAGTGGCAAAAGCGCGTCGGAGAAATCCTGGATACCGAAGCCAACGCACAGCGCTTCGCCGCCTTTGACCTCTCCGCATCCGAATGAACGCCCAACGCCCCCACTTACCGGTGTTATACCAGGAAACCATCCAGGGCTTACAACCCCGTGCAGGCGGGCGCTACGTGGATGGCACCGTGGGCGCCGGTGGACATGCCTACGGCATCCTTGAGACCAGTGCACCCGATGGATTGCTCCTGGGACTAGACCTTGACCCACAAGCCTTAGCACTGGCCGCTGAACGCCTCGCCCTTTTTGGGGAACGCGCTATTTTACGAGAAGCATCATATCTTACTATCGCACAACAAATTGTGGCGCTCGGCTGGCCGGCAGTGGATGGTATCCTGCTTGATTTAGGCGTCTCTTCCATGCAATTGGATACTCCACAACGAGGCTTTTCCTTTCAAGAAGACGCACCGCTGGACATGCGCTTTTCGCCGCGTGCTCCACAAACCGCCGCCGACCTGGTGAACACCCTCCCCGAGGAAGACCTGGCTAACATTCTCTACCGCTATGGAGAAGAACGCCGTTCTCACCAGATAGCGCGGGCCATCGTCGCCGCCCGCCCACTCCACACTACCCGGCAATTGGCGGAAGTTGTTGCCCGCAGCACGCATAGCGGGCGCCCCGGTATGCATCCGGCTACACGCACCTTTCAGGCGCTGCGCATTGCTGTCAACCAGGAACTGGAAAACGTCGAAAGGGTGTTGCCGCTGGCCATCCAATCTCTGGCGCCTGGCGGGCGCCTGGCGGTCATCAGTTTTCACTCCCTTGAAGACCGCATCGTAAAACACCTTTTCCGGCAAGAAAGCCGTGATTGCCTGTGTCCGCCCCGACAACCCATTTGCACTTGCGGGCATAAAGCCAGCCTACGGCTGATTACACACAAACCCATCCAGGCCACTCCGGAAGAAATTCAGAAAAACCCGCGTGCCCGTAGCGCAAAACTACGCATTGCCGAAAAACTCGCTTAAAAATACCTGGCACGTCCCTTGCACAAAAAACGGTACAACCTTACGTGCCACCTATTCGGAGAAGAATTATGCAGTACGCTCACCAGTTTACTCAGGCTTATCGCAATGCTCCCTGGCGAAAGAAAACCCAGTGGTTGGGCATATTTTTGCTTGTAATCGTTTCCCTGGCCTTGATTGCCAGTCTTTACCTGAGCGTCTCTTCGCGCGCCGCAACACTCGGGCGCCAAATCTTGAACATGCAGGCCGAGATTGAACAATTGCGCCGCGCCAACGCCGATTTAACCATCCAACTGGCCGAATTAACCGCCGCCGATACCATGCAACAGCGCGCCGCGGCGTTAGGCCTGCAATCTGCATCCTCCGAACAGATTCACTATGTGGTTGTACCCGGCTACGCAGGCCGTCAAACTGTTCAACTGGCATCGCAGGCAACTTTTCAAATTTCTGCGCCGCTGGTACAACCGGCTTTTTCAGAATCGCTATTCGACTGGATGCGTATCCAACTCACTTCCCTGGGTTGGGCCCAGGTGTTAGGCGCACTCCCACCAACATCCCCGTAAGTGCACCATGTCCACTTCTCCGCTACGCTACAGCCTACTCGGCTTGTTCTTTGCCGCCCTCGGCCTGGCCATCGTCCTACAAATGGGACGCATTCAGGTCACACCGCTGGCGGAGACATTGCGCGAACGCGCAGAGCAATACGAGCAATATCGTTCACAGGCACAGCCAATACGCGGTGAAATCTACGATCGTTGGGGACACCTGTTGGCCGGAAACACCACCGTTTACCAAATCGGCGTGGAGACACATCGCGCCACCAATCCGCAAAGTATTGCCAATGCCCTGCACACCGTTTTGGGCTTGGATGCCGAAAAAACCCTGGGGCAAATCCTTCAAGCCGACGAAGGGGATACGCCGCGCTATGTAGTCATCACCGATTTCGTCTCTGCTGGCCAGATTGAGCAACTGGAAACCTACCGCAAACAATTAAATGTACTGGCAAGCACCACGCCCCCTATCAAAGGTGTACCGCCCCCCAGTCTGGAGGGGTTGGTGTATCAGCCTCATTTGATACGCTACTACCCCGAAAGTACGCTGGCGTCGAACGCCCTGGGGTTCGTTAGCGTTGAGCAACGCGGCTACTTCGGGGTAGAAGAAAAATTCAACGATCTTCTGATGGGCAATGCTCGAGAAGTCTGGATTGCCCAAAACCCCTACAAGGCCCACTCCGATGAAACCACACCGGTAGGGGCAAGTTTGATTTTAACGCTGGATCGTCAAATCCAGGATATGGTAGAAGAGACCTTACAAAATGCCATTGAAGCCAATGGAGCAGCCTCCGGCACCATCGTGGTAATGGATCCCAAAACGGGTGAAATCCTGGCAATGGCTTCCATGCCACAACTCAATCCTAACGAATACTGGCGCTACCCCGACATTTTTCATGACAACCAGACCCCCTTCAACCGCGCCATCAGCCAGGCTTACGAACCCGGCTCGGTTTTCAAAGTGCTCACGATGGCTGCCGCGTTGGATGCCGGTGAGGTCAAACCGGATACCGAATTTGTAGACCAGGGGGTGTTTGAAATCGGCGGTATTTTTATCCGCAACTGGGACGGCAACGCCTGGGGGCCACAAACCATGACAACCTGTATGCAACACTCGCTCAATGTGTGTCTGGCGTGGGTGGCGTCTAAATTGGGAACGCCCAAGTTTTACGCTTACATGCAGGCCTTCGGCATTGGGCGACGCACCGGCATTGACCTGGCCGGTGAGGCTACCGGCTACTTGAAACGTCCCGGCGATGCCAACTGGTATGATGCCGATCTAGGAACGAACGCCTTCGGGCAAGGCGTTTCCGCCACCCCCATTCAAATGGTTACCGCCATTGGCGCCATCGCCAATCAAGGTAAAATGGTGACGCCGCATGTGGTCAAAGCCATTGTGGATCGCGGCTACCAGTACGACATCCCCGTCCAGGTAGTTAACCAGCCCATCTCTGCTCAAACAGCCAGTACATTAAGCGAAATGCTGGCACAATCTCTGGAGGGCGAATCCTCGGTTGCTCTGGTGCCTGGCTACCGTCTGGCCGGTAAAACCGGCACGGCAGAAATCCCTACCCCTTATGGCTACACCAGCGACGTGACCAACGCATCTTTTGTTGGTTGGGGACCGGTGGATGATCCACGTTTTGTGGTTTATGTTTGGCTAGAGAAACCTACCACCTCCATTTGGGGCTCGGTCGTCGCCGCACCTGTTTTCCGACAGGTGGTCGAACGTTTGGTCGTACTGATGGACATTCCGCCCGACGAGGTACGCCATCAACTTCAAACGCCGTAAGGCTCGGAAATAAACGCATTATGCTGACCCTGGCCGATTTACTCGAAGCCCTGACCAATGTGCGTTTGTCGCCATTAGAACAAACGCTCATCACCGATGCGGTGCTAGATTCCCGCAAGGCAATACCTGGTTGTCTGTTTCTCGCCATTCCAGGCACAAAAACCGATGGGCATACCTATATTCCCGATGCTTTCGAGCACGGTGCAACCTATGCCCTTATCGAACACGAAGTGTCCGACGACCTGAAAGTGGTAGATTTACGCACCCCCGGTTGGGAAATGTCTCCCGAAGCGCTGGAGGCGCCTTGCTGCCTGCGGGTAGAAAACACCATCCAGGCATTGCAAACCATCGCCCGTTTTTGGCGGCGCAAAATGAGCCACGTCCATGTGATTGGTATCACCGGCAGTGTGGGCAAATCCACGACCAAAGAAATCACCGCCGGGGTGCTCTCCGAACGTTACCGCACACTCAAAAACGAGGGCAACTTTAACAACGAAATTGGCTTGCCGCTCACCCTGCTGCGGCTAAGCGAGGGACACCAACGTGCCGTGCTGGAAATGGGCTTTTATGTGCCGGGAGAGATTGCTTTTTTATGCGATATCGCCCAACCGCGTATCGGCGTCGTCACCAACATCGGCACGGTACACGCCGAACGCGCCGGTTCGCAAGAAGCCATCTTCGAGGGCAAATCCGAACTGGTGCAAGCCCTGCCGCCTGACGGGGTTGCCATCCTCAATTATGATGACCCCTGGGCGCGCAAAATGGCAGAACGTACACAGGCACGCGTCTTCACCTACGGCCTGACGCCCGAAGCCGACCTGTGGGCGGATGCCATCGAGGGCCTAGGGTTGGAGGGCATCCGCTTTCGGCTGCATTATCAAGGCGATACGATTTACCTGCGCGTGCCCATGATTGGGCGGCACTCTGTACATACCGCGTTACGCGCCACCGCGGTAGGGCTGGCCGAAGGCCTTTCATGGCAAGAGATTGTCAACGGGCTAAATAGCGGACACGCACAATTGCGGCTGGTGGCCGTGCGCACGCCAAACGGCGCGTTGCTGCTGGATGATACCTACAACGCTTCTCCTGCATCTACACTGGCAGCGCTCAACTTACTGGAAGAACTGGAAGGACACAAAATCGCGGTGTTAGGTGATATGCTTGAACTGGGGCCTTACGAAAGACAGGGGCACGAGATGGTTGGTGTGCGCGCCGCGCAAATCGCCCACACACTGATTACGGTGGGGCCACGCGCCCACCTGATTGCCCATGCCGCCCGCAGTGCCGGCATGTCGCCTCGGCGTATTTACGAGGTGGAAGACACCACCCAGGCCATTGCCCTGCTTCAAGAGCGCATCTCCTCTGAAGATGTTGTACTGGTCAAAGGCTCCCGCAGCATGCACATGGAAGACATCGTCGCGGCACTGGAGGCGCACTCATGACACAGACTTCCATGGCCCTGGCACTGGGTGCCTTCAGTTTCATGCTCACCGTCATCTGGGGTGAACCGCTCTTACGCGTCTTGCGACACTTCAAAATCGGGAAACTGATTCGCGTGGACGGCCCCCAACGGCACTTTACCAAAATGGGCACCCCCACCATGGGTGGCGTCCTGATTATTTTGCCGGTCACGCTCATCACCGTGCTGCTTAATGCCGCTTCCTTGCTAGGCTTTAAGGTGTTGGGGCTTTCGGTGTTACTGCCCGTGCTCACCATGCTCAGTTTTGGCATACTCGGTGCGATGGATGACTGGGAAGCCATTCGCGGCAAGCGTCGCGTGGTTGGCATGAGTGCCCGCGCCAAATTTCTGCTACAATTTATCCTGGCAGGCGTTATTGCCTATGGCTTGCGCTATGTGTTGGACGTGCCAGAACTGTTCCTACCCAGCGTCAAGGGCGAAGTGGAATTGGGCGTGTGGTATATCCCGATTGCTATCTTTTTAATTACCGGCTTCTCCAACGCCATCAACCTGACCGATGGGTTGGATGGGTTGGCCGGACTCATTTCAGCCACCGCCTTCGCTACCTACGGCGCCATCGCCATTATGCAAGGACAAATCTTCCTGGCACGCTTTTGTTTCACCCTGACAGGCGCGCTATTCGGTTTTTTGTGGTTTAACGTCCATCCGGCACAACTCTTTATGGGCGATGCCGGTTCGCTGCCCCTGGGTGCAACCCTGGCCGTCGTGGCACTGATGACCGGCCAATGGGCCTTTTTGCCGATTATTGCGGTCATTCCGGTTGCCACGACCTTAAGCGTCATCTTGCAAACCCTGTACTTCAAGTACACCCGCCGACGCACCGGCGAGGGCAAACGCTTGTTCAAAATGGCGCCGCTGCACCATCACTTTGAACTCTCCGGCTGGAGCGAAACGCAGGTGGTACAACGTTTTTGGCTCATTAGCCTGCTGGCGGCCATGCTAGGCATTGCATTGGCGGTGGTGTGATGGCAAAGAACGTACTCATCATCGGAGCAGCCCGTCAGGGTATCGCCCTGGCTCGTTATCTGGCCACTCACGGCGTATCCGTCACGCTCAACGACAAGCGCCCGGAAGAAGCCTTGGCGGAAGCCCATCAGGCGCTGGCCGACCTGCCCATCCGCTGGATAACCGGCGGGCATCCGCTCAGCCTGCTGGATGGCATCGACCTGCTGTGTCCCTCCGGCGGCGTACCGCTTGACTTGCCGCTGATTCAAGAAGCCTTGCGGCGCGGCATTCCGCTCAGCAACGATTCACAAATTTTCCTGGAAGCCGCCCCTTGTCGCGTGGTGGGCATCACCGGATCGGCCGGCAAAACCACCACCACCACGCTGGTTGGGCGCATGGCACAGGCCACCTGGCCGGAAAGAACCTGGGTGGGTGGGAATATCGGCGCTCCCTTGATTGGGATGATTGGCGATATGCAGCCCGATGACCTGGCGGTGATGGAACTCTCCAGTTTTCAACTGGAGATTATGACCCGCTCCCCTCAGGTGGCCGCCGTGTTGAACATCACCCCGAACCATCTGGATAGACACGGTACAATGGCTGCCTACACCGCCGCGAAAGCGCATATTCTCACTCATCAAACGGCGCAGGATATTGCCATCCTGAACCGAGAAGACCCCGGGGCCTGGGCATTGGCCGGACAAACCCAGGGGCGGCTGCTGACCTTTGGGTTTCAGCAACCCCCCGCGGGACAGGCCGGTACCTGGCTGGACCCTGAAGGGAATCTCACCTTCCAGGGTGCAGATAACTCCCAAACGGTGTTGTGCCATCGTTCCATCATCCAACTGCGCGGCGAACATAACTTGCAAAACTGCCTGGCGGCCGCGGCGATTGCTTTAGCCGCCGATTTGCCGCCCAAAGCCATCGAGGCCGGCATTCGCAACTTTACGGGCGTGTCGCACCGTCTGGAAATGGTACGTCGCCATCGCGGCATCACCTGGTATAACGATTCGATTGCCACCGCGCCAGAGCGCGCCATGGCCGCCATCCGCTCCTTTGATGAGCCGCTGGTGCTGCTGGCTGGTGGACGGGACAAAAACCTGCCCTGGGACGATTTTGCCGCCCTGGTGCGAGCGCGCGTGGATCATCTGATTGCCTTTGGGGAGGCGGCCGACCTGATTCTCAAAGCCGTTGGCAAGCCGGAAAAAGGCCGTCCTTTCAGTATACACCGTTGCAGCAACCTGTTTATGGCCGTCCAGCAGGCAGCCCAAATTGCCGAACCCGGGGATGTGGTGTTGCTCTCCCCCGGAGGCACCAGTTTTGACGAGTTCCGCGATTTCGCCGAACGAGGAGAAAAGTTTCGCTTATGGGTAAACCAATTGCCGTAAAATCCCGTCCGCATCGCGTTGCGGAGTGGCTACTATACATTGACCTGCCCCTCCTATTGGTGATCGTCACCCTGTTGATTTTCGGGCTGGTGATGCTGTATTCAGCCAGTTGGGATTTTTCGTTGCAAATTTACGATTCACCAACGCACATTTTTGAGCGTCAATTGCTGTGGCTGGCGCTTGGATTGGTCTCCGCGCTGGTGTGGGCGTTGCTGCCTTACCGCATCTGGCAACGTTTGGCGCTGGTAGCGATGGGAGTCACCCTTCTGGCGCTGATTGTGGTGCTTGTTCTGGGCGAAAGCCGCCTGGGCGCAGTGCGTAACGTACTTGGCGGCTCCATTCAGCCTTCAGAGTTGGCGAAACTAGTCATCATCCTGTACCTGTCGGTGTGGTTGGATTCTCGCAAAGGGCACATCAACGATTGGTCGCTGGCGCTGATTCCTATGGGCACCATTTTGGGAACCGTCGGCGGGTTGATTTTTCTGCAACCCGATTTGAGCGCTGCATTGACTATCTTCTTAATGGGCGGCCTGTTATACTTTCTGGCGGGCGGCGACTGGCGGCGTATTCTCACACTGGTAGGAGGCGGCATCCTGGTGGGTGCGCTGATTGTCTCCCTCAGCCCCACCGGGCGAACACGCGTGCATACCTACCTGGAGGGGTTGCAAAACCCACTCACCGGCTCGTACCACGTACAGCGTTCCATGGAAGCCTTTGCAAATGGCGGCTGGTTTGGCGTAGGCATCGGCAAATCGTCATCCAAACTCACCGGCCTGCCCGTACCCCCCACCGACAGCATCTTTGCCGTCATCGGCGAAGAGACCGGCTTTTTAGGGGCCTCGCTGGTGGTGCTGCTCTACGTCCTGCTGGTATGGCGCAGTTTGGTTATCGCCCGTAAAGCCCCCGACACGCTGGGGCAAGTTATGGCGGCCGGCATCGGCACCTGGTTGGGGCTGGAAGCCATGATCAACATGGCCGTCATGGTTGGGCTTATGCCCTTTGCCGGCAACGCACTGCCCTTTATCAGTGCGGGCGGCTCTAACCTGGTCGTTTCTTTGACCGGTATTGGCATCCTGTGCAGCATTGCACGGAAAAGTACACAAGAACAACAAAAACGGGAGCGTTCTCGCTATGCGGTTGTTGATTTGCGCCGGCGGGACCGGCGGCGGCGTGTATCCCGCCCTCGCCGTTCTGCAGACGCTAGAGAAGGCTGATTTACAAACCCTATGGGTGGGCGGGGCCGGAGGCATGGAAGCCGACCTGGTGTCGCGTGCCGGCGTGCCCTTTGAGAGCATTCCGGCTGCCGGCCTACATGGCGTCGGTCTGCGGCAGTTGCCCGGCAACCTGTGGCGTCTGGGGCGCGGCCTGGGGGCTGCCCGGCGCATCTTGCAGCGCTTTCGGCCCGATGTGCTATTTTTCACCGGCGGGTATGTTGCCATACCCGTGGCACTAGCCGCTCGCAGCATCCGCCCGCGGGCGCGCGTGGTGCTGTACGTGCCGGATATTGAGCCTGCCCTGGCGCTCAAGACGTTGGCACGCTTTGCCGACCACATCGCGCTCACCACGGAGGCCTCCCGGCAGTACTTCTCGGCCATCGCGCCCACCACGGTCACCGGCTACCCCATCCGCCCAGAACTCACCACCTGGGAGCGCCCGGCAGCACGTGCACATTTCGGCCTGTCCGATGATTTTCCGGTGCTGCTGGTCTTTGGCGGCAGTTTAGGCGCCCGTTCCATCAATCTCGCGGTGCAACAACACCTGCCGGACATCCTCCCCGAAATGCAGGTCTTGCACATCACCGGCAAACGAGATTGGGAAATGATGCAAGTAGACCTGCACACGTTACCGCCCGAGTTGCAGGCCAGGTACCACATGTACCCCTATTTGCACGGCACAGAAATGGGTGCCGCCTTGCGTGCTGCCGATTTCGTGCTCTCACGGGCCGGGGCCTCCAGCATTGGCGAGTTTCCATATTTTGGTCTGCCCGCTATTTTGGTTCCTTACCCTAACGCCTGGCGTTATCAGCACATCAATGCCACCTACCTGGAACAACACGGGGCAGCCCGCATCCTGGCGGATGCTGACTTGAAAAATGACCTGAAAGACCTTGTCCTTGAACTGGCGCGTGCGCCGGAAACATTGGCCGCCATGCGCAACGCCATGCAACGTTTGGCTTTGCCAAAAGCCGCCGAAAATATCGGTCAACTCTTGATTAGGCCCCCTAGCGGGCAGGGAGCAACACACTATGGTTAGTCTCAATATCGTCTTCTGGCTTTTCATCGTTGTTTTTGCCGCCATTGGGGCAATGCGCGGCTGGGCGAAGGAATTGCTGGTGAGTTTCAGTATTATCCTGGCGCTGTTCATCATCTCTGTGCTGGATACCTATGTAACCCCCATGCAACCTTTCCTGAACGGTCAAAACAGCACTTCTTTTTGGACGCAAAGCCTCATCGTCTTAATCCTCGCCTTTTTCGGGTACCAGACCCCCAACATTCCGCGCGTACCCAGCAGCAAACTGGGACGCGATAAATTGCAAGACGCGCTCTTCGGCCTCGTGTTGGGTGCTTTCAATGGGTATCTCATCATCGGCTCACTATGGTTCTTCCTGGATCAAGCCAAGTACTTTTACAACTTCATCTCGGCGCCCGTCCCCGGCACCCCGGCCGGTGACGCAGCCCTGCGCCTGATTGCTAACTTGCCACCCGAATGGCTCACCATTCCGGCTGTGTATTTCGCCATAGCCGTAGCCTTCTTGTTTGTGGTTGTGGTCTTCATCTAAGCCTATGCACTACCACTTGATCGGCATCGGCGGCACCGGCCTTTCGGCCATTGCCCGCGTCCTGATAGAACAGGGGCACACCGTGAGCGGCTCCGATCGCCAGTTATCTCCACTGGCGGAGGACATCCGGCGTGCCGGTGCGCGGGTGTATATCGGACACGCCGCCGAACACCTCGGGAACGCTCAGGTTGTCATTCGTTCTTCCGCTATCCCCGATGACAACCCCGAAGTGTCGGCAGCCCGCCTGCGCGGCATCCCGGTGCTCAAACGCGCCGATTTTCTGGACGATCTCATGATTGGGCAAGATGGCCTGGCCGTTGCCGGAACACACGGCAAGACCACCACCACCGCCATGCTCGCCTGGACGTTGACCGCCCTGGGACAAGACCCTTCCTACATTATCGGCGGGCAATCGCACAACCTGAACAGCAACGCCCATGCCGGCAGTGGACGCTTTTTCGTCATCGAGGCCGACGAGTACGACCGCATGTTTTTAGGATTACACCCCCTGGCGGCCATCGTCACCAATGTGGAACACGACCATCCGGATTGCTACCCTACACCCCAGGATTTTGAACAGGCTTTCCGGGACTTTGTAGGTGGTCTGCGCCCCGATGGTTTTCTCCTCCCTTGTGAGGATGACCCCGGCGCCGCCCGCCTGGCGGCTTATGCTCGCACCCTGGGGATGGACGTCAGCACCTATGGCCTTTCCCTGCAGGCCGATTACCGCATCGTTGACTTGCGAACAGCTCCAGATGGCGGCAACCGCTTTTGGCTTACCTATCGGGAGTCGCCTCTGGTGGAAGTACACCTCCCCCTGCCCGGCAAGCACAACGTGCGCAATGCCGCCGGCGTGTTGGCACTCCTGCACCGCCTGGCGCTGCCCCTAACCCAGGCGGCGCAAGCGCTGACGGCCTTTCGGGGCACCGGACGGCGCTTTGAGATTGCGGGCGAAGTCGGTGGCGTGATCGTCATTGACGACTACGGTCACCACCCCACCGAAATCGAAGCCACCCTGGAGGCCACAAGGGCGCGCTTCCCCGAGCGTACATTGTGGGCCGTCTGGCAACCGCACACGTATTCTCGCACTCGCACCTTACAAGAACGTTTTGCCCAAGCCTTTACCCAGGCCGACCATGTCCTGGTCACCCCAATTTATGCGGCCCGCGAAGCCCCTCCCTCAGACGGCTTCAATGCCCCACAGGTGGTGCAAGCCATGGCACACCCCCATGCCCAGGCTTGTGATTCCCTCTCCGACACCACTGCCCGCCTGCTGCAAAACGTCCGCCCCGGCGATGTGGTGCTGGTCTTCTCTGCCGGTGACGCCATTCAAGTCAGCCGCGACCTCCTGGATGGTCTGCGGCAACGGCTTTGAAGTAGATGCAATCAACCTGTTATGCTGCCGGTTACAAGACATGGTATGACTAGCGCAAAATGCAAAACTACTGAATTATCCAACGACTCATGAACCTTGACAACTTGCAAGCCGCTTTTGGCAACCGCCTGCGTCGAGATGAACCCCTCGCCCGCTACACCGCTGCCCGCCTGGGCGGCCCGGCCGATGCCCTGCTGGAGGTGCGCACTGCGGAGGAATTGACACAAGCCGTGCGCATCCTGTGGGCCGACAATCTACCTTTTTCCATCCTGGGGGGCGGCTCGAACGTTCTGGTAAGCGATGCCGGCGTACGCGCCGTGGTGCTGCTCAACCGGGCGCGTGCCAGCCGTTTCTCTCCGCACGGCCTATGGGCCGAATCGGGCGCCAACCTGGGCAATCTCGCCCGACAGGCTGCCGCCAAAGGGTTGAGCGGCCTGGAGTGGGCGGTCAGCGTTCCCGGCACCCTGGGTGGGGCAGTTTTCGGCAATGCCGGCGCCCACGGTGGCGACATTGCCGGTCAATTGCAATTGGCAGAAATCTTGCACCCCAAACAAGGCATCTTACGCCTGTCTGCCGAGAAACTCGGCTATGGGTATCGCACCAGCGCCCTGAAACGCGGCGAGTTAGCCGGCGTTATACTGAGCGCCCAACTCCGCCTACAACCTGCCCCGGCAGAAGAGATTCGTGCCCGCATGGAAGCCAACGTCGCTTACCGGCGGCGCACCCAACCGTCCGGCGCCAGTCTGGGTTCCATGTTCAAAAATCCGCCCGGAGATTATGCCGGACGGTTAATCGAAGCCGCCGGACTGAAAGGCATGCAAAT
>DAOTZN010000167.1:0-3702 GCA_034434095.1 Anaerolineales bacterium
TGCCAGGCAGAGCCTGGCGATACGTTTGCTGACAAGGCGCTCGTGTTTAGCAACACCTGCGAATGATTTGGAAAACCAGGTAGGCAGTTACATTTCGCGTATAAAACGCTGTGGGTTTTCCTCACAGCGTTCTCTTTCTTATAATCGCTTACCCCTGTAATGGAAATTCTCAACACCCTGCTGTATAACCTGGGCTTTCTATTTGAACGCCTAAACTGGCTAAGTGTACTTGACCTGGCCTTAGTGACGCTGATATTTTTCTTTGTGCTCAGCGTTTTGCAAAACACGCAAGCCGTGATGGTTTTGCGGGGAATCATCCTGGTGATTGTACTGCTGGGTTTGCTTAGCAGCCAGGAAATTCTGCCGGCCTTTTCGTGGTTAGTACGTGCCACTTTGCCCGCGCTACTGCTCTCCGTCCCCGTTATCTTTGCGCCTGAAATCCGATATGCGCTAGAACGATTGGGCCGTACCGGCTTATTTTTCAGGTCTTCTACCTTGCGGCCGGCTTACAGTGCATTGGAAGCCGTGGTCTTATCGGCCGGAAGACTTTCACGCCTCAAGCATGGTGCGTTGATTGTGTTACAACGTCAGGATGACCTCAGCCGTTACATCAAAACCGGTGTCATCCTGGACGCACAAATTACCCCCGAACTCCTGTTGCAAATTTTCTATCCCAACACCCCTCTTCATGATGGCGGCGTCATTGTGCGAGGCAATCGTATTATGGCTGCCTCTTGTGTAATGCCTCTCTCTACCAGCGATGCTCTAAACGCCCCCACCGCTCATCAAATGGGGCTACGCCACCGCGCAGCCCTGGGTACATCAGAAACCAGTGATGCTGTTGTGGTAGTTGTCTCTGAAGAAACCGGCAACATCTCCATCGTTTACAATGGTCGGCTCATCGGTCGGTTGGATACCGAGCGATTGCGGAACATCTTGCAAACCTTTTTCCCCGAAGAAGCGCCTCCAACCAGTGTTTGGGAATGGGGAAAGCGCTTGTTTTCGGCCTTGTTCCATCCTCACAGCGGAAAGGAGGACGCATGAATACAACTTCACCTCTCCGCTGGCTGGGACGCAATCTGAGCACCCTATTGCTATCCTTTTTGCTGGCTGTTTTGGTATGGATTTCCGCCGTTACAGCGACCAATCCGAACGAGCAACACACCTTCTCTAATATCCCACTCAGCGTTATCGGCTTGCCCACCGATATGGTTATTACCAGTTCTCTGCCAGATGACGTCAGCATCATACTCTATGCCCCGCACCTAACGTTGGAGCGCTATATCAACCAACCTACTTTGCTACAAGCATCCCTGGAAGTAGGCAACCTTGAACCGGGCACCTACGTCTTACCTGTACAGGTGCGCTTTCCTTTGCAACCAGCCCGCCTGGTTTCTGTTACCCCCACCGATATTGAAGTGGTGCTTGATCGTCGTATTTCACAAACTAAATCGATTCGACTACTCATACAAGGGGAGCCCGCGCGCGGTTACCAGGCAGAGCAAGCCAAGGTGAGCAATGCACGCACAGTCATCACCGGCCCCGCTGCCTTGGTAGAGCAAGTAGCGGAGGTACGCGCCAATTTGGATATCAGTGGCTTGGAGCAATCCATCACCCGCAATGTCACACTCATCCCCCTGGATATCAATGGCAATCGGGTGAATGGTGTACAACTTTCACCGAGTAGTATCGAAGTTTCACAGCCTATTTCCTTGTTGGGTGGCTACCGCAATGTTGTCGTTAAGGTCGTCACCCAGGGGCAGGTGCGTGATGGTTATCGCCTGACCAATATCCTGGTCTCTCCGCCAAATATCACGGTCTTTTCTGGCGACCCTCAACTGGTCAATGACCTGCCCGGCTATATCGAGACACAACCGCTTATACTTACCGAGCGCGATAACGATTTCGAAGTTCACATGCCATTAAACCTTCCAGAAGGTGTTTCTGTGGTCGGCGAATCCAGTGTGCTGGTACGCGTCAGTATCGCCGCTATTGAAAGCAGTTTGGATATTCCCCTGCCCGTTGAAGTGGTTGGATTAGCTCCAGGGCAGCAGGTGAAAATTTCTCCTGCAACGGTGGATGTCATCATTTCTGGGCCTCTGGCGGTGCTGGATAAACTCATCCCCCAAGAATTACGCATCTCTGTGGATGTTACCGACCTGGAACCTGGGGTGTACCAGTTATCCCCCCAGGTTGACCTCATCCCCACGGATGTTCAGGTTCAATCTATACTACCCAGCACGCTGGAAGTAGAAATCTCTATTGCATCGACCAGCACACCTACCCTTACCCCAGATGCAGAGATGATGGCCACACCTACACCTGCGCCATCCCCCGCACCTTGATTTACATTTGCACAGGCACACTCCTATGAAAAAACCTATGGTTGCCCTGGTTGGGCGTCCCAATGTCGGTAAAAGTACTTTGTTTAACCGCCTGGCCGGTCAACGGTTGGCAGTAGTAGATGATATTCCCGGCACAACGCGCGATCGACTACTGGCCGAATCGGAATGGACAGGGCATATCTTCGATGTGATGGATACCGGCGGCATTGATCCAACTCATGCCCCCGCCGATAGCCGAAGCCAACCCCTTTCGGTCGGCTCAGCGCCGTTTGTGGAGCAAATTCGCGAACAGGCGCAAATCGCTATCCAGGAAGCCGATGCCGTGCTTTTCCTGGTAGATGGACAAAGCGGCGTCACCCCGGCCGATAAAGAAGTAGCTCATTTGTTGCGCCGTTTGCAAACTCAGCGCGAGGGGCAACCCTGGCCCCCCATTTTTCTGGTCGTCAACAAATGTGACAACCGGGAAGCCATGCAAGCCGCATACGATTTCTACGAATTAGGACTGGGCACGCCTTACCCCATTTCGTCATTGCATGGCATTGGCCTTGGCGATTTGTTGGATGCATTGGTTGCGACCTTCCCGGATGTGGGCGAAAGCCTGGAGGACACATCGGTTAAACTTGCGCTGGTAGGCAAGCCCAATGCCGGAAAGTCCACTCTGCTCAACCGTCTCCTGGGGCAGGAGCGCGCCATCGTTAGCGATATCCCGGGTACGACGCGTGATGCCGTAGATACCTATTTGACTTACGAAGGTATCCCCATAACCCTGATTGATACCGCCGGCATTCGCCGGCGCGGCAAAATCACCCCCGGCGTAGAAAAATACAGTGTTATGCGCTCCCTTGACGCCATCAAACGTTCCGATGTCGTCCTCTTGCTCATTGATGCCTCTACCGGCATCACGGCACAAGATACACATATCGCCGGATACATTCAGGATGCCTGGAAAAGCGCGCTCATCGTAGTCAACAAGTGGGACGCGATTCCCAAAGACACCTTCACGATGCAAACCTACACCGAAAAAATCCGCTATGAACTGCGCTTCATTGACTATGCTCCCCTGCTGTTCATCTCTGCCAAAACTGGGCAACGCGTAGACCAGGTGCTCCCCACTGCACTGCGCGTTCATGAGGAGCGATTGGTGCGTCTTCCCACCTCAAAAATCAACACCGTTCTGCGAGATGCCATGCAACGGCATCCGCCGCCATCTAAGGCTGGCCGACAACTAAAGATTTACTATGGCACTCAGGTACGCACCGATCCGCCCACCATCCTGATTTATGTCAACGACCCCAAACTGGTGCATTTCTCTTATGTGCGCTTCCTGGAAAATCGTTTTCGTGAAACCTACGGGTTC
>DAOTZN010000168.1:0-25709 GCA_034434095.1 Anaerolineales bacterium
CCGTGTACACCTGCCTCCTAATGGGCAGCCGGTAGAGGGAAACGCATGCGTTTCCCTACTAGTTTCTGAATCCTCTCATTTTGGCTTTTGGGAATTTCCCCGTGATGCGCCCCAATATCTAGCAGTGCGCCGTAGGGCGGAATTAATCCCGCTCTACACATGACGGAATTTCCATGTGAATCCTCATTCATTTTCCCTTGCCTGCATTAGCCCTTTCCCGTCGAATTGAAGATTGGCGCGCCGGGCAGCATTTGCGAAATTTGCAACGCGACCTGGTACGCAATGTTGCCCTCCCGCCTGATCAGGCGCCGGTGGTTTTCTTCAATGCCTCCACGCGCCTGGACAATTTGAGTCAAAACGCGGCGTTTTCACTGCTGACGGCCATGGCCGTACATGCTGCGGAAGTGCCGGTGGTGCATTTTGCCTGTACCGGTGGCATGACGCGTTGCATGTTGGGCACCAATCCCGATGATGTGCATCGGCCTCCGCCTTGTGCCCTTTGTCGCCGGGCAACGGGTAAATTTTTGCGTCACGCGCCGGTAGTCAGGTTTGATCATGCCTCGTACCCCGTTTTGCGTTCCGCATTGCAAGACCTGGACATTTCCGCGCTGGCGGCGTTTACCTATCCCTTCGAGCCGTTGGAAGCCGATATGCCATTGGGTGCGCTGACACTGCCCGGTTTACGCTGGGCCTTGCGCCGTCACCACTTGCAAGACGATGAAGCCACGCGCTTCTTGTGGCGTGAGTACATGTACTCGGCTTACGCCTTGGCGCGTGCCTTCTACGATTTTGTCCACTCGGTAGCACCGCGCGCCGTGGTGCTCTTCAACGGTATTGCTTTCCCTGAGGCGGCCGCTCGTTGGGTGGCGGAACAACTGGGAATACGCGTCATCACCCATGAGGTCAGTTACCTGCCGTTTTCGGCCTTTTTCAGCGCCGAAGCACCCGCCCCCACCTATCCCTTGCACATCCCCGCGACCTTCCAACTGGACGAAGCCCAAAACGCGCGCCTGGATGCTTACCTTTCGCAACGCTTCAAGGGCGAATTCACGATGGCGGGCATTCGCTTTTGGCCGCAGATGCAAGGGTTGGACGATGCCTTCTTGCAAAAAGCGGCTGCCTTCCGGCAAATCGTGCCCATCTTCACCAATGTGATTTACGACACCAGCCAGGTACACGCCAACACGCATTTCGAGCACATGTTCGCCTGGCTGGATGCCCTGTTGCCGGTTATTCAGAACCATCCCGAGACGCTATTTGTCATTCGGGCGCACCCCGACGAAATGCGCCCGGGCACCCGCAAACAAGCGCGCGAACACGTGCAAGGCTGGGTGATGCGCCATCGCCTCACCGATTTGCCGAATGTAGTGTTTGTGGACTCACAAGAATACCTGAGTTCATATGACCTGATTCGGCGCTCGAAATTCGTCCTGGTGTACAACTCGTCCATTGGATTAGAAGCCACGCTTTTAGGCGCGCCCGTCCTGGCGGCGGCCGCGGCGCGTTACACCGATTATCAGGTGGTTTTCTACCCACAGGACCGTGTCGGGTACACGCGCCTTTTAGAGCGGTTCCTGGACGCCGAAGAGATTGCCATCCCCGAAGATTTTCCCCGCAACGCGCGGCGCTTTTTGTATTACCAACTCTTCAAGGCTTCGCTGCCCTTTGGGGATTTTCTGGAACCTGGTGCCGTGCCAGGGGCCGTCCGCCTGAAGGCCTTCCCCTGGCAGCAATTACGCCAACACCCCACCTTGCGCGTCCTGGTGGATGGCATTTTGAACGGCCAACCTTTCTTATTGCCCTGATGAACTTACAAACCTATGAACCAATCAACCATTGAAATTCTTTCCGTAGCGTTACTCAATCAACACCGCCCGTTGGTGAACGAATTGCGCCGTCTGGCACAGCGCCTGGGGCTGGATTTTGGCTGGCACTATCTACTCGACCTGACCTGGATTATTTCTCGCCTGGGTGAAGTGCGCGGCAAGCAAATTATGGATGCCGGCGCGGGCGTGGGCGTGATGCAGTGGTACCTGGCCGAGCATGGCGCGACAGTTTACAGCGTGGATCGCGGTTCACGCGCCGACCTATCCCCGCGCTTTCGTGGCCGCTATCAGGTGCGCGGTTTGCGTCCTGATGACCTGCAATCTACCCCCGCGGTGATGCTGAACTTGCTGAGCAAAGGGCGCCTGAAGGCGCTGGGACGCGGCCTGTTGGCGCTGACCGGCGGTGCGTTGGGCGGAAAAGCCCCCGGTGAGGTGCTGGTTTATAACCAAAACCTCAAGGCCTTGCGCGATATTCCCGATGAATCGTTGGATGCCGTCGTGGCGGTTTCGGCGTTGGAGCATAATCCGCCGGAAGATTTGTCGCTGGTGGTGGCCGAGATGACGCGCACGCTTAAGCCCGGCGGGGTGTTGCTGGCAACCCTGGGCGCCGGACGCGATGGCGACTGGTTCCACGAGCCCTCCAAGGGTTGGAACTATACCGCCGATTCGTTGCGCCGCCTGTTTGCCCTGCCCGAGGACACACCCGACAACTACGACCGTTATGATGAACTGTTCGAGCAATTGAAGAACTGTGCCGAACTGCGCGATAACCTGGCTGCTTTTTACGCCCGCTCCGGCGATAACGGGATGCCATGGGGCAAATGGGACCCGCAGTATCAGCCCGTCGGCGTGTGTAAGGTGCGCCAGGTGTAACCGTTAGGAGATGTACCGATGACTGATGAACTCACAAACCGCGTGGTGTCCCTGGTGGTAGAGGCGTTGCAGGTCTCACCACAGGAAATCACCCCCGAAACGGCCTTCGGTGACCTGTTGGCCTGGGATTCGATGGGTCACATGGAAATTATGCTGGCATTGGAAGAGCACTTTGGCCTGGAAATTGATGCCGATACCATCGCCTCCCTAACCAGTGTGCCACAAATTGTGACGCACCTGAAGGAGAACGGCCATGCCTGAGTACATTTTTCCACTGGAGAAACCCATTCCCGCCCACCTGCAAGGGCAGGTGCAAGCCAAATTGGCCTATGTGGACGAGCGCATCCTGCGGGGGGTGGTCTCCCCTCAGGGAAACGAGATCACCCTCGAGGTCGTTGGTTCCCTTTCCCCAGGGGAACAGGAAAACCTGCGGGATAAGGTTTATCAGGTGGTCGCGGCCATGACCCGCGGGGCGGTACGTCCGAAAATCAAGATTTTGGAAGACCATCTCGACCGTCCGGTGCCGGGTACGCAAGACCCAATGCCCGAACTGGAACGCCGCGGCGAAGTTTTTCAGGAGGCCAATGGGATTTATACCCTGGGGCCGTTGCTCACACGCTTGATTGCCTTTTTTGAGCGTAAATTTGAAGCCCTGGCCGATTCTTTCGAGGCCCAGCCACATCGTTTTCCGACGTTGGTTCCGGCCAAGTACCTGTCACGCGTCAATTACTTTCGTGCCTTCCCGCACTCGCTGACTTTCGCTACCCACCTGCGTAGCGATATGGACGTCATCAACCATTTTGCGGAGCATGCCACTTGCGATGAGCATGGACGGTTGCAGGCCGCACCGGATGCCTTCGCCGAGTTTGAGACCCTGCTCTCTCCGGCGGTGTGTTATCACTTGTATTTTTGGCTGGCCGATAAGCCGCTGCCTGCCGAGCACGTGGTGGCGACCGCAGTGGGCAATTGCTTCCGTTATGAATCCAGCAATCTGAATTCATTGGAGCGCTTGTGGAATTTCACCATGCGCGAGGTGATTTTTGTAGGTTCGAAGGATTTTGTGTTGGAGCAGCGGGAGGTCGCCCGTCAGCGTATGCAGCGGGTTTTCGAGGAGATTGGCCTGGCTTACCGCGTCGAGAGCGCCAATGACCCCTTCTTTGTGGGCGAGTTTCGCAAGCAGGCCGCTTTTCAGAATGCTTTTGACTTGAAATTCGAGATTCGCGCCCGCCTGCCGTTCAAGGAGGATACCCTGGCGGTTGGTTCGTATAACTACCATCAGGATTTCTTTGGCCGTAACTTGAACATCACCCTGCCAGACGGTTCGCCGGCTCACACCGGTTGTGTGGCGTTTGGCCTGGAGCGTATGGCTTTTGCTTTTCTGGCGCAGTTTGGGCTGGAGGTGGAAGATTGGCCGGTGAAACTATGATTTCTTATCGTAACGCCACGGAAGACGATTTTCCGACGCTGATGGCAATGTATGAGAAACTCAACGCCTTTTTTTACGGCGTGGGTTACCGCTTACCGCATCCCGAAAACGTCGGGCAGGTGTGGTTAGATTCGTTTCGGCGCACGTTGGGGCGCTTTAGCCAGGTTTTCGTCGCCGAGATGGATGGCGAGGTTGTCGGCTTCATGCTGTGCCGCGTGAAGCGTGTACCGGCCCACATGGGCGGCGTGCTGGTCGGTGAACTCAGTGACATGTGGATTGAGGAGAAAGGCCGACGCCAAGGCATTGGCGATACGCTCTCACGCTTGGCATTGGATTGGCTGCGGGCGCAGGAAGTGCATTCCGTGGAAATCCAGGTCTTGCGCGATAACGAGGCCAGTTGGAAATTGTACGAACGCATGGGTTTCCAACTGGAGTTTCGGGTGGGACGCCTGATGTGGGAGGACTACCGCTGAAATTCTCTCCGCAGGCTCGAAGGCCAAAAACGTTCTTTGGGGCTTTGGGGCCTAGTGGTTACGGCAATCCATGAAAACCGTTGAACAGCAGACCGTCGTTGAAATTTTGCGCACCCTGGGGCTGCGCGCCGGGGATACGGTGTTGTGTCATTCCGCCTTGCACTTTTTGGGACGCCCAACGGGTGGGGTGGGGATGTACTACGCGGCTTTAGCGCAAGTGCTGGACTTGCCGCACGCGCCGGATGAGGCAGGTGAGGGTACGCTGGCGGTGCCGGCGTTCAACTTTGCCTTTGCGCGCCGTGAGCCTTTTCATCCCCAAGAGACGCCCTCGGTAGGGATGGGGGCTTTCTCTGAGTACGTGCGTCAACTGCCGTGGGCATGGCGTACCTCGCACCCCATGCAGTCGTTGGCGGTGGTCGGGCGCTACGCAAACGACCTGGCCGGCCGCGACACCCTTTCGGCCTTTGATGCCGGGTCGGCTTTTGAGCGCTTGTTGGCGCTGGATGGCAAATTGTTGCTGCTGGGTGCGGACGTTCAGGCGGCTTCCATCGTGCATTACAGCGAGCAACGCGCCGCGGTGCCTTACCGCTACTGGAAGGATTTCAGCGGTCAGGTGTACACGCCGCAGGGTTGGCAAATGCGCACGTACCGCATGTTTGTCCGTGATTTGCAACTCGACCCACAACTCAGCCTCCACGCGGTGCAGGCGCACCTGGAGCAGGCAGGACGTTGGGCTTCGGCTCCCCTGGGGTACGGGCGGGTTTCCGTTTGCCGCCTGCGCGATTTTGTGGCCGCTACCGATGTCCTGTTGGCTGCCGACCCCTGGGCGCTGGTGACGAATCTAACGGTGGATGATAGACCGTAGACGGTAGACGGTGGACGGTAGACGGGTCACCGTGGCCCAACGTACGAGGGGCTTCCACCCCTAGGCGCATAACCATAAAAAACTATTGAACGACTCAACGAACCCCATGCTTTCTATCATCAACGACCTGTGGCATTTGCCACGCGATATTGTTTCTGACGGCTTTGACCGCGCGCTGAATTATCTGGCGGCGCGTCAACCGATGACCGTTCACGAGTATCCTAGCGGTACCCCGGTTTGGACGTGGCGCGTTCCTGAAAAGTGGACTTGCGACGAGGGCTACCTGGAGACCCTGGATGGCCGTCGTTTGCTGGATTACGCCGAGCATCCCTTACACGTGGTGTCGTATTCGCTGCCCTTCGAGGGAGTGGTGAGTCGGGATGAATTGCTGGCGCATTTGCACGTACACCCGCGTTTGTCGGAGGCCATTCCCTTTGTGTTCAAGTACTACGAGCGCGATTGGGGGTTGTGCGCCTCGCAAACCCTGCGAGATGCGCTTGCCGAGCCGCAATACCGGGTGGTCATTCGCACGCGCTTTGAGCCGGGCACGCTGAAGGTAGGCGAAATCCTCATCCCGGGCCAGAGCGAGCAAACTTTTGTGCTGGCTGCGCACCTGTGCCATCCGCACATGGTCAATGATGACTTGACCGGCGTGGCCGTTTTGATGGGGGTTGCCGAAGCCTTACGCACCTGGCAGCCGTATTACACCTACCGTTTGTTGATTGTGCCCGAAACCATCGGTTCGGTGGCTTACCTGAGCCATAACGAAGACTTGATTCCGCAGATGGTCGGCGGCTTATTCCTGGAGATGTTGGGCAATGAGGCGCCACATGCCTTGCAAGGTTCGTTCTACGGGAATACGCAAGTGGATAAAGCGCTGTGGATGGCACTGCGTGGCCTGGATCCGCAGGCTTACTGGGGGGAGTACCGCACCGTGATTGGCAATGACGAGCGCCAGTTCAACGCCCCCGGTGTGCGGGTGCCGATGCTTTCGTTGTCGCGCGTCGAAGCGCCCGATTCTCCTACCCGCCCTTACCGCGAGTACCACTCCAGTTTGGATACGCCTGCCATTGTCACCGCACAACGGCTGGAGGCCTCGCGAGATGTGGTCTTGGGGTTGCTGCACGCTTTGGAGCATAACGTGTATCCGGTGAACAACTTCAAGGGCGAAATTTTTGCTTCTGGGCAGGGCATTTGGATTGATTACCGTATCAACCCGGAAGGGCACCGTGTTTTGTTCCGGGTCATGGAGCATTGTGATGGCACGCTATCGGTGGCCGAGATTGCCGAAAAAGTAGGCACAACGTTTCAGGCTGCCTGGGATGTGGTGTCGTTACTGGCCGAAAAGGGATTGGTGCACCTGGCGCGTCAACCCTTGCGTGCCGGGAGGTAGGGCGTATGCGTTCCGCTTTGCGAAATCTGCGCCATTCCTTGCGCCGGGCAGTAGCCTATGCCCGTTATGGGCGCGCCTTGCGTCGTTCTCCGGTGTTGTTCGCCAATGGGTTCCCAAAAAGCGGCACGCACTTGCTCACACAGATTTTGCGTGCGTTTGTGCGCTTGGGGCCGGTGGTAGATAGCGGTTTAGATGTCGTGGCGGTGTATGATGGCACAACGGGCCGTCAGCGCACTGCTGCGGAAGTCAGCGCCGATTTGCGGCGTTTTCGCCCCGGGGATATTGGCTACGGTCACGTAGAGGCCTGGCCGGAAGTTGCACCGCTGTTGTGTCGCCCCGGCGTGGTGCATTACCTCATCATCCGGGATCCGCGCGATATCGTCGTTTCACACGTCCATTACGTCACAGAGATGGAATCGGGGCACATTCATCATGCTTACTATCGCAGTCTGCCGGATTTTGAGACCCGTCTACGCACCAGCATTTTGGGGTTGCCCGATTTGGAGATCCCCTTTCCGAATATCGCTCAAAGGTTCGCGCCCTATCGGGGGTGGCTAGACCACCCTGAAGTCCGGGTATTGCACTACGAGGATGCCCTTTGGGATCGCCGCACCTTCCTCAAGGATATCCTGGAACATGCCGTGCAGGGCGGCTTCCCTTTACAAATTCCTGAAGAGCAAGCCCTGGCGTTGTTGGATGCGGCCATTGCGCCTCAGAAATCCCCGACGTTTCGCAGCGGTCGGGCAGGTGGTTGGCGCAAGGCATTTACACCAGAAATCAGCGCGCTCTTCAAGGATGTGGCCGGTGATTTATTAATTGAATTAGGTTATGAACGTGACAAAGACTGGTGAATCTTCCCCGCGTTGTTCCATCGTCATTCGTGCCTACAATGAGGCCGAGCACATCGGGCGTCTGTTGTATGGCATTTCACAGCAGACCGTCCAGAATGTAGAGATTATCCTGGTGGATTCCGGCTCAACCGATGAGACGGTAGAGATTGCGCAGCAATACCCCGTCAAGGTGGTTAACATTGCACCCGCCGCGTTTACCTTTGGGCGTTCGCTCAATTTGGGGATTCGGTATGCACGCGGTGAGTTCATTGTCATGGCCAGTGCGCACGTCTACCCGGTTTATCCTGATTGGTTGGAGAATTTGCTGGCGCCTTTTTCAGATCCCGCGGTGGCGGTGACCTACGGCAAGCAACGCGGCCCGCAGGGCGCAAAATTTTCTGAGCAGCAGATTTTTGCGCGCTGGTATCCGGAGATTTCCGACTTGCGGCAAATTCATCCGTTTTGCAACAACGCCAACGCGGCCATTCGACGCCGTTTGTGGGAGCAGCATCCCTACGATGAGACTTTGACCGGCCTGGAAGATTTGGCCTGGGCACAGTGGGCGATGGAAAAAAACTATGCTGTTTCTTACGTGGCGGAGGCGGAAATTATTCATGTGCACAACGAAACCCCGCGGCAGGTGTATAACCGCTACCAGCGCGAGGCAATTGCCTTCAAGCGCCTGTATCCCGATGAAGAATTCAGTTTTTGGGATTTCTTGCGCCTGTGGACGGGGAATACCGTCAATGACCTGTGGCACGCCGGACGGCAAAAGCAACTTTGGCAGCACTGGCGGGATATTTTCTGGTTTCGTTTTATGCAGTTTTGGGGCACTTACCAGGGGTATAAGCAAAGCGGACCGCTTACCTGGCAGTTACGGCAAACGTTTTACTATCCTCACGGTTGGCGGCTAACCGGCGAGACAACACAGCGAGCCGTTGAACCCATCGAGTATAATTTCTGACGTGGAAGGTTTTCTCGCGCTGCTACTGGCGCATCTGATTGGTGATTTTCCGCTGCAAACCCCGTGGGTGTTTGCGTGGAAACAGCGCGGCCTTTGGGGGTTATTCATTCACATCGTGTTGCATGTGAGCGTGGCTTTCGTTCTGGTGCAGGATGGTGGACGATTTTGGCGTCTGTGGTTGATTTTGGGCACGGCGCACTTTGTGGTGGATTGGTTCAAGTTGCGCCTGACTTTTCGCCCTCTCTGGGTGGGGTTCCTGCTTGATCAGGTAGTGCATGTGGCAATCCTGGCCGTTCTTGCCTGGGGACACCCTGACTTGCAGAGTGCTTTGCCGTTGACCTGGTTGACCTGGCTGTTGGTGTATGCGCTGGTACCCTTTGGGTTGATGTTGGCCTGGGTGTATGCTGCTGACCAGCCGAATGTGGAGGATGACCGCTGGCGCTGGGTACAAGGTTCGTTTGTGCGTTATTCCCAACTCAGCGGCTATGTGCTTATCCTGGCCATGATTTACCTGTTCTTTTCCCTGCGATGACACTCACCTTGAAGACTTTATCGGGGGCGTATAGCATTTACCGTTACGCACCGCACACAAAATTACCGGCTGACTTCTGGCAACAACCTTTTCTCTCGGTGGTGCAGACGCCGGATGAATTATCGGTGGTTGCTCCGGCGGATTTCCCCTTAGAGGGGGCACAGGCGGTGGAATCTGGTTGGGCGGCGTTGAAGGTGGACGGCCCGCTGGATTTTTCGCTTACCGGGGTGCTGGCAGGGTTGAGCGGCGCGCTGGCCGCTGCGGGCGTGAGCGTTTTTGCGTTGTCTACTTTCGATACCGATTATTTGCTGGTCAAGCAAGATGCGCTGTCCCGCGCCGTGGAGGCCTTGCTGGTGGCCGGCTACGTGGTGGATGGTCAGCGCCGCCCCCCTGCGCCTGCCGAGGCGTTGACAACCGTCCGTCGCCACGACCGCGCCATCTACGATGAAGATTGGATTGCCGCCTTGCTGGCGCGGGCTGAATATGGCGTGCTGTCAACTTGTCAGGATGGCTGGCCCTTCAGTGTGGCGCGTAATTTCGTCTATGACCGCTCCCGGCATTGCCTTTATTTACATGGCGCCCGTAAGGGGCGCACGTTTGAGATCGTACAACATGGGGCTCGGGCGACCTTTAACGTCAGTGAGCCGGGGCGCTTGCTGCCCGCCGAACGGGCGATGAACATGAGCACCGAGTACAGCGGGGTGGTGATTTTCGGTCACGTTGCGCCGGTGGATGCCCCCGTTGAGGCTACAGATGCTTTGCACGCCCTGACGGAAAAATACTTTCCGCATTTACAGCGCGGTGAGGATTACGAACCGGTTGCGGATGTCGATTTGAAAGTTACTGCCGTCTTGCGCCTGGATATCGAGGCCTGGAGCGGCAAGCAGAAGCAGGCTGCGGAAGATTTCCCCGGCGCGTTTCGCTTTGATGAACGCTTATCATGAGTCGGACTGAAGTCCTGCCTCAGTTCGTGAAAGGAATAGCGGAGGACATTGCCCTCCGCTACTCCTCCAGCCCAAAGGGTTTCCACGAACTGAGCGGGCTTTAGGGGCAGCCCCGCTCAACTGTGTCCAAAGTTTGGTTTGTTTCCTACAATGTTGGCGTCTGGCGAAGCCGGCGTATTCCACGCTGCAAGCCGTTGAGGAGAGGATAGCGTAAAAATGTCCCGTATTGTTGCCCTTGTCCCTATGCGGCACCACTCGCAGCGGGTACCCGGTAAGAATTACCGCCCGCTGGCCGGGAAGCCGCTCTATCAGTACATCATCGAGACCCTGCTGGCGGTTCCGCAAATTGATGAAATTCTGGTGGATACCGATTCTTCACCGCTGATAGCGGGGCTGCGCGAGCATTATCCGGATGTGAGGGTGGTCGAGCGCCCTGAGCACCTGCGCGCCGATGATATCCCGATGAACGAAATTCTGGCTTACGATATGTCGTTGGCGGAAGCCGATTTCTACTTGCAAACCCACAGCACCAATCCGCTGCTGCGGGCGGAGACCGTCCAACGAGCCATCGAAACCTTTTTGGCGAACTATCCGGCACGCGATTCGCTCTTTGGAGTGACGCGCTGGCAAACCCGGCTGTACGACCAGTTGGGGCGCGCCATCAATCACAACCCCGCCATCCTGTTGCAAACCCAGGATTTGCCGCCGGTATACGAGGAAAACTCTTGCATTTACCTCTTCAACCGCCAGAATTTCCTCGCGCGCCGCAACCGCATCGGCGAACGTCCGTTGATGTTTGAAATCCCGCGCCTGGAAGCGGTGGATATTGACGAGGAAGCCGATTTCCAAATGGCCGAGGCACTGGTGAGGATGGGGAGAAAGTAGACCGAGGCTGTAACTCTTTCTCCTTTTGCCGAGGTTGCACCACCCCCAAATTTAATTTCGCTCCGAAACGGTGCGGAAAATGGGATCCAAAGTTCCACGTTTAGTATCCTCTCAAAAATAGGGGGACATCAGCCATAGGGCACAATAAAAATGTCACCACGAAGCCACGAAGGAAAGGTTAAAGACTTTGTGTCTTTGGGGCTTTGTGGTAAAAAACGCTAAGAGACCCCAACTTATTGAGATGATACCGCGTCCCGATATTGAAACACCACAGTGAGTGACCTATGCAAACACAAAACAACCCGACCATATTGTTGACCGCCCCTTACATGCTGCCGTTTGTCGAACGCTTTCAACCGGTTTTTGAGCACTATGGCTTGCAGGTGATTATCCCGGAAGTGCAGGAGCGCATGGAAGAAGCCGACCTGCTGCGCTATGCCGGGCAATTCGATGGCACCATCTGCGGCGATGACCGCTACACGCCGCGTGTGCTCGAAGCCTGCGCCCCGCGCTTGAAGGTGATTTCCAAGTGGGGCACGGGGATCGACTCCATTGACCGGCAGGCTTGTGCCCGTCTAGGGGTGAAAATCGGCAATACGCTGAACGCCTTCACCCTACCGGTGGCCGATACGGTCATGGGGTACATCCTGGCCTTTGCCCGCCGCCAGCCGTGGATGGATAAAGCAATGAAGAACGGCGAGTGGGAGAAAATTCCGGGACGCAGCCTGAGCGAATGCACGCTGGGCGTCATCGGGGTGGGCAATATCGGCAAGGCAGTCACCCACCGGGCACGCGCCTTTGGCATGACCGTGCTGGGCAACGATATTGTGGAAATAGACCATGTCTTCGTGGCAGAGAGCGGCATTCAGATGGTGACACTGGATGCGTTACTGTCCCAGGCCGATTTCATCTCCATCAATGCCGATTTGAACCCCACCAGTTATCACCTGATCAACGCCGAGAGCCTGTCCAGGGTGAAACCAGGGGCGGTGTTGATTAACACCGCCCGCGGCCCGATTGTCCATGAAGTAGCCCTGGTGGAAGCGCTGCAACGTGGCCCCTTAGGTGGCGCGGCGCTGGATGTGTTTGAGTTTGAGCCGTTGCCCGCCGACAGCCCCTTGCGCGCCATGGACCACGTCATGCTGGCGCCGCATAATGCCAATTCCAGCCCGGCGGCCTGGGAGCGCGTTCACTGGAATACCATCAAAAACTTACTTGATGGGCTGGGCATCCCGCACGAAGATTTGAATGCGCTCCAGGCGCGTTCCTGATTTGTACGATTGCCAACGGCTCACATTCATCGCAGCACGATGAGTCGCGCAATCGTGAAGTAGATGAACAGACCGGTGGCGTCCACCAGCGTGCTCATCACCGGGCCGGAGACCACGGTGGGATCGATTTTCAGTGCCGTAGCCACCAGCGGGAGGATAGACCCCATACTGGTCGCCCAGACTACAATTGCCAGAATGGCGAGGGCTACGGTCAGTGCCACGGCGGGCGACACATTCCACATCATCGCCCGGACGTAGCCGAACACCGCCATTCCCAGGCCAATCAAAAAGCCGACGCGCACCTCGTGCCACAGGGCTTTGAATGCATCTTTAAGGTCAATATCACCTACCGCCAGCGAACGGATGACAGTGTTGGTGGTTTGTGAACCCGCATTCCCCCCTGTGCCGATGAGCAAAGGGATGAAAATGGATAAGGCCACCACGCGCGAAAGGTCTTCTTCGAAGATGCGCAGCACAGTACCGGTCAGGCTGCCGGTGATGAAAAGCAACATCAACCAGCCGATGCGCTTTCTAAACAATTGCCAGGCTGAAGTTAGCAAGTAGGGCTGGTCGAGCGGTTCGGCGCCGCCCAGGCGTTGGATGTCCTCCGTAGCCTCATCTTCGACCACTTCTAACACGTCATCCACGGTGATGACGCCCACAATTACGTTTTCTTCATTGACTACCGGCAGTGCCAGCAAGTCGTAGCGGGACATCAAACGGGCGGCTTCTTCCTGATCGGCGCCGGCAGGAACGGAAACCACGTCGGTATCCATAATTCGCCCGACTCGTTGGGTTGGAGAACACGAAACCAACCGCAACAAGTGCACTACGCCACGCAGATGACGCTGGTCGTCTACCACGAAAAAATAGGAAAAATCCTCCTGCTCTGGGCTCCACTGACGGATGGCGTTCAGCGCTTCGGCGCAGGTCATATCTTCTAAAAGGACGAGAAACTCGGAGGTCATCAACCCGCCGGCGCTGTCGTCGGGGTGGATCAGCAAAGGCTGAACTTCGCCTGGGTCTTCTAGTCGGGAGAGCAGCAGACGGGCTTTTTCAGGGGCTAAATCGCCCAGCAGATCGGCGGCCTCATCTGCCTCCATTTCGTTGATGATGCGTGCCAATTGCTCCACCGGTATACTCTCGGCTACGTCGGCTGCTTCGATATCGTCCATGTATTCGAGGACGTCTGCCGAATTTTCCGGTGTCATGTTGGATAAGATGATGGCCTGGTCGGCATCTTCCAGTTCTTCCAGCAGATCGGCTTGATCGGGCACGCGCAGTTTTTGGATATACGCCAGTGCGGTATCCAAATCATTGTTCTCGAGCGCTGTACGCACGAGTTCCAGAATTTCGTCAATGTCTTGAATCTGAACTGCCATAGTATGCCTCCTGATAAAGCAATATGACCCCCTCATTGCACTATGGCGCTAAAGGGGGAGGTTAGGTGTGTAGGCCGGGTCTATGACTTGGCACAGGAGAATCGTCTTCGTGCATGGTGTGGGTTTTAATAGTTGGGTAGTTGGTTCTGTCCATTGTTTATGGTCTATCGTCTGCCATCGCAGTCAGCACTCAGGTGGCAAATGCCGCATTTTACACCGGATGGCCCACGGGCTTTGGACCGATTGCTGTGCAACGGCGAAAACATAAATATTATAACTCAGAAAACCTGAGGAGAACATTGCTTATGAATTCAACCAAAACGGTTTTGATCACTGGCGCAGCCGGGGGGATTGGACGTGCTACCGTTGCTTTGTTTGCCGAGAAGGGGTGGCGCGTCATTGGCGTTGACCGCCAGACATTCGGTGACAATTTCCCAGCGGATGGGTTGTTCATCCAGGCGGATATCGCTCGTTCGGAGGAGATGACACACATTTTCAACCGTGTCCATGCTTTTACGGACAATCTTGACGCGTTGGTCAATAACGCGGCATTACAAATTGCCAAGCCCTTGTTAGAAACCAGCGTGGAGGAGTGGGATGCGGTCATGGCAGCCAATCTGCGCTCCGTGTTCCTGGGTTGCAAACTGGCCTACCCCTTGCTTAAAGCCGAAGGGGGCGGAGCAATTGTCAATGTATCCTCCGTGCATGCTATCCAGACTTCGGTTAATATCGCGGCTTATGCTGCCAGTAAAGGTGGGCTGTTGGCGTTAACGCGTGCCATGGCGATTGAGTTTGCCCCCGATAATATCCGTGTGAATGCCATTTTGCCCGGTGCGGTGGATACCCCCATGCTGCGTGCCGGTCTCAATCGCGGCCATGTTGGCGATGGCGATATTCACGAACGGCTGGAAAACCTGGCGCGTAAAACGGTCAATGGGCGGGTAGCACAGCCGGAAGAAATTGCCAGCGTGATTTATTTCCTGGCCGATAATACGCAATCCTCGTTTATCACCGGTCAGCCGGTGGTTGCAGATGGTGGCGCCACCGCACGTTTGAGCACGGAGTGATGACGCGGGGCTTTTGGTAATTGTTTGCGTATCTGATCGAAAATAGATTTTCATGTCTGGGATAACACAATGAAAGCAACGTTAAAACGAATAACCCCTGAACCCTTATGGAATGCCGCCCGAGATGCCGTGGTATTCACTCGAAATATTCCGGAACTATCCTCTGCCTACCTGCACCCCTGGCGGCGGCAAAGCATGGCACGTCTGGATGCATTGAAGGATAAATATCGCGGCCAGCGCTGCTTCATTATCGGTAACGGCCCCAGTTTACGCCAAACCGATGTCTCCCCCTTGCGCGATGAATTCACGTTTGGCATGAATCGCATTTATCTGGCGTTTGACCAGTGGGGATTTCAAACCTCCTTCCTGGTTTCGGTCAACGACCTGGTGATTGAGCAGTGTGTTGATGATTTCCTGGCACTCGATATGCCAAGGTTTTTTTCCTGGCGCTCCCGCAAATATTTCCAACATGCCCTGCGCCGTGCGACCGAACCCACAACAGCAATCCAGGCTGCGCATGCAAGTTTGCCCATTTTTCTATACACCGCCTACGGTGCACCTATCTTCGCCCGCGATGCCCGCTTGCGCCTGTGGGAAGGCGCTACCGTGACCTACGTTTGCCTGCAACTGGCCTTCCACATGGGCTTTGATGAAGCAATTTTGATTGGCGTGGACCACAGTTTCAAAACAAAAGGCCAACCCAATAAAACCGTTGTCTCAGACGGTGACGACCCCAATCATTTCGACGCTCGCTATTTTGGCAAAGGCTTCCGCTGGCAACTGCCCGACCTGGATACCTCCGAACAGGCCTACCTCCTGGCGCGTCACACCTGGGAGCAGGACGGACGGCGGGTTCTGGATGCCACTATTGGCGGTAAATTAACCATTTTTCCGAAGGTGCAGTATGACAGCCTCTTTTGATGATTTCCCCACCCCCTTTTTTGATAGACTCCCCCGTTGGGGACTGACGACCCTCGTAGTGGGTCTGCTGTTCCTAGGGGGATTGCTGCGCCTAATAGATGCCACCGATCCCCCTCTCGACTTTCACCCCACGCGCCAATTGCATAGCGCCATTGTAGCGCGCAGCCTGTACTATAAAACGCGCACCGATATTGAGCCTGTGGAAAAAGAGGTCATTGTGCGGCAGCGCAACGCGGTTGGACGTTACGAGCCACCTATCCTGGAGACGATGGCCGCTTGGGGCTACCGCTTACTTGGGCATGAATCTTGGGTGGTGCCGCGCCTGATTAACACCCTCCTGTGGCTGATTGCCGGGCTGGCGCTTTTCGATGTGGCCCGCCGGGCAACCAATACTGATGGCGCCCTGACCGCGTTGGCTTTTTATCTGCTGTTACCTTTTAGCGTGCAGGCCAGCCGAAGTTTCCAGCCTGACCCCGGCATGACGATGTGGATTATCCTTTCAGGTTGGGCATTGTATCGTTGGGCCGAGCAACCAACCTGGAAGTGGGCTATCGGGGCCGGGCTTTTTGGGGGTATGGCGGCCCTCACCAAAATCGTGGCCGCCTACCTGGTGGGCGGGGCAGCCTTGGGGATTGTCCTCACCGCCCTGGGGTTGCGGAAGACGCTCCGCCATCCGCAGATTTGGAGCATGGTCGCCTTGATGATTCTCCCGCCTGCGTGGTACTATTTGCTGGGTAATCCCGGCGGCGCATCGGGGTATTTCATCAACTGGACGCTCAAACTGTTGTACCTGATCGCCGACCCGGCCTTCTACGTGCGCTGGATGAGTTTCCTGCACACTCTCTTCGGGTTGACGCCGCTTTTTCTGGGATTGCTGGGCGTTTTGCTGGCTTCTGGGCGATTACGCACGTTGCTGGTAGGGTTGTGGGGCGGTTATTTTGTCTATGGTTTAACGCTTCCCTATCAGATGTACACCCACAGTTACTATCACCTGCAACTGGTACCTATTGTGGCGCTTTCGCTGGCGCCGGTTGCCCAATGGCTATTTCGCGCTCTTGCCCGGCAGCCGCGCGTCTGGCAGTTGGCCGGGGTAGGGCTGCTTTTACTGGCAATCGCTTACCCCTCCTGGGTAGCGCGCTCTACCCTGCTGGCTGAAAATTTCCGAGATGAGCCAGGGTATTGGCAGGAAGTGGCCTCTTTCATCCCTACGGATGGTTCCCTTGTGGCACTCACCCAGGATTATGGCTACCGTTTGATGTATTTCGGTCAACGTCGGGTCAAATTGTGGCCGAGTGTTGCAGAACAGGGCCTTGCAGTGCTGCGCGGTAAGGAAAGTAATTTTGCAGATGCGTTTGCCCGTTTTACCGAAGGGCGCGATTATTTTGTGGTTACCGCCATGGGACAGTGGAATCGGCAGCCTGAACTGCGCAATTACCTGACCGAAAACTATCCCTTGATTGCCGAAGGCGATGGCTACCTCATTTTCGACTTAACTCCCTGATTTCATGTTGCCATTGGTATCCATCATCACCCCTTCTTATAACCAGGCCGCCTATCTGGAGCGCACCATTCGATCGGTGCTGAGCCAGGATTACCCCCGTATCGAATACATCGTTGTAGATGGCGGCTCCACCGATGGCAGCGTGGATGTCATTCGCAAGTATGCCGATCGTCTGGCGTGGTGGGTCTCCGAACCGGATGCCGGGCAGGCGGATGCCATCAACAAGGGCATTGCCCAGGCGCACGGCGAAATTATCGCCTGGCTCAACTCGGATGATGTCTACTCGCCTGGTGCGCTTTCTGCCGCGGTGAATGCCCTGCAAGCGCACCCTGAGGCCGGTCTGGTATACGGGAATGTGCTTTCGGTGGATGCCAACGATACCCCGATTTACCACCAAACGTTTGCCCCCTATACGCTGACCGATTTGATGGCTTTTCGCATCATCAGCCAACCAGGGGTTTTTATGCGCCGCCTGGCCTGGCAATCCGCCGGCGGGTTGGACCCTGCCTGGCACTATTTGCTCGACCATCACCTGTGGTTGCGCATTGCCCGTGAATGGCCGCTGCACTACCTGCCGCAAACGTTAGCGCAAGCCCGTTATCATCCGGCGGCTAAGAACATTGCCCTGGCAGACCGCTTCGGGCAAGATGCTTTTCGCCTGGTGGATTGGATGCGCTCAACGCCCGAATGGCAGTCCCTCTTCGTTCAGCACCGGCGGCGGGTGTTGGCCGGTGCGCATAGACTGGATGCCTACTACAAAGTAGAAGCAGGACGTTTTGCGTCCGCTTTGCTGGCTTATGGGCGCTCCTTGTTCTACAGCCCTGGGCCGGCGCTGGGCGATTGGCGGCGCATTGGCTATGCCTTGAGCGGTATCTTGGGGCTTTCTAGCCTGGCAAGGGCTTACCGCCGCTGGCGGCGTCAGCAAATCTCCACCTGAAAACACCCCGGCGTCTGAAGAAGACAAATTGTGCCCCGGCGCAGGAACGTTGGTATTCAGCACCCTTTTAATTCTCATGCTCGTTTCTATTGTTACCCCCTCCTATAATCAGGTTGCCTATCTAGAGCAGACGATTCAATCTGTCCTGGCACAGGATTACCCCCACATCGAATACATCATCGTAGATGGCGGCTCCACCGATGGTAGTGTGGAGGTCATTCGTAAGTATGCCGACCATCTGGCGTGGTGGGTTTCCGAACCCGACCGCGGGCAGACGGATGCCATCAACAAGGGCTTTGCTCATGCACACGGCGCTATCCTGGCCTGGCTGAATTCCGATGATGTCTATGAGCCGCATGCGGTGAGCGAAGCGGTGGCCTTTTTGCAATCCCACCCGCAAGTAGGCCTGGTGTATGGCGATGCCAATTTTATTGATGAAAAAGGCCGTGTGATTGGCAAATTTGCTGCCCGCCAGACCAACTACCGCAAGTTGCTGCGCGGTTCGGTGCATATTCCGCAGCAGGCTGCATTTTGGCGTGCCGAGTTGTGGCATCAGGTCGGTCCGCTTGACCCTTCGTTCTACTTTGCGATGGATTATGATTTGTGGGTGCGGCTGGCGAAGGTGTCTGAAATTCGCTATGTGCCGCGCTTGTGGGCAAACTTCCGCTTGCACGGCGAAGCCAAGACAGACGCGGCCGATGAACGCTGTTATCCGGAAATGCTGCGTGTAGCCCATCGGGAAGGGTACGGTCCGTTTTCCTGGTTGGCGCTGAAAGCCAGGGCACGTCCGCTGTTGTACCGGTGGTTGCCCCTACGCCTGCGGCTGTGGCTGCGCCGAATAGTACCGTAGGTGGGTTGACGGGAGTAGGACTTTATGAGAAAATCGCCACTTAGAGGACAATTTTGACCACTAGACAAAATTGCTGGTGCACATTATGACAGAACAAGACATCTACTTTGATGATTCCATAGATTTACGCCGTTGGTTGCAGGTACTGTGGCAATACCGTAATTGGATTATTGCATTGACCTTTGGCGCTGCGTTGATTGCTTTGCTTATCAGCCTGGCCCTACCGCCAACCTACGAAGCCACATCCTTGGCTGTGATGACCCCTACACAATACAAATTGCAGTTTGATCCTCGCATTGAGACGGTCATCAATCCGGTAGATATGCAAATTGACGTTTACATTGGGCTGGCGACCAGCGATAGCATTGTACAACAGGTTTTTTCTCAATTAGACCCGCTCCCGACAGGGGTGGAAAACATTATAGATTTGCAGGATATGCTTGACGTAGCGGGGAAAAATGGCCTGCTTATGTTTTCCGTCAAAGCAAAGACCCCGCAGGATGCCTCGAAAATTGCAAATATGTGGGTGCAGACCTTTGTGAAAGAGGCCAATCGGGTGTATGGCACGAATGACAGTGAACAATTGGCCTTCTTTCAAGAGCAACTCAAAGCAGCTGCAACCCGATTGGAGCAGGCAGAGACGGCGATGACGGAATTCGTTGCTCGTGATCGTAGTGTTATCGTGCAAAACCAGTTAGCCTCCTTACAAGCCAGTCAGAATGAGTATTTAAGCGCGCAACGGTCGTTGAGCATGACTCTGGATGATATTGACGCTTTACTGCAAAAAATGCAAAAACAAACCGGTGCGGTGGATTTTTCTGATCAGATGAATGCCTTATTCCTTTCATTGCGCGTTTTCAACGGTGGGCAGAACTTTCCATTGCAATTGCAACTTAGCGATCCTGCCAGTTTGAATGCGGCCTCTCCGGCAGAACAACGTCGGCAATTACAAGAGATGCGCACGGCGATTGAAAATCGCTTGCAGGAGATCACAAACCAGGTGAACGCCTTGGAGCCGCAAATTCTCTCCTTGCAGGCAGAAAAAGAAGGCTATCAATTGGAGAAAGCCCGCCTGGAGCGTGAACTTTCCCTTTCGCAAGATACTTACACCGCACTGGCGCACAAAGTGGATGAAGTAAGCATCGTGACTAACGATTCGGTTGGGCAGGTACGCATTGCCAGTACGGCGATGACGCCGCTCGAACCCGTTTCACCGCGCAAGTTGGTCAATACAGTCCTGGCTGCCGTGGTCGGTGCCATGCTGGCTGTAGGCGGCGCATTTGTTGTAGAATGGTGGCGGGGAGAAGAATCCCAAACGGCAACCTCTAAACCCGTGTCTGCAGATTGATTCCCTTTGGATTGAAAAGATACAGGGGTGTGCGACGCAAGGCATGCCCCTGTTTTTGTATGCCTGAGAAACGCACATTCCCTGGATTCATCGCATTGGGTTGGCTGGTGCCGATAGCCGCTGCCTTGCTGTTTTTTTTACGGCATTGGGGGTACGACGACCCGTACATTACTTATCGCTATGCTGAGAATTTGCGCGCCGGCTTGGGGTTTGTGTATAACCCCGGCGAACGGGTGTTGAGCACCACTACGCCTTTGTGGACGCTTTTACTGGCCGGGATGAAAAACCCGTGGCCGGATCTGCCTGTTGTGGCAAATGTGTTCAGCGTGTTGGCCGTGGTAGGTGGTGCGTTAGGATTGTACGTTCTGGCGCAGCATTGGGAAACCCCCTGGGTTGGTTGGACGGCGTTGGCAATCTATCCGCTTTTTCCCTTATTGCTCAGTACCACCGGTTCGGAGACTCCGCTTTACCTGGCGCTGGGCATTTGGGCGCTGGTGGCCTATACGCGGCAAGCCTATTCCTGGAGTGGATTGTTGGTCGCGTTGACTACTCTGGCACGTCCCGATGGCATTCTACTGGCCGGGGTGTTGGGCGCAGACTACCTTTGGGAGGGGCTGCGCCTCCGGAGAGAGCAAGCCCCCCAAAGGGCGTCTGTTTCCCCGCGGCTCCCCTGGGGATTTGCTGTTGCCCTGGGGATGCCGCTATCCCTATGGGGTGCCTTCTCCCTATGGTATTTTGGCAATCCCTTGCCGGTGACGTTGGCCGCCAAACAGGCCCAGGGACGCATGGCAATTAGCCGCGGTTTCCTGGCCGGGTTGGGGCGCATCTTGGGGTGGTATAGTCAGCATCCCTATTGGCTGCTGGCCGGATTAGCGTTGCTGGGAATCTTTTTCTTGGGGCAGCGGCGCTCACGTTGGGCGTTGTTCCTTGCCTGGCCGGGGTTGTATTTTGTGGCCTACGCCGTGCTGGGTGTGAGTAGTTATTTTTGGTACTATACCCCGTTGGTGCCCGGTTTTGTGGTGCTGGCCGGCTTGGGCGTAGAATTCTTGATGCGCTTGCTTCACGGACAGCGTTATCGATGGCTGTTGGTTTTGGCGTTGGCGCTGGCCGTGTTGCCCTGGTTGGGACGCTCTTTGGTGCGTATGCCTCAACATAACGATCAACGGTTGCTGGCCTACCGCGCTGTGGGCGTGTGGCTGCGTGAAAACACCCCACCAGAGGCTACCGTGGGTATGCTAGAAGTGGGCATCATTGGGTATTATGCCCGCCGCCCGGTGGTTGACTTCGCCGGGTTAATTCAGCCTGAAGTGGCCGCCCAAATGCACGCCGAAACCACTTACGACGATACCGCGTTGTGGGCGTTGCGCCGTTATCATCCCAATTTTGTGGTGTTACACGATGACGCCTTCCCACAAGCCACTACTGAGACCAAAAAATTTTGCCAGGCAGTCCAGCATTTTCGCGGTGCACAATACGGGTATAATGCAGACCTGACAATTTACGCCTGTCAGTGGTAGTTGGCAGTTTTTTACACTGTGGAGGTGGCCCCGTCAGGCCTACGCTCACCCTAATTCTTCGTGTGAGCAGAATCCGCTCACATTTGCCCGCTACGCAGGCAAATAAAAATATCCATCTCTTGCTTATGAACTTTATCCCTACTGCTCTCCCCGAAGTTATGCTGATAGAGCCGCGTGTTTTTGAAGATCAACGTGGCTTTTTCATGGAAACCTATCATCAGGCTAAGTTTCATCAGGGTGGCATCACGGCCGAATTTGTGCAAGATAACCACTCCGGCTCACAGCGCGGTATTTTGCGCGGACTTCATTATCAGATTCGACATCCGCAAGGAAAACTGGTGCGCGCTGTTGTCGGGCGGGTCTTTGATGTGGCGGTGGATATCCGCCGGGGTTCGCCCACCTTTGGAAAGTGGGTTGGTGTAGAACTCTCGGCAGAAAATAAACGCCAATTGTGGATACCGGCAGGCTTTGCACACGGCTTCTACGTCTTGAGTGAATGGGCAGAAATTGTGTATAAGGCCACCGACCTGTATGCCCCAGAATGGGATCGTAGCATCCGTTGGGATGACCCTGAGATTGGCATCGCCTGGCCGCTGTTGGATGGGCAACCGCCCTCGCTCTCGGAAAAGGATGCCAGCGCGCCCCTCTTTCGGGAAGCCGAAGTGTTTTCATCTCCCGTATAACCCTTGTTTTTTTAGGAGAACCCGTATGCAAAATATCCTTGTCACCGGCGGCGCCGGTTTCATTGGCTCGAACTTCATCCGTTACATGTTGGCGCATGAGCCAGAAATTCGCATTGTCAATTTAGATGCGCTCACCTATGCCGGTAGTATGGAGAACCTGACGGACCTGCCCGATCCGGCGCGTCACACCTTTGTCAAGGGCGATATTTGCGATGGTAATCTGGTTATGCAATTGTTGCATGAGCACCGCATAGACACCATTGTGCATTTCGCCGCCGAATCGCATGTCGACCGCTCTATTCTAGGGCCGGGTGCTTTTGTGCAGACCAATATCGTGGGCACCTTTACTCTGTTGGAAGCGGCGCGCCGCTTTTGGTTGACAGAAAACGCCTTGGGGACACAGCCGGTGCGTTTTCATCATGTCTCCACCGATGAAGTCTTTGGCTCGCTTGGGCCGGATGACCCGCCTTTTGACGAAAATACCCCCTACGCTCCGCGTTCTCCCTATGCGGCCAGTAA
Organism: Anaerolineales bacterium; assembly: GCA_034434095.1. GTDB lineage: Bacteria > Chloroflexota > Anaerolineae > Anaerolineales > DRKV01 > DRKV01. The sequence continues at coordinate 23,008 of DAOTZN010000168.1, forward strand.
AGCCTCCAGTGACCACCTGGTGCGGGCATATTTTCACACTTATGGGCTGCCAATCACGATTACAAATTGCTCCAACAACTACGGGCCTTACCAATTTCCGGAAAAACTCATCCCTCTGATGATTTTGAACGCCGTGGAAGGTAAACCCCTGCCGGTGTATGGCGATGGCATGCAAATTCGGGATTGGCTGTATGTGGACGACCACAGTGAAGCCATTCGCCGCGTGTTGCAAGATGGCCGTGTGGGCGAGACGTACACGGTGGGAGGGGATAATCAGCCGCCCAACATTCAGATTGTGCGCACCATTTGCGAGATTTTGGATGAATTGCAGCCCGACTCTCCTCATACACCCCACGCCCGCCTGATTACCCACGTGACAGACCGCCCAGGTCATGACCGCCGTTATGACATCGACATTACCAAAATTCGCACCGAACTAGGCTGGCGGCCTTCTGAACAATTGCAAAGCGGCCTATTGAAGACCGTGCGCTGGTATTTAGACAACCCGGCATGGGTGGACGCCATCCGCAAGCAACAGGAATATCAGCAATGGATGGAAGCCAATTACGCCGGGCGGCAGGCATAAATGATTTCTACCCCAGGACCAACTCTATGAAAGGTATCATTCTCGCAGGCGGAAAAGGCACCCGTCTCTACCCTTTGACGTTGATCGCCAGCAAGCAAATGTTGCCGGTGTACAACAAGCCGATGATCTACTACCCGCTTTCGATGCTGATGTTGGCGGGTATTCGTGATATTTTGGTCATTAGTTCCCCGGATGCGCTACCGGGCTTCCAAACCCTGTTAGGAGATGGGGCGCGTTGGGGATTGCGTTTTTCCTATGCCGAGCAGCCCGAACCGCGTGGCCTGGCGGAAGCCTTTATTATCGGGCGTGATTTCGTAGGGCAGGATAACGTCGCCTTGATTTTGGGTGATAACATCTTCTACGGGCACAACCTGCCGAGACAGTTGCGTCAGGCTGTGGCACTTGAAAGCGGTGCGACCATTTTTGCTTATGCGGTGCGTGACCCCAAGCGCTACGGCGTGGTAGAATTTGATGCCCAGGGACGGGCCTTGAGCATCGAAGAGAAGCCTAAAAAGCCGCGTTCGCATTATGCCGTCCCAGGGCTGTATTTTTATGATAACCAGGTGTTGGATATTGCCGCCAACCTGGCGCCTTCTGCCCGCGGGGAACTGGAAATCACCGATGTCAATCTCACTTACCTGCGGCGAGGTCAATTGCATGTTCAAGTGATGGGGCGCGGGGTAGCCTGGTTAGATGCCGGTACACATGAATCCCTCTTACAGGCGGCCAATTTTGTGTATGCCCTCGAAGAACGCCAGGGCATGATGATTTCTTGTCCTGAAGAGATTGCCTACCGTTTGGGCTACATTAGCGCCGATGATTTGATGGCTTTGGGAGAAGCGTACCAGAACAACGAGTACGGTCAGTACTTATTGCGTCTGGCGCGTGATGCGATGTTGCCACCGCACCAGCGGGAGATGCTCTAAAGATGAAAATTCTTCTCCTTGGGAATATGGGACAGTTAGGGTGGGAACTGCAGCGTACCCTGGCTTGTTTGGGTCCTGTCACTGCCCTGGATTACCCCCAAATTGACCTGACCGATCTGGATGCCACGCGTGCCCTGCTGTGGGACGTGCACCCACAGGTGATCGTCAACGCCACGGCGTATACCGCTGTGGACAAGGCCGAAAGCGAACGGGAGATAGCCTTTGCCCTTAATGCCGCCGTTCCGCGCGTATTGGCCGAAGAAGCCCGGCGCATGGGTGCCGCCCTGTTGCACTACTCGACCGACTACGTTTTCGACGGCACCAAGGGCACACCTTACATCGAAAGCGATGCTCCCCGCCCGCTGAATGTGTACGGTGAGAGCAAATTGGCCGGGGAGCAGGCTATTCAGCAGGCGGGTGGCGCGGCGTTGATTTTCCGTACCGCCTGGGTGTACAGTTTGCGACGTCCCAGTTTCGTCACCAAAACGTTATCCTGGGCGCAAAACAACCCCGTGTTGCGCATTGTGGATGACCAGGTGAGCAACCCCACGTGGGCGCGTGCACTGGCGGAAGTGACCGCCCAGGTGTTAGCGCAAGCCGTGGCGAGCGGTGAGCCTGTCCGGTGGCTTGCGGCGCGTGCCGGGGTGTATCATCTGGCGGGCGATGGTTATGCCAGCCGCCTGGCGTGGGCGCAGGAAGTTGTGCGCCTGGGGATGCCTGAAAGCCCTCCACAGGTGCTGCCCGCCAAAAGCACCGACTTCCCTACCCCGGCGCAGCGCCCCCTCTTTTCGGCGTTGGATTGTTCAAAATTTAAGGCCACCTTTGGATTACAACTTCCTCCCTGGCAGGTAGCCTTACCCCTGGCGATGGAACGTAGCAAATGAAAGTACTCTCGGTGGTTGGTACACGGCCGGAGGCTGTCAAGATGTCTCCGGTAATCTTGCGGTTGCGTCAAACCCCAGGGGTAGATTCCGTGGTATGTGTCACTGCCCAGCACCGCGAAATGCTCGACCAGGTGTTCAATTTGTTTGGCATCACACCGGATATCGACTTAAATCTGATGCGTCCGGGGCAGACGCTGGCGGGAATTTCAGCGGCAATTTTTACGCATCTCGACCCTGTATTGCGGGAGGTGCAACCTGATTGGGTGTTAGCCCAAGGCGATACCACCACGGTTATGGCAACGGCAT
>DAOTZN010000169.1:0-17760 GCA_034434095.1 Anaerolineales bacterium
GTTTTTCTGCCCTTTTGGAGATTGCTTCGGGCAAAGAGCGCCCTCGCAATGACGCTGCCTGGCGAGCAAGTGAGGAAACTTATTCTTTGACAGAACCTTAGTGTTTTTTACCACCAAGGTTCGAAGACACAAAATCTTTTTCCTTCGCGTCTTCGTGGTGACGTTTTTATTTCGCCCGATGGCTGGTCTCTCCCTATTTTTCGAGAAAATACTCGCGTGTTTTTAATTTTGTGATTACGCAACAGATTAAACGAACTCTTCGACTGACCGGCGCTCGCTGGGCTATATGGCTCAGACGGGATGCCGATGTATGGGTTTTGGGTGTCGGGGAAGGGCTTTCTAAAAAGCGGAAACAAACCCTTTCTAGTCTCCTGCTCGAGGATTCCTGGCAGCGCTGGCTGGCGGGTGCGCTAACGCATAGGCGTATGCGCTCCCGGCATTTGGGGGCGATGGCAGAGAGGTTAGGTTGCCCGCGCGTTTACCTTTATCCCTCCGCAGATACGGCAGATGTATTGTTGGTGGGAGCCAATGATCTGACAGACCAGGCACGCCGTTTCTGGCAGGTGTTGGCTTTGCGCCCGCCCAAGTCGCCGCTGCATGCCCCGCCTGCGCCCTTTGTGGCTCCTTACGATTTGAATGCTGTTTTGCATCAGGTGCTCGTTTCCTTCTTGGGCGTGGTGCCTTGCCAGGCTGCTTTTGTGGCCTTGCGCATGGCACGTCATTTTGAAGTACGTGCCGTGTGGCAGTTTCCGGAAGCCTGGATTGGGCACATGATTCCCTTGCAATCCAGTTCTGTGTGGCGCCGATTGGCATCTCGTCCACAGTGGTTGCGCTGGCATGGATGGCCTACGCCCAATGACACCTTGCCGCTTTCTGACCCTCTGCTGATGGAAGATGCCGAACGGGTATGGTTGGGCATCCCCATTGCCCTTGGACAACGTGTATTGGGAGTGATAGTGTTCGCGGCGGCCCCTGGGAGGACTTTTGAGGAGAAAACCCTGCCCGGTTTGGTAGAAATGGTTTCTCAGACTGCTTACCAGGTGGAAAATGCCATTCTTTTTGATGAGGCAACCCGTCAACTGCAACAGTTGGCATTAGTGAACGAACTTTCTGCTGCCACCGGGGGAGAATCGCATCTGGAGAGAGTGGCGCGGCGCGTGTTGCAACGCCTGGAACGTACGCTGGATGGAACGCAGGTCGCCTTGTTGATGAAACTCTATGGGGAATGGCATGCCATAGGGAGCGGGGACACCTTGTGGCGTCGGGTGGATTCCCTGGACCCTTTGGGGGTGCCGGAACACCTTGAGAAGCAGCGCCGACCCTGGAGGTTGGAGGCGGACTCCGAAGGTTATTCTTTCCCCTGGATGCCCACACCGGTGCATATCTCGTTGGTGGTACCGCTTGTTTACCGAGAGCAATTTGTCGGCTTAATCCACCTGGGACGGGCGCGTGGGCGCTTCTTTTCTCACCTGGAAGAACAAAACATGTTTGTGTTGGCCGGTCACCTGACCGGTCTGCTAGAAAATGTGCGCTTGCATGCCGAAACCCGACAACGGGCCGAAAATTTGACATTAATTCATACGATTGTGGAGCGCATCGTTGGCCTGACGTCGGTAGATGAAATTGCACAACAAGCAGCCACCTTGATGACCGAGCATTTTGCCTTTGATCGGGCATTGGTGGTCTCTGCTTCTATGAGCGGTGATTCGTTCATGGTGTTAGGGTTGGCCGGTTTGGAGGTCGATGCAGGCTTACGTGGGGCGCGCTTCCCTCTGGGCCGTGGCCTGTTGCACATGACTTTGATACAGGGGCGGAGTGCACGCGTATCCCAGTTGGATGATGAGCCCCGCGATTTGCCCTTGCAGCCTTTGCCCCAGGCGGCGGCTATGGTTGTGCCCCTTTCGGATGGGGAGCGTATTTTTGGGGCGGTGTATGTTGAACGCGTGGCTCAGGTGTTTTCCCCGAATGATTTGATTGCCTTGCAGGCCCTGGCGGGTGTGCTCTCCAGTGTGATGGTGAATGCACAACGTTATCAGCAATTGCAAACCAGCGTACGCCAGTTGCAGGCGGTGCGGGAGACAGCCCTGGACATGGCAGGCGAGATGGACCTGGAAGTGTTGTTGCGCCGTGTGGTGCATCGCGTACGTCTGTTAGTGGATGCGCATGGTGCTGAACTTGGATTGTTGGAACCAGAAGATAGTAAGGTGCGCATTGTGGTTTCGGAAAATCCCTGGCAAGATTACACGGGACGGGAAGTTCCTTTGATGGTCGGTATCATTGGGCGGGTGGCGGCGCTGGGTGAACCCCTGGCAATTTCAGATTATAATGCCTGGGATGGACGCGAAAATGCTTTGCAACCCGAGCCTTTTTGCGCTGTGGCCGCGGTGCCTCTAAAAATCAAGGGACAAATCATCGGGGTGTTGACGGTCAGTGACGATAAAGAGGGGCGCGTCTTCCGGAGTGATGACGTGCGCTTGCTGGAACTTTTGGCTCCCCAAGTGGCCGTCTTTATTCGCAACGCTCGCTTGTACCAGGAACTACAAAAGCGTATGACTGCACAGAAAGCCACCGAACAGCAGTTGGTACGCTCCGCGCGATTGGCCGCAGTGGGTGAGATGGCTGCCGGCGTTGCGCATGAATTAAATAATCCTCTGACGACCATCAGCGGTTTTGTAGAACTGCTATTGGATGATTTGCCGGAGGATTTACCACAACGCGCCGATTTAGCGTTGGTATTACGGGAAGCAAGGCGGGCACGCAATGTGGTACGCAATTTGTTGAATTTTTCCCGTCCTGGGGAGAATGTACGCGTTCATGTGGATATCAACGAACTGATTAGCGAGGTCTTGACATTAGTGCAACACCTGGTGCGTACCAGCGGTATTGAATTGCGCATCCAATTTTGGGATGATTTGCAACCGGTACGCGCTGACCCAAATCAAATCAAGCAGGTTTTATTGAACCTGATTCACAATGCTTTGCAAGCCATGCCGCATGGAGGTGTGTTGACGTTGCAGACGAGGCCAAAACGTCGTCGGCGTAAGCGTTGGTTAACGATAAGCGTAGAAGATAATGGTGTCGGCATACCACAAGAAAACCTGGCGCGTATTTTTGAGCCGTTTTTTAGCACCCGCCCTGTAGGAAGCGGTACGGGATTGGGACTTTCGGTGAGTTATGGCATTGTTAAGGAACATGGCGGTTTTATTGAGGTGGAAAGCACGCCCGGTGAGGGCAGTTGTTTTACCATCTGGCTGCCGGTAGATAAAAATGACTGAATCTTCGATTTTGATAGTAGACGATGAACCCGGCATTGCACATCTGTGCGAGCGCTTGCTGGTGCGTGCCGGTTATCATACACAGGCTGTTACGAACCCGCATCGTGCTTTGGAGTTGCTTTCCCGGCAAAGTGTGGACTTGCTGTTGGTGGATATTCGTATGCCGGGGATGGATGGCTTTGAACTGATGCGTGCTGCTCGCCAGTTGCATCCCGACCTTGCCGTGGTCATTATGACCGGCTTTGGCACCATAGAAACTGCGGTCAACGCGCTGCGTCTGGGTGCAGAGGGGCTGATTCTCAAGCCCTTCGCCAGCGGTCGGGAGTTGGTGGAGAGCGTGCAGTATGCTCTGGATGTTCACCGACGGCAACGGGATGCTATGCGCTTGCGTACGCTGCGCCCATTGTTTGAGGTTACTCGTCAGTTATTCTCTGAGACCAATCCGATACGACTACGCGCCTTGTTGTTAGATGCGGTGTGCACTTATTTGGAGTGTGATACGGTAGGCTTATATGGGCATGGTGAGCAGGATAGCGATTTGGTGTTAGAAGATGGTCGTGGTCAACCGCCATCGCCGGAGAAGGTGGCGGCGTTGTTTAATGATGTGACCGAAACGGTGGTATGGAACGGAGACAAGGTGCCCGCAAATTTGCCATATAAGGCTTTGATCTGTGTGTTTCCTCGCGGAGAAAGGCATAGCCGCTATCTGCTGGCCGCGCGTGGCGACAATAGCGCGCCATTTAGCGATGCCGATGTCGAGTTTTTAGATATCCTGGCACATCAGGGGACAGTCGCATTAGAAAATGCTCACCTATACGATGAACTACGCACTTATGTGCGCCGCATAGAAGAATCGCAAAACTTGTTGGTGCAGGCTGAAAAAATGGCAACCGCGGGGCGTCTGACAGCCTCCATCGCACACGAAGTAAACAACCCTTTGCAAGCGATGCGCAATTGTCTGCATTTGGCGACGCGCACTGAACTCACGACTCAGGAACGGGAGGAATATCTACAACTGGCGCAGGAAGAACTAGAGCGTTTGATGAATACCGTTCAGCGCATGTTGGATTTCTACCGTCCGGATGCGGTGGAGCGTAAACCCGCCGATTTACACGACCTGATTGACCGGGTCGTGAGATTATTGCGCAGCGAGATGGCACAGCAGAACGTCGAATTGCAATTGGATTTGGAAGATGACCTGCCGCGTCCCTGGGTGGTACGTGACCAACTTCAGCAAGTATTGCTCAATCTGGCGCTGAATGCCATTGAGGCCATGCCGGATGGCGGTATATTGCGCATTGAGACGCGGTACAATCAGGAGGCTATCATTGTTCAAATTGCCGATAGTGGCCCGGGCATTCCTCCCGAAATACGTTCTCAGATTTTTGAGCCATTTTTCAGCACCAAAGAACAGGGCAGCGGTTTAGGGCTATCGGTTTGCGATGGTATCATTACCGCTCATGGAGGCCGGTTGGAAGTGGTGGATCGGCCAAACTGGGGCGCTTGCTTCCAGATTACCTTACCCTTAAGAACTGAATAGTTTTTGTATCACCTCAATTTTTTAGGAGGTCATTGTATGAAAGTCAAAATTCTTGTTGTTGATGATGAGCCGACTGCCCGGCGTTCCTGGCGGGATATTTTGCGCCTGGAAGGGTATCAGGTAGAGACGGCTGCGAATGGGGGGGCAGCCTTGGAACTGTTGAAGGAGCAATCTTTTGATGTGATGTTGTTGGATTTGAAAATGCCAGGTTTGAGTGGTGTGGACGTTTTACGCACAGTCAATAAGGCATATCCGGACATGCAAGTTATTGTGCTAACGGCTCATGGGTCGTTGAGTTCGGCTATTGAGGCGTTAAGACAGGGAGCGCATGATTACCTGCTCAAACCGGCCTCGAGCGAAGAGGTACTTAATAGCGTGGCAGATGCACTGGCCGTGCGGGCGGAGTTGCAGCACCGTCGCCTGTTGCTTGGGCAGATTGAATCTTCTCTTAAGCAATTGAAGAATGCAGAAGGTGTGGAAACTGAAGTCTCTCTTCAACCCCAGGTGATTTCCCTGGGTAAAGGCATTATGATGGATGTAGCGCGTCGAGAAATTTGGCGGGGTTCCGATAAAGTAATCTTAACCCCCACCGAAGGGAAGTTAATGCAGGTTTTGTGGGAAAATCGGGGTCGGGTGATGACGCACCGTGAACTGGTGCTCATGGTTCAGGGTTACGAAACTTCGGAATGGGAGGCGCCGGAGGTTCTTCGTCCGCTGGTTAGCCGATTGCGCCGTAAGTTAGCGCTATTTCCTGGCGGCAGCGAATGGATCGCCAACGTGCGCGGCACGGGATATGTCTTCGAAGGCGTGAGTTAATCATGATGCCCCCTGTCTCAGGGCGCATCATGGCCTTAGGGTTCGTCCTAAATATCAATTTGTTGGTTTTTCAGCGGTAAATTTCAATGCCAAGCCGCAGAAGAGCCGCAAAGAAAATCACGTTTTAGCGCCAAAACCGGCGTGTATCCAGAAAAATCTTTGCGTCTGGGCGACTTTGCGTTAAGGTTTTGGGGCTACTCCAACGTGCTGACCTGGGGGCGGCGCTCCCAGGTACCCCCAGGTGGAGATAGGCTAAAGGATTGTAAATCAAAAACTTCCCTCGCCGTCATTGCAGCGAGGGAAGGAACTTATTCTTTGACGGAACCTTAGTGAGGTTGCCAGGGGATATCTGGGGGAAGTGAGGGGGGGGCAATCCAGCGCAGCCAGCCGCGGTTACTGGTCGGGTGTTGCGGTGGTTGGTCTATACCTGCCAGGAGGATATTGAGCATTAGCATCCCCCCTCCTAGCCATTGCGTAGTGCTCAGACGTTCACCCAGTAGAAAATGTGCACCGCCAACCGCGACTAAAAGTTCACCCAGCCCCAGTAGAGCGGCTTGCAACCCTCCCAGATGTTTGACTCCCAGAAAAAGCGTTAGTCGAGAGAAAAAGGTCACCAACGTTAGACCGATAACAGCGTACCAGGCCTTGGGTGCCGGTTGTGGAATAACGCTTCCAAAACTGGTAAATAGATAGGCGGAAAGCACCACTATGCTCATTGAAAGCAAGGTATATAGTGTGACGGTAGGGGCGGGCATATCATACAGCACGCGTTGATTAATCGGTAAGTGCAAGGCGTACAGCGCTGAGGCGCATAGCATCATCAGAATGCCAATCCAATCCAGATGGTTAGATTGTGTTTGTGTTAAGAGATAGATGGCCGGAATAGCAAGCGCCAGGCGCCCCAGGGTTAGTTTGCTGGGGGGTTGGTGATCAAGCCACAGCCAGATCGCAACAAATAAAGGGTAAATGGCATACAATAATTGTCCCAGACTGGCATCTATGCGTCCCAGAGAAGCATAGTATAGTAATGAGCCCACCCCGTTGATGCCACCGGCCAGTGCACAACCCAGCAGGCCGGCCGGATAGATGTAGAGGTAATGACGTTTAAAAATAAGGAGGACAATAAAGAGCAGCAATGCCGCCAAAATGGTGCGCACAGCCACGACGGTCAGCGGGGGCATACCAAAGGTAATTGCCTGCTTACCAAAGACCGGCGCCATTCCCAAAAAAAGAGCGGAAGCCAGTGCGGCGCGTAAACCTTGCGAGCGTTGTTTCTTTTGGAGCGTCTGTGTGTTTTCTCGAGCCATGAAGGTTTATAGTCATTTTCGGTGAATTGAGAGCGCAACAGGTAGGTTTATTCTACCAATCCACGAATTTCTTCGCTCAAATCATCGCTCATGAACTCTCCTTTTTGCATTAAGGAGTGCACTTGCCCTTGCAAACGGCGTTTTTCCGCCGGCGTAAGGGTTTTAGCGGTTACGACGATAACCGGAATTTCGGCTGTTTGCTCATTGCTCTTGAGTGCATCCAGTACGCCAAACCCGTCTATGTCGGGCATCATCAGGTCGAGAATCATCAGATCGGGCTTCTCGTTGCGGGCCAATTCAATGGCTTGTTGGCCGTTTTCGGCTTCCAGGATGGTGAAGTCGCCTTGTGCTTGCAATATGCGCCGGATTAGGCGGCGGGCATCGGGGGTATCGTCTACAATGGCAATGCGCGGGTAACGATCGGTGGTCAGGCGGTTGAGCGCTGAAAGCAAGCCTTCTTCCGGGCCGCTGGGCGTGATATCCGCAGTGTGTCTGGAGACAACCAGGTTGCGTGCCCAGCCTTCACCCAATACGGTGCGTTCGATGGGGATGGTATGACCGGTGCAATTCAGCACAACGATATCGGTAGGCTTGATGATACCTTGCCTGGTGAGTTGGAACAAGCCGGCAAATGCCACTGCAGAAGCCGGTTCCACCGACATACCTTCCATTTTAGCGGCAATATGCATGGCACGGTAGGCTTCTTCATCACTCACGGCGACGAATGTGCCCCCGTGTGTTTTTGCATGTTGGTAGAGCAACGTATATGTGCGCCCCGGTGCGCCGGTCGCCAAGGTAGCAATATGGGTGCGTGGTGATGCTATGGTTATCGGTTCGACACTGTCGGCCTGCCAGGATTTTACCATTGGGGCGCACCCTGCGGTTTGGATGTGGGCCATGGCCGGGATTTTATCTATCAGTCCCATTTCATACATTTCCTGGAAGCCTTTGGCAACGCCCTGTGGCCCCAGTCCCCCGCTGACTGCCTGAATGTACCAGTCAGGGGCGCGCCAGGGAGCGCCACTTGCAGGTGGCCCAAGTTGTTGAGTAAGTTGCTCGGCCAATTCGTAGGCAATGGTTTTCATGCCTTCTACCGATGGAATAGAGCGTGAGCCGCGTTCGTAGTATAAACCGCGTTGGTCGGCAAACTCTGCGGCCATCTTTTTGGCCTGATCATAAGAGGCTGTGACCTTGACAACCTGCGTACCATATAGGGCTACCTCACGCATTTTCTCTGGGGGCACTAAACTGGTGAGAAATGCCCATAACTTAATGCCGGCGCGGGCGGCATAGGCAGAAAAGGCAATGGCGACATTACCGGTGGACGCCAGCACGGCTTCGGTGATACCGGCCTCCTTTAAAGCCGAAATACCCAACGCGGCTTGTCTATCTTTAAAGGAGTTGGTTGGTCCCTGACGCTCATCTTTGATGTAGATGTTTTCATTCCCCAGCATTAACCCCAGGTTGACGGCTGGCACGAGTGGTGTTCCCCCCTCGCCCATGCTCCAGGGGGGGGGCGTAGGGGTGTGGATGGGCAACACTTCGTGGTAGCGCCACAGGGTAAAGGGGCGCTTTTGTAGGCGCTCGATAAAACCATCGCGCAAAGCATCCAAATCGTAGCGTGCCGTCATCCAACTGCTGCCACATTGGGGGCAGGCAGTCTGTAAGGGGTGATATAAACTGCGGTGTCCGCAATCCATACATTCAACGGTAAAGTGAGACATTAAAATTTATTATTCCTTTCGTTTCGGTGCGTTATTGGAGATGTATGCATCTCCATCCACATGATCTTCCGCCTGCAGTATCAAAGGAGATGAGTAAAGGGTTTGTCCATAAATGCGATTTATTGGTTCTTTCGCGTCGAAAAGAGAACGCCAAAACGTAGTGTCGCACAGAAAATCACGTTTTGGCGCCAAAACCGGTAAGCGGGGTTTGAAAAGCAATGTTCTCTCGGCTACGATTGTGGCGGTTGGTCGCTATTGTCTAGGCGTTGCAACAGCGCCTGCAATTCATTTAGAAATTCTTCTTCTTTTAATTCCGATTTATACATTAGTGCCTGGCTTTTTTCGCGCAGCATGGTACGTTGTTCATCGGTCAAGTCACCACCGGTGAGGATGATGACCGGCAGGTGTGACAAGCCGGGGGCGTTGCGGAGTGTTTCTAATAAGGTGAAACCATCCAGATCAGGCATGAACAAATCCAGGATGATGGCATCTGGTATGGTGTTTTGTAACACGCTTAGGGCAGCCTGTCCACCTGGTGCTAGCAGCACCTCGTAGGGGGTATGCTCTGTGATTATGCGCTCTATCCATCGCAGATCTTCTTCTGAATCGTCTACAATCAAAATACGTTGTAGCGTGTTATTTTGTGCGATGTGTTCCAGAACTTGCACCAGGTCATCCTCCAAAATGGGTTTGACCAGGTAATCCGTGGCGCCCAAACTAAAGCCTTTTTCTTCATCTTGCACGATGCTGCAAACCACGACCGGAATGTGGCGGGTTTCAGGGTCACTCTTTAGGGATTCAAGGACGGTCCAACCATCCGTGCCGGGCATCATGATGTCCAGGGTGATGGCATCGGGTTGTAGTTCACGAGCGGTTTGCACAGCCTGTGCGGGATCAGTAAGGCCGATGACTTTATAGCCATGGTCTTTCAGGTAGCGTTGATAGAGACTAATGACTTGAGCGCTATCGTCAATGGAAAGTACAATTTTCTCTTCCGTTAGGGTTTCTTCTTGGGTGTCTGGGGCCTGAGAACTGGCATCCTCCGCTTCAGCAGATTCATCAACCGCTTGGGTGAGTGGTAAGGTGAACCAGAAGGTACTGCCGCGTCCTTCTGTGCTAATCACACCGATTTTCCCGCCGTGCATTTCAATGAAGCGCTTTGAAATCGAAAGCCCCAAACCGGTGCCGCCGGTTCTTCGGGTAGGCGAACCATCGACTTGCGAGAATGGCTTGAAAAGTTTGCTCTGGTTTTCTGGAGAGATACCTAAGCCGGTATCCTCAACAGCCAGATAAACTTCTTGCCCTTTCTGGTCTGCGCGTGGGCGTAATTTGGCGGTAACCTTAATATACCCTTGTTCGGTGAATTTGGCAGCGTTAGAGACCAGATTGAGCAACACCTGTCGAATGCGGGTACTGTCGCCGGTAATAATGGGAAGATTTTCATCTACATCTTGTAGTAATTTTACATCTTTGTCTTTTGTCAGGCCAATAGCAGTGGATATGACGCTTTTGACCAGTTGATTGATATCCACATCTTCTTGCGCAATTTCCATTTTGCCGGCTTCAATCTTGGAGAGGTCGAGAATGTTGTTGATTAGCCCGAGTAGGTGCTGCCCAGAGTTGTAGATGGCACTCAAATCTTGTTCTTGGAGTTCGTTGATGGGTCCGTCGATGCCTTTGAGAATGATGCGTGAAAAACCAATGATGGAGTTGAGTGGTGTGCGCAGTTCGTGTGACATATTTGCCAGGAATTGCGTCTTGAGGATGTCCACTTCCTTGAGGCGTTCGGCCGTTTGACGTTGTTCTTCGTATAGCCGAGCGTTCTCAAGAGAAACTGCAGCGGAAGTGGCAGCCGTCATTGCCAGGTCAAGTTGTGCCAGGCTATAACGTCGTTCTTCGTTGATCAAGGCGATTTCCAGCATGCCAATGGCCTCCCCTTTGGCTGCCAGTGGCAGGATGAGCAAGGTGCGGAAGCCATGCTCCTGCATGTAAGCGCGTTCTTCGGGGGCGACTAACGGATCGTTTAGGGTGAGGAGCATTGGCTCTAGTGTTTGCATGACCTCATTGACAATGGTATGGCCCCATAAATGTGCGACCTCGCCCTTTTGGTGAGGGCGCTGTAATGTGGTTCCTTCTTCAACGTATGTACCGACGATGCGCATGACCTCACGATATGTCTCGTTGTATTCATCGAATTCTTGTACGATAAGCGAGAGGGTGCAAACCGGTGCGTTGAGCAGCGAGGCGAACTGGGTAGTAATGATGTGGGCTAGTTCGTCAATCTCCAATGGCGCACTTGAAAGCGTACGGCTGATTTCAAATAACTGGCTCATTTCCTGGGCACGCTGATTAGATAGTTCGTACGAACGGGCATTATCAACCGCAATAGCCAGTTGGTCGGCCAAAATTTGCAATGCCGGAATTTCTTCTTCCTGGAAGGCATTGATGTTTTTGGAGAGCAGGTCTACCACTCCAATGATGCGATTGCCTACGCGGAGCGGCAGGCACAATTCAGAACGTGCCTGAGAAGCATGTTCTGGCACCTGGAAAGTGTCATGCTCGGGCAGGTTGTTGACTGCCAGGGTATCCCCGGATAACACAGCCTGCCCAATCGGTGTTTGCTCACCAACCGAATGTTTTACCTGATTGGCCAGTATTTCTTGAGCGCCGGTACCGGCAGCCACACGGACGACGGCATTTAACCGGGATTCATCCATCAAGTACACGGCGGCATGATACAAGTCGAAGCGTTGCCAAATGAGCGTAATCGCGTGCTTCAGCAGGTCGCCGAGGGCTAGAGTACCCGTAGTTTCACGAGCAATTTCGGATGCAGTTTGTAGTTGCAGCGCACGGCGTTCACTTTCTTCACGGGCTGCCCTTTGCGCTACATAGGCTCGACGGCGGGCAATGACTTCTGATAAGGGCCGCAACAGGTTTTGCAGCAAGAAGCGCTCTTCTTCTGTGAAGGTGTGAGGTTCGCGCCAATTGATGATCACTGCCCCTTGCCAGCGAGCGCCGCTTTCCAAAATCAGCATTGCCATACCGCGCATCCCGGCTTGCTGCGCCATGGCTTGTATTGTTTTTGGGGCCTCAGATGCAGTGGTTACATCCTCGAAGAAGATGGCCTGTGCATTATCCACATTTTTGAAGAAGGCCGACATATCCGGGCTACTCAAGTCTACTCGGAAGCGATTTTCGTTATGAACCAGTTCCCCATCTTGCCAGTGGGCTACTGAGTCACTATATAGCGGTGTGTTTTGTTCGTCAGTGAAAGTGTAGCGCAGAGTAATCAGATCGGCCGGATGTGCCCCGGTGCTGTATTGCGCCAATACCAAGACGATATCGTCTTCGTTAATGGCCTGTGAAAGGCGGGTTTGAATAGCGGCCAGTCTTTCCAGCAAGAGCGCACGGTCGCGGGTTTCTTCAGCACTGCGCAAGTTTTGAATAACCACGGCAGCCTGGGCTGCCAGGGTGTTCAACCGCCGTATTTCTGCTGGTGCCGGATCTATGGTGTGGCGGAATAACGCGGCCACATGCCCAATCCACTTGCCGCCGACGTTGATGGGGGTGAGTATCAGGCTTTGGGCTTTGAAAGCGTTCTTGTAAATTTGACGCAAGTCGTCATTTAAGCGCGGGTCGCTTTCGATGTCTTGGATAACAGCGCTTTCGGTTGGGTTCAAGACGTTCCCTGAACGTGCCCAAAGTTGTAACGAAATGCTTTGGGGCATAGATTCAAAATTGGGAAGCCGCTCTTGATCGTGCCATTCGGCTAATGGGATAAGTGTAGTGGCCGGGTTTTTCTTTTCCCAGGGATGATCGAATAGATTAAGCGAAATATGCAGGGGAGAATTACCCAGCAAGGTATAGCGTTGTAACACGCGTAAGATGTCTGAATAATTCTGTGCGGCAGTTAGGTCGGCACTGGCCTGGTAAAGTGTTTCTTGTTCGGCCAGGGTTTGCCGGGTCTGGTTGAACAGGCGGGCATTTTGGATGGCAATCGCGACCTGATCGGCCATAGTTTGCAAGACGGCAATGTCTTCCTGGGTAAAGGCGTTTTCTTGTTCACTTTGAATGGTAATGGCACCAACCACCTGACCGCGTGCCATGAGCGGTAGCGCCAATTCGGAGCGGGTATCTGGTAGCAATGGATTTTGGAAACGACCGGTCTCTTGCAAGACGTCAAGAGATACACGTGCCTGCCCATGAGCGACACATTGCCCAATCATTGAGGCACTACCAATTTCCAATTTATGGCCGCGGGCTTTCATTTGTAAGCCTGCCACGCCGGTGCCGGCGCGTAGTACTGCCCAACGTCCAGGTTCGTTTGTCCATTCTCCTGTGGTATCTACCAGAAACAGGCCGGCGTAGTACAAATCGAAACGATCCTGAATCAGGTTGACCGCTTCTTGCACCAGTTCATCGGTGTCCAAAATGCTGCTGGCCGCGCGGGATACTTCTGCTGCTGTTTGTAGTTGTCGAGCGCGACGTTGTGTTTCTTGAAGCAGGTGATAACTATCCAGCGCGATACCTGTTTGTACGATGAGCGATTCGTAATAACGAATTTCGCTCTCTGTAAAGGTATGGGGTTGGGTATACGTGACTAAAAATTGCCCCGGAATTTGTTCTGATGGGCCAGAACGTTCCCACAGGGGGAAGGCTGCCAGGGCTTGAATATCGAATTCAATCAACAGATTACGCTCTTCGGGTGTAAATTCATCACTCTGCGCCACATGATCACTGATGATGGATTCTCCTTTTGCCACACGCTGACTATAGGGGTATAAGTCGATGGGAAAGAGTGTGCCATCCTCTGGGGTGCTCGTATCTGGCTTGCTGCGGTGTGCGATTTGCTCGAGAAAGGTTTCTTGTCCAATGACCTTAAAGCGCTGAATGGCAGCCATATCCACACTGCCAAAATCCAGGCAGGCCTGCAGTGCAACCTGGTAAATTTCATCCTCGCTTTTGGCTTGTACCAGGTTTTGTGTTGCCTGGTACAACAGCGTGGCTTCTTGGGCCTGGCGCCGGGTGATTTCTACACTTTGCAGGTTGTTGATGGCGACGGCAGCCTGATTTGCCAGTGCGCTCAAACGGCGAACAGCGCGTTTTGGAAAACGCGTTGGTTGTTGATAAATCGCGTTGATGTATCCTACCCATTGACCGGCAATGAGCAAGGGGACAAAAATTGTACTGACGGCTTTGAAGCGTTGCAGATATAAGGCCCGCACGTTGTCGTCCAGGTCAGGATGATTGGCAATATCCTCGATGACCGTAGGGCCATCGGGAGACAGGACCTTTTCCGCTGATGGGAATGAATCCAGCATGTAGCGATCACTCACTGCTTCGGGAGGCAATTGAGACCGACGGGCCAGGACAGTAACCATTTGCGGCCGACGCCCAGGCAACCAGGGGGTATCAAATAGATTCAAACTGACGTTTTGGGCATTTTCACCTAAAAGGGTGTTTCCTATGAGCGCATCAATGACTTCTTCGTAGGTTGTGGCGGTGTTCAATTCAGCGCTGGCAGTGTACAGTGCCTCAGTTTCTTTTAGAGTGTCCTCGAGTTGTGAAAACAAGCGCGCATTTTGAATGGCGGTACTGATTTGAGTGATAACGCTTTGCGTCAGGTTAATCTCTGATTGCTGATACGTACGATCTGGGGTACGGATGTTCAGCCCCAATGTGCCAATAACTTCATCGCTAAGGACGATGGGGAAGATGGCAATGGCATATACCTTGTGTTTTCGGGCGATTTCATGTAATGGGGCAATGCGTGGATCGTTGAAGGCATCCTGAATAATCAGCGGTTTTTTAGTTTTCAATACCTCTTGCGTAGCAACATTCCCTTCAATGGGGATACGCTGCCCTACCGGGTTTGGGCGGGCATCGTCTTGCCGATAAGAGGCGCGTACTGTCAAGTGAGTATCGTCTGCCTCACGTAGCGCAATGCCAACATCCATATTGAGGTGTTGGCCCAGCGCTTTGGCCACAATTTGTAGGTTATTAGTTAAATCCAGCGAGGCGGATACTTGACTGACAATGTGATTGAGGAAGGCCAGTTCTTCGGTACGGTGGGTACTTTCTTGGAACAGGCGGGCATTTTCCAGCGCGTTGGCAACCTGGTCGGCCATGGTTTGCAGGACGGCGATATCGTCTGGGCTAAAGTCGCCAGGGCGTTCGCTTTGGAATGTCATGGCGCCGATGATCTCGCCGCGCGAGATAAGAGGCAGGGCCATTTCGGAGCGGGTACGGGGCAGTAATGGGTTGACATAACGCCCAATGTCTTCCGCCTCATCACCACGCCAGATTTGGGCCTGTTTCTCCACGATGCATCGCCCGATCATAGAGTTGGTATCCAACTTTAACTTATGTTGACGTGCCAGCATTTGTTGCCCGGCTTCACCGGTGCCGGCACGTAGTACAGCCCATTGCCGCGGTTGACCTGTCCATTCGCCGGTACGGTCAATCAAAAACAGGCCAACGTAGTACAGATCAAAGCGATCGCGAATGAGGGCTGCCGTCCCATGTGCTAATTCCGTTGGATCAAGGATGCTGCTGGCAGTACGGGAGACTTGAGCCGCGGTTTGTAATTGCAAATTGCGACGCTCAATGGCTTGACGAACAAGTTGCTCTCTCAGGTAGGCGCGTCGGGTCGCTACCAACGCGGATAGCGGCTCAACTAACTCTTTCAGGTAGAAAGACTCCTCCTCGGTTAGCGTATAAGTATCTGACCAGGTTATCACGATCAGACCGTGCCAGTGACCGGTGCTGTAAAGTGGCAGGATGCCAGTGGCTTGCCCGATTTGTGCCTTTACGAATGTCTTACAGAGTGCTGTCAGAGGGGTGTTTTCCTCTAATTTAGTGGAAAATATAACCTTATCCTGATTCTCTTGCCATAGGGGGAACTCCTGAAGTGCTTGCAGGTCTAAGGGCGCAGCCTCAGGCGTGGAAATGGCTATGCCATCTGCCCACTGCGCTTTCATCTGGGCGGTGATGGGCAGACCTCGTTCGTCCTCCTCCAGGTAAAAGAGCGCTATTCGTTCTGGCATCACATTGGCATTGAAGGCCATGCTCAGTGCCAAAAGTATTTTTTCCTCGTCTTCGGCCACAGAGAAACTGTCTTTGATAAGAGATAACCATTCCAGTTGTTGAGCACGTTGTTGTGTTTCTTCAAACAATAGACGGCTATTGATGGCTATCGCGGCTTGTGCACCTAAGGAAGTGTAGCGCTGTAAGTCTTGTTCATTGAAGTTGGTGCTTTGTGCCCAGAGCACTGAAACCATACCAAGCCAGCGTTCTTGCAGAACCAACGGAAGAAAGATTACCGATTTCAAACTCGCGTTCAATAAAATCTCACGAATATTAGGGTCGCCAATTTCCTGGGATACATCGGCAATCAACAAAGGGGTATTTGGATTCTTAAGCATGGTCCGTACCCCAGGGAGTTGTTGAAAATTAAAAGTGTCTCCAATTTGGAATGGCAATTCTGTATGCTTACCGCGTTTCCAGGCGTGTGTGTGCGTCATACCAACGGGTTGGCCTGTTGTTGGATCTAATTCAAATTTCCATAATAGCGCACTGTATGGGGCGTCTCCAGCAAAGTCAGGGATGCTGAGCACTTCGAGAATCTCTTCAATAGAGCCGGCCGCGTTGAAACGTGCACTCAATTGATACAGGGTGCTGGTTTCATTGAGCGCTTGTTGCGTACGCTCGAAGAGTTGCAGGTTTTCCAGGCGGGTGGCCACCTGATCGGCGACGGTGCGCATGCGCCGTATGTGGCGTTCGGGTAGGTTTGTGAGAGGCTCGGGGCTGGAAAACGAAATGAAAGCCAGCGCTTCGCCACGGGCACTCAACCCTAGTGTTGCAGAGCCGCGCAAGTTATCGTTGCGCAATAGCTCGCGAACGTGTTGAGGAATATTTTCAGTGGGGTCGTTGATATCGCGATAAACAAGCGCAAAATCCGGATCTTTCAGAATGCGCTCGGCCATCTCACGGTTGACAATGGGCGAATTAAGAACCGGAGGCGACATTTGAGGCGGTACCGTAGTCAACGACATTATGTAAATGTCGCCACTCAGTGGTATGCCTTGTTCATCGGTTTTCTTGATGAGCGTCAGGCTAACACTGGCCATTCCCAAGGAACGCCCGAGAATGCCGGCACCCTGTAAAATTTCTTCGATACGGTTAGACTCACCGATTACCCGGCTGGCCTGATACAGTGCTTCGGTTTCTTCCAGGTTTTGGGTAGTTTGCTCAAAGAGACGGGCATTTTGGATGTTGATGGCTGCTTGTGAGGCGATTGAAAACAGCAGTTCCTGTTCGTGGACGCCATATAGGCGGGGGGTAGTGGTATTTTGAACGACCAACGCCCCAAGCACACGTTGCCCGAGTAATAGCGGCACACCCAGCCAGCACTGTGCTGGCTTCTGATTACTGATGGTCGTGATGTCAATTCCATATTCTGACATGTGACCGAGTACATCTTCTTCAATCAAAATCGGCTGGCCGGTGCGCAAGACATGATCTGTCAGGCCATTTCCTGGCAGGCGAGGGGGAATATCAACGCGCTCACCGTTACTATAGCATATCGGCACGCTGATGATTTGCTGTTCTTCATCGTATAGCGCCATAAAAAAACTCTCAGCAGGCATTAGCCGTGACGTGTAGGTGTATACTGTTTTGGCAATCTGCCCGATATCCAACAGGTTAGAGAGTTGGCGCCCCATCTCGTTTAAAATAGCCAGTTCTGCACTGCGCTGCTGGCTTTCGTCGAACAGGCGACGACGTTCCAGGGCCAGCGCCATTTGGTTGGCAACCTGTTGTAAGATGGTCTGGCCTTCAGCGCCAAAGGCATTTACCTGACGGCTGGCTGCATTCAGCGTCCCAAGCACGCGTTGACCGATGGTTATGGGGATAACAATGCGCGCTTCCATGCCCTGAGCCTTCAGGCGCTCATCTTCCAGATAGCGCGATTCCACCTCGCTCAGGTGGTTATCTACGATGATCTCAGCCTGACGTACTGCCCACCCAACGGCAGTCCCTTCGTAAGGCAGCATAGCCCCCGGTTCGACGAAAAGTTTATCTCCTGGTTTGATAGCGAT
>DAOTZN010000170.1:0-19750 GCA_034434095.1 Anaerolineales bacterium
ACCTCTGTGTTAGCCGAGTGCTCAGGTTATAGCACATTTTCATGCTTGGTGGTGAACAGAGTTCATGGCGACTTCTCAAAAAACAGGGGCAGACAGACCATGGAGCGCAATAAAAATGGCACTACGAAGTCACAAAGGAAAAAGGCTTTGTGCCTTCGAGCCTTTGTGGTAAAAAACGCTAAGAGGCCCAAAGTTATTGAGAGGATACTCTCGTCAGATTCAAGACTCCTACCTTGCATCTCTGTGAAAAATTCTTCCAACCATTGTCCAGAAGGTAAGTAGTTGTGCCCACCTAAAAACACAAAACGCTCCGGCGATTAACCGTGAGCGTTTTTATCTGTGAGCGCGGGGGGACTCGAACCCTCAACCAATGGCTTAAAAGGCCACTGCTCTGCCATTGAGCTACGCGCCCAAGCGACCCGCATTTTATCATGGAGATACAAAAACGTCAACAGAAAATGTTTTTTTCACCCGAAAAGCATCTTCTCAAAAAAGTAGGGGGGATTCCATAGGGTGCAACATCTCCCAAAAGAAACAACAAGGCCAAAGGGATTAGTGCCTTCATGGTAAAAAACGCTAAGGTTCTGTCAAAGAATAAGTTTTCTCACTCACTTGCAATGACAGCGAGGGAAGTTTTTGATTTGCAATCCTTTAGCGTATCCCCACCTGGGGTGCCTGGGAGCGCCGACCTCCAGGTCGGCAGGTTGGGGGTCCCCCAAAACCTTAACGCGAAGTCGCCAAGGCGCAAAGATTTTTCTGGATACACGCCGGTTTGGGCGCTAAAACGTGGTTTTCTTTGCGGCTCTGTGGCTTGGCGTTAAAAAATTTGAGGCCGAAGAATCAACAAATCGATATTTATGGACGAACCCTAAGAGACATCAAGTCATCAAGATGACCCCTCGAATGCCCTCAAAATGCGGGTATAATCTCTTACAGCGCATTCGCGCTGCGAAAACACCTCACACTATATTCGACTACCCAACCAATTTTCCTATGCGCCCCACTTATCCTTTTACGGCCATTGTCGGTCAGGAACGCATGAAGCGTTCCCTCATCCTGAATGCCATTGACCAACGCATCGGCGGCGTGCTGATTCGCGGCGAACGCGGCACGGCCAAATCCACCGCCGCGCGCGCTATGGCCGCCCTGCTGCCCGAAATTGAAGTTTTTGCCGATTCCCCTTTTAACGATGACCCTCGCAACCCGCATACCTGGTCTGACTGGGTGCGGGAGCGCACTGACCAGATTGAAAAACTGCCGGTCGTCCGCCGCCGCATTCGCTTTGTAGACCTGCCCGTCAGTGCCACCGAAGACCGCGTCGTCGGCACACTCGATATCGAAAAAGCCATCCAGAGCGGCGAAAAACACTTCGAGCCGGGGGTACTGGCCGCCGCCAACCGCGGTTTGCTGTACATTGACGAAGTCAACCTGCTTGATGACCACGTCGTAGACCTGCTGCTAGACGCCGCCGCTATGGGCGTCAACATCGTCGAGCGCGAGGGAATCTCCTTTTCCCATCCAGCCCGCTTTATCCTGGTGGGGACGATGAACCCCGAGGAGGGCGATCTGCGCCCCCAATTGCTGGACCGCTTCGGGTTGTCGGTAGAACTACGGGGCATCCAGCAACCTCGCGAACGCGTCCTCATCATGCAGCGCAACATCGCCTTTGAAAACGACCCCGAAGCCTTCATCGCCGAATGGCAGCCCAAAGAACGCGAACTCTCCGAGCGCATTGCCCGGGCAAGAGATTTACTTCCACAAGTTACCTACACCACCCGCGACCTGCTTACCATCGCCTCGCTGAGTGCCGATTTGCACGTAGACGGGCATCGCGCCGACCTGGTGGTACTCAAAGCGTCGCGCGCTCACGCCGCTTTCGAGGGGCGCACCGCTATCACCCAGCGTGATATCGCCATGGCAGCCGAACTAGCCTATCCGCACCGCATCAAACACGGCCCCTTCCATCAGAGCGAAGTAACCAGCGAGCAATTGCAAGAGCGCATCGAATCGCTACGCGGCAAGGCACAGAGCAACGGCATCCCGGATGAATCTGAAAAGGCCGCCGACGAGGAAAGTAAAAAAAAACGCACGGGCGACTAGAAAGTGAGCCATCCGACAATGCCCCCGACCAACCGCAGGCCGAACCCGCACCCCAGGATGTCTTCCAAAGCCTGGATGCCAACTGGTGGGAGGGCGGCAAAAAAGTCAAGGTGGGCAACGCCTTTCAGGCCCGCAAATTAGATACGCCCCTTGACCGCATGACGCGCCGCAAAAGCGGCCGACGCTCCACGACGTTAACCAACCGCAAGCGCGGCCGCTACATTCAGGCCCGCCCGGCCAACGGCAAAACCACAGATATCGCCTTCGACGCCACCCTGCGCGCGGCAGCCCCTTATCAGCGTCGCCGCGCCGAACAACGTAAACGGGTGGCGTTTGCCGTTCAGAAACAAGACCTGCAACGCAAGGTGCGGGTCAAGAAGGTCGCCAACCTGGTGCTCTTCCTGGTGGACGCCTCCTGGTCGATGGCAGTTGCCGAGCGTATGCAGGCCACCAAGGGGGCAATCATCTCCCTGCTTACCGATGCCTACCAGCGTCGAGACCGCGTCGGCCTGATTGTCTTCCAAAAAGACCGCGCCACCCTGGTGCTGCCGCCCACCAACTCTGTCCAACTGGCACAGCGCGCCCTGGAAAATATCCCCGTAGGCGGCAAAACTCCGCTTTCCGCCGGCTTATACCTGGCTTACCAGGTGATCAAGCGCGAAAAAGTCAGCCACCCGGATATCGAACCGCTGCTCATCATCCTGACCGATGGCGCGGGCAACGTCTCGATGGGCGGATTGCCCCCAATGGAGGAGGCGCATCAGTTGGCCGAGCAAATCGCCGAAGAAGAAATCCGCGCCGTGGTGGTGAACATGGAACACGCCGCCTTCGACCAGGGGTTGGCGCAATCTCTGGCCGACCACCTGCACTGCCCCTGTTACACCCTGCATGAACTCAAAGCCGAAACCTTATACCACGCTGTGCGTCAGGAAATGAGATAATGCCTGCCCTGCGACTAAAGCGCTTTACCGAATCTGTCATCCGCGAGATGAGCCGCGTGGCACACCAGTACCGCGCCGTCAATCTGGCACAAGGCTTCCCCGATTTTGACCCGCCGGAAGCGCTCATCGAAGCCGCCGTCACTGCCCTGCGTAGCGGACACAACCAGTACGGCCTGACCTGGGGCACCCAATCCTTCCGGCAGGCACTGGCCGAAAAACAAAGCCGCTTCATGGGCCTGCCGCTCGATCCCGACGCGCACATCACCGCCACCTGCGGCAGCACCGAAGCCATGCTGGCCGCCTTCTTCACCCTGCTCAATCCAGGCGACAAGGTCATTCTATTCACCCCGCTCTACGAAAATTACCTGCCGGATGCCATCCTCACCCAGGCAACGCCGATTTTCGTCCCCCTCCGCCCCCCAGATTTCACCTTCGACCGCCAGGAACTGCGCGCCGCCTTCCTATCCGGTGCCAAGGCGCTGGTGCTGTGTAACCCCTCCAACCCCACCGGGCACGTCTTCTCCCCCCACGAACTGCAAGTGATTGCCGACCTGGCACAAGAATTTGATGCCTTCGTTGTGACCGATGAAGTCTACGAACACATCGTCTATGAACCCCACCGCCACACCTACCTGGCCACCCTGCCCGGCATGTTCGAGCGCACCATCTCGTGCGGCTCGCTCTCCAAAACCTACGCTATCACCGGTTGGCGCCTGGGTTACGCCATCGCCCCGCCACACCTGACCGAAGGCATCCGCAAAATTCACGATTTTCTCACCATCGGCGCCCCAACTCCCTTCCAGGAAGCCGCCGTCACCGCCCTGCGCTTTCCCGATACCTACTACCGCCAACTGCAATTGGATTACACCCATCGCCGCGCCATCCTGCTGGACTATCTCAAGCGTGCAGAACTGAACTATGTCACCCCCCAAGGGACGTATTACGTCCTGGTGGATATTGCCCGCTTCGGCTATGATAGCGACATCGAGTTTTGCATTCACCTGGCGCGCGACATCGGCGTCGCCGCGGTGCCTTGCTCGGGATTTTTCCCCGACGGGCGGCAAAACTTCATCCGGCTGAACTTTGCCAAGCGCGACGAAACTCTACACGCAGCCGGGGAACGCCTGCTCAAATTGTCCGCCTGAGCGCGGCACACACCGGAGTCTGACTCAATCTGCAAACCACTCTCCTGCGAAAACCCTCCAACTACTCCCTTCCTGTTATGCCATGACGCCTGAATTGTGGAAAGCCATTTTTATCCTGCTGTTCGCGTTGATTTTCTTCATCACCGAATGGCTGCGCGTTGACCTGGTCGCGCTCATCGTGCTGGTACTGCTGGCCCTCACCGGCCTGCTCACCCCCCAAGAAGCCGTTTCCGGTTTTTCTAACCCGGTAGTGATTACCATTGCCGCCTTATTCGTCGTCGGTGGTGCCGTGTTACGCACCGGCCTGGCAACGCGCATCGGAAATCAGATTTTGCGCATTGCCGGCACCCGACCCCGCGCGCTGTTGATCACCGTCATGCTGACCGTAGCGCTGCTCTCCAGTTTCATGAGCGATACCGGCACCGTGGCCGTGCTGCTTCCCGCCATCATCGGGTTGAGCATGAGCGCAAAAATCGTCCCATCTAAGTTGCTGATGCCGGTTGCCTTTGCCGCACTACTGGGCGGCGCCAGCACCCTCATCGGGACCCCGCCCAACCTGGTTGTCAGCGACTTACTGCGCGAAAATGGCTATTACGCCTTTCAATTTTTCGATTTCACGCCCCTGGGGTTAGCATTGCTGGCTGGGGGCATTCTTTTTATGAGCACCGTGGGATACCGTTTGTTGCCGACTCATGGCGAAGTAATGAAAGTCCAACGCGTGGAAACCCCCGAAGAACTGGCCCATCGCTACAAGTTGCCCGACAATCTGTACCGCCTGCGCGTGCGGCGAACATCTTCACTGGTGGGAAAATCAATTGCTGAAGCCCAATTTGGCAGCCGATTCGACGTTAGCATCATCGAGGTACGCCGCCAACCCCAGCCCCGCACAATGGTCAAGGTGGGCGATAGCCGACTGGTCTTACAAGCCGAACGACCACGCACCATCAAACCCACACCGGAAACCACCTTCCTGTCCGAAGACATCATCCTAGCGCAAGGTTCGGCCACCAACATCGCTCACCTGGCGGCCTCCTGGAATCTGGGAGTACAACCGGTCGACGCGGCAGACGAACAGGCACTCATCAATCAAGAAGTCGGGTTGGCCGAAGTCATCCTGCCGCCTGAATCCAGCCTGCCCGGCAAAACCATCACCGAATTGCGCTTTGGCAGCCGCTACCACCTGACCGTACTCGGCATTCGCCGCGCCGGCCACGACGACGTCCTGCCCATCAAAACCACGCCGCTGCGCTTTGGCGATGCCATTCTGGTACAAGGCGCCTGGGAAAATATCCTGACGCTGCGCGAACAAGGGCAGGATTTCATCGTTATTGGGCAACCCGAAAGCATGTTGAACCTCGGTTCAGCGCGTAAGGCCTGGGTCGCCGGTCTCATTTTGTTGGGCATGTTGGTAGGCCTGGCCATCGACCTCTTACCGCTCACCACCCTTAGCCTGCTGGCAGCCGTACTGATGATACTCACCAATTGCGTGAGCATCGAAGAGGCCTACGAATTCATTGATTGGAAAAGCATTGTGCTCATTGCCGGTATCTTGCCGCTCGGTATCGCACTGGAACAGGCCGGTTTGATCACCTTACTGGCACAAGCAATCACCAACAGCCTCGGAGCGCTCGGGCCGCGTTGGGTTATGGCCGGCCTTTTCCTATTCACCGGCCTGGTCACCCAGGTACTCACCAACACCGCCACCGCAGCGTTATTTGCCCCCTTGGGCCTGGCCGCCGCTCAAAATTTACACGTCCAGCCTCACCCTATGCTGATGGCTGTCGGCATTGCGGCTTCGATGGGCTTTGCTTCGCCGGTTGCATCGCCGGTCAACACCCTGGTAATGGCAGCCGGGGGCTACAACTTCAAAGATTACCTGCGCATCGGATTGCCACTCTTCTTGCTGATGGCCCTTATCTGTATGCTGCTGATTCCAATTTTATGGCCGTTTTGGTAAGACTACCCGTCCGAAGGCGCGCCTTGGGGCTGATTCTGCTTTTGGGGATTTTCCTGACCCCCTTAGGGTGCCGAACGAACCCCCTTCCGGCGGGTCCCGTACCCTCCATAACGGCCTCCCCCCAGAGTTCCTCCGTTTCCCCCAGCCCGATTCCCACAAGTTCTCCTCCCCCTGAGATCCCGGCCTACCATCTCCAGGGCTTCCTGGGGCGTGGGGCCGCGGCATCCCTGGCCTGGTCTCCCGATGGTCTCTCGCTGGCGGTTGCCACAACCGCCGGTGCCTACCTGTTTGACGCCCAAACGCTCACCGAAACGGCGCACCTCACCCCAACCGCCGCCCTCACCGCACTGGCCTGGTCGCCCGATGGCCTTTCTCTGGCGGGCGGTGGGCAAGACGGCGACATCCTGCTGTGGCAGGCCGCCGATGGGACTTTGCGCAACCGCCTGCACACCGGTGGAGCAGCCGTCACCGCGCTGGCCTGGTCTCCTGACGGCGCACAACTTGCCATTGGCCGCGCCGACGGCACCTTGAGTCTGTGGACGGCCACCAGCGGGCAACTGAGCGACGCGCTCCTCGGCCATAGCGACCGCCTCACCGCGCTGGCTTTTTGCGGGCACCTGCCCGAAAGCGATACCCCGGCGCTGTATACCGCCGGGCGCGATGGCACGGTTACGCTGTGGAACCCGCGTACTGCCCGTCTGGTGATTGGGTTGCGTCTGCCCGGCAGCCCCGTGACCGCGCTGGCCTGCCGCCCCGGTGATGGCCGCCTGTACTTGTCCGACCAGGGCGGCAATCTGGAAGCCTGGGGACCGCACGGCCTGGTGCTGCGCTATGCCGCCTTTGCCCAGCCTTTGTTGGCCTTGAGTGTACCTGCCCAATCCCCATGGCTGGCTGGCGGCGATACCGTTGGCCGGTTGGCCTTATGGAGCAACGACGAAGGCCAGCCGCTGCGGCACATTCAGGCGCACAGCGGGGCTGTGCTGACGCTGGCTTACGCCCCGGATGGCGAAACGCTGGCCTCTCTGGGCAGCGATGGCTGGCTGCGCCTGTGGAACGGCGCCCCCCAGGTCAACCGCGACACCGAAACTCCGCCCGTGCGCGGGGAACTCGGCCCGTTCCCCGGACGCGGGCAAACCGGCGGATGGCTGGCCGGACGCCTGGTCAGTGCACACGCCAACGGTACGCTGCTGGTGTGGCCGGGCGGCAATTCGCCAACACCGCTGGTTCTGAGCGGGCACCGCGGCGCGGTCACTGCGCTGGTGGGCTCCCCCGACGGGCAAACGCTCATCTCCGGCGGCATGGATGGCACGTTGCGCACCTGGCGCCTATCCGATGGCCAACTCGTGGGGACGCGTTACCTGCACCGCAACCGCATCACGGCATTGGCGCTCTCCGGGGACATGCTCGTCTCTGCCGATGGTAGCGGAGCGTTGGTGGTCTGGAAGGGCGAAAATCCGCGGGCGCAAACCACCTTGCCCGAAGGCGTGTGGGGACGCGCGTTAGTCGTGCAAGCGTCCAATACGCTATGGGTCTTGGGCTCGGATGGCATGGCGCGACCGTACGCTCTGCCCGACCTGACGCCGCTCACCTTAGATTCCCCCTGGCCGGCGGCGTTACAAGCCATCACCTGCGCCGCCGATACAAACCTCTGCGCCGCGCTCGATGAACAGGGCAACGCCTGGTACGGCTCAACAGGCCACATGCAGCCACTCTCCCTGCCGGAAGCAGTTGCCACGTTGTGGTTGACGCCCGATGGGCAAACCCTGCTGCTGGGCAGCGCTTCCGGGCAGGTGTGGCAGGCCGCACAAGGACAAGTAACCCCGCTGTTTCACAGCGCCGCGCCGCCCGTATGGCTATCCGCCGACGACACCTTGCAACACCTGTACCTGGGCCTACACAATGGTCAAATCGCGGTGTGGGAAAAGGCCGGTGGTGGGTAGTCGGGTAGTCGGGTAGTTGGGTAGTCGCTTGGTCGGGTAGTCGGATAGTCGATTAGTCGGGTAGGGTTCGCCCGCAAATAATTTCCCGCTTCGTTTGGGTAACGGAGGGCAATGCCCTCCGTTACCGCTCCATATTTTGAGCACCCAATGAACTATATCCGGGTTTTTTCCAGAAAAACCTTTGTGTCTTAGCCACTTTGCGTTAAGATTGTGGGGTTGTCCCCAAAATTTGAACGCAGCGAAAGAACAACATGCCACCCCAGAGTAAATTTTAGACAACCCTTTTATCAAATTTTAGCCAACCAACAACCAAACGACCATGCCTAAACCTAAACGTTCTCCCTTGCTCTTCTTCTTTTCAACCGTAGTCATCATCGCCTTGATGGCGCTCTTCGGCCCGCAGGAAAAATCGCTGGGCAGTAACGTGCGCATCGTGTACCTGCACGGCGCCTGGGTGCTGACCGCCGAAGTAGCCTTCCTTCTGGCCGGTATATGCGGTGCACTGGCCCTACTGTCTTCCTGGGCGCCCTTGTCTGGCCTTCTGCGCACACGTCAGGCCGGATTCCACGCCTGGTCGCAGGCGCTGGGACGCACCGGCATCACCTTCTGGGTAACGTACCTGCCGCTCTCGTTGTGGGCCATGCAGGCCAACTGGAACGGCCTGTTTCTGTCCGAACCGCGCTTCAGGTTGGCGCTGACCTTTGCCGTGGTCGGGTTACTGTTGCAAGGCGGCCTTACCCTGCTCGATATGCCCTGGCTAACCTCACTGGGGAATGTGGCTTTCATCGTGGTGCTGCGCATCGTCTTTTCCCGCGCTCAAAATATCATGCACCCGCCACCCTCGCCAATCTTCAAAAGCGGACTGTGGGACGTCATCGTGTTCTTCATCCTGCTCAATTTCCTGACCTGGCTGGCGGCCTGGTTCCTAACCCGCTGGTGGTACGAAAAGAGTTCCCATGCCACGCGCTAACGTTAGGCAATCCGCCTTCTTTGCGCTCATCCGCACAGTTTTCAACACCGCCTATCGCATGGTGTACCCCTTCCTGGGGGTCTTTGGGCGCGCCCTGGGGGCCGATTTGGACACGCTGGCCTGGATCATGAGCGCTCGTTCGCTGGTCGGGGGGGTAGGTGCACCTTTTTTATCTGCCTTCTCGGAGCGGCACGGATACCGGCGCGGGATGGCACTGGGGTTGTTGACCTTCACCCTGGGTACCGGCCTGGTGTTGCTCTGGCCGACCCTGCCGGCACTGGGAATCGCGATTGTTTTGGGTACGCTGGGGAAGTACATTTTCGACCCGGCCATGCAAGCCTACCTGGGGGAACGTGTGCCCTATGAACGCCGTGGCGCTTCGTTGGCAATCACCGAAATGGGCTGGTCGCTGTCCTTTTTCGTGGGCATTCCCATCATCGGGTTTTTGATTGCCCGCTGGGGCTGGCGCGCCCCCTTTGGGTTTCTGGCGGTCTGTGGCGCGCTCACCCTGGGGGCCTTGCTATGGATGGTACGCGATGGCGTCCCAAAGCACAACACCACAATCTGGAATTTTCAACCGGTATTGGCTTCTGCCAGTGCGCTGGCAGGCCTATCGGTTGGCTTTCTGGCCAGCGCGGCCAACGAAGTGGTCAACCTGGTGTTTGGCGTGTGGCTGGAAAACGCTTTTGGGTTACAAATTGCCGCCCTGGGGGGCGCGGCAGCCGTCATCGGCCTATCGGAGTTGGGGGGTGAGGGATTGGTGGCGCTCTTCGCCGACCGCGTTGGCAAGAAACGCAGCGTAGCCCTGGGGCTGATGGGAAACACAGTGGCGGCTGCCCTGTTGCCCGTTCTGGGGCGAAGTGTTCCCGGCGCGCTCCTGGGATTGTTTCTGTTCTACATTACTTTCGAGTTTACGCTGGTCTCGGTAATTCCCCTGATGACCGAGTTGCTGCCCCAGGCACGCGCCACGTTGATGGCTTTCAACATCATGGCGCTTTCACTTGGGCGCGCGGCCGGTGCACCGTTAGCCACCTGGCTGTACGGACACAGTTTTATGCTGGCAGCCGGTGGGGCGCTATTGCTCAATTTGCTAGCACTGGCCGCCTTGCGCAGCGTCCAACGAACATCCGATGGGCCGGGGAATTTCTAGCCGCGCTTTTCGCGGCGATGGTATCCCGGAAACTAGCGGAGGCGATGACTTACAAATTTTGCTGTAAGCGCTCCAAAAAACGGGCCTCGTTGACGATGAAGCGCTCGTGCTGTCCAACACCGAGTTGCCGGTCACCGTACCAGGCTTCCACAGAAAAGCGCACCCGGCGCCCATCGCGCTCTTCAATTTCGGCGCGCACCCGGATTTCTGCACCCAGGGGGGCAGCGGCCAGGTGCCGCACGTTAACCAGTGTGCCGACACTGGTTTCGCCTTCCGGTAGTTGCTCGGCCAACAATTGCTGAGCGGTGCGTTCCATGAACAAAATCATGCTGGGGGTGGAAAGCACCTGGACGGTACCGCTGCCAATATGCGCCGCGGTGTGTTCGGGACGGACTTCAAAGGTGAGTTCTTTTGCTTGTGATGTCATAGGAATTGAGTGCTTATTCGTAATTGCCTATATGGTGATGGATTGTAACGGTCAAACTTATTCACAGATGACGCAGAGAGTAAAAAATCTGCGTCATCTGTGACATCTGTGGATAAATCGCGGCAACATCTGTGGATAAATTGTGGAACCATCATCCACGGCCACAATTTCAACGTCACGAAACGTCTGCCGGGCTAAATTTTCGAGCGCTTCCTCCGGCGTTGAGGCAGCATTGTAACACGGCAGCAGGACGGAGAGTTCAGGCAATTTTTGCCAACCCCTGTTCCAAATCGGCGATGATGTCTTCGACGTTTTCGATACCCACCGAGAGACGCACCAAACCATCGGTTAGGCCGGCCTTGAGGCGTTCTTCACGCGGCACGCCGGCGTGCGTCATGCTGGCGGGGTGCTCGATGAGGGTATCCACGTTGCCAAGGCTGACCGCCAGCGTAGCCAATTGGACGTTGTTCATCAGGGTTTCTCCGGCTTGCAAACCACCCTTGAGTTCGAAAGAAATCATACCGCCGTAACCACCGAGCATCTGACGGCTGGCAATTTCGTGATCGGGGCTGCTTTCCAGCCCGGGGTAGAAGACGCTGGCCACCTGGGGGTGCGTTTCCAAATAGCGGGCAATTTGCATGGCATTCTCGCAGTGGCGCTGCATGCGCACTTCGAAGGTTTTCAACCCCAAATCCGCCAACCAGGCGTCAAAGGGGCTGGGGGTGCCGCCCAGGGATTTTTGCCAGGTCTTCAGCGCACCGTGGACGTAATCCAGGTGGGTGCTGAGTACCGCGCCGCCGACAACGACACCGTGCCCGGTCAGGTACTTGGTGGTGGAGTGGATGACCACGTCCGCGCCCAGGGTGAAGGGGCGTTGGCAGTAAGGGGTGGCAAAGGTGTTATCCACCATCAACCAGGCATTGTAGCGGTGAGCAATTTCGGCCGCAGCGCCCAAATCAACCACGCTCATGGTGGGGTTGGCAGGCGATTCGGCATAGAGCACTTTGACGTTAGGGTGGGCGGCACAGGCGGCCTCCCAGGCTTCGGGGGTTGGATCGGAAAGCCAGACGACGTTAATGCCCAAATTGGGCGCCAGGTTATGCAGCAGGGTGAAGGTGCCACCGTAAATGGCTTCCTGGGTGATGATGGTGTCGCCAGCCTGCAAACAAGAAAACAACGCCGTGCTGATAGCGGCCATGCCGGAGGTGAACAGCAACCCATCGGCCACTTCTTCTATCGGGCGCTCGGGCTGCGCCTGGAGCAGGTCAAAGGCTTCCAACGCGGCATATTTGCGCACCAGAACGTCGTAGTTGGGGTTCCCCAGGCGGGAGTAAATATAGCCTTTTTGCTGTCCGCCGAACAAGGCCGCTCCGGTAGCGACATCGGGAAAACTAAAGGTGGAGGTCTGGTAGATGGGCATGACATGTGCATGGTGCTCATTGTGCCCGTCACTATGGGTCACGAGAGTCCCTATTCCGCCGGTGTTTCGTTTAAGCATGATTTGTGGTCTCCAAAAACAAAAAGATTGTGGTCAAATAAGTGCCTCCGTTTTTAGATTTGCGCCTTGCATACCAAGGTCAACATATCTGGAGAGGCACCTTGAAAACGGTTTTATCATTATACCCGTGTTGGAACCGAAGGGGGAGAGACAACGTTAGGATGTAGTTGGGTAGTTAGGTAGTTAGGTAGTTAGGTAGTTAGGTAATTGGGTACGTAGGGGCGAAACATGTTTCGCCCGTAGCACACAGAGGCGAAAAACCTTTCGCCCGTAGCACATATGCAGGACTTCAGTCCGCCGAACCCTGGACGTGCCCGGGAGCGCCGACCCCCAGGTCGGCAAAGTTGAGCGGGGCTAACCCTAAAGTCGCACGACCACCCGCTCAACTCGGGGAAGCCCTTTGGGCTGGAGGGGTAGTGGAAGGCAATGCCATCCACTACCCCTTGCACGAACAGAGGCAGAACTTCAGTCCGCCGAACCTGAGCACCCACCCGTGTTACAATCTAAACTGAGGCAGTGATGAAAGCAAATCCCACCTATTCCCAATCGTCCCCCAAAATCTCCATGCAGCAGGTGCTGACCGCGCTGGTTAGCGGTACGTTGCTGTTTGTTTTCTTGTGCCTGGCCGGCCTCATCGCCTTCAACCTGCACTACGCCGGACGCATTTTCCCCGGCGTGTACGTTGGCGGTGTTGACTTAAGCGGCCTCACGCGCCCCCAAGCCGAGGCCCGCCTGGAGAGCAGCATCACCTACCCCAGCCAGGGGCGCATCACCCTGCAAGACGGGGAACACACCTGGGCCTTCAGCCCGCAAGACCTGGGGCTGTTCCTGGATACCCAGGCCACCCTGGAGAAAGCCTACCGCTGGGGGCGTCGGGGCGGCCCGGCGGCACGCCTGAGCGAACAATGGCGCGCCTGGCGCAGCGGCATCAGCCTGCCACCGGTGATGGTATGGGATGAGCGCATCGCCGCCAATCTGCTCTCCATGTTGGCCGGGCAAATCGACCGCCCCACCATCGAGGCCAAACTGGAAGTCAACGGGTTGGAAGTGCAAGCCGTAAAGGGGCAAATCGGGCGGCAAGTGGATATCCCCGGCACGCTGGAGACTATCCAGCCATTGGTGAAGAACCTGCAAAGCACAACCATCCCGCTGACTATCAACGAATACCCGCCCGCAGTGCTGGACGCTAGCGCCCAGGCCGAGGTCGCCCGTCAGATACTCTCGGCCCCGCTGGTGCTGCGCGTACCGGACGCCCAGGAGGGAGACCCCGGTCCCTGGGAATTTTCGCCCACCCAATTGGCCGAAAACCTGACCATCGAGCGGGTTGAAACCCCAGAGGGCGGCACCCGCTATCAAGTGGGATTGAAAACCGATTTCCTGCGCCCCATCCTGGAGGCAGCCGCGCCCCAGTTAGACCGACAAGCCGAAAACGCCCGCTTTTATTTTGATGACGAGAGCCGCGAGTTAGTGCGCATTCAAGAGGCCGTCATCGGGCGGGAATTGCTAATTACCGAAACCTTGCAAAGCGTGAACGAGAAACTGGCCGCCGGAGAACACAATATCCCCCTAGTGTTCGATTACAGCAACCCGCAGGTGGGGAACGATGCCAAAGCGGCCGATTTGGGCATCACCGAACTGGTTAGCGCCCACACCACCTACTTCTACGGCTCCAGTGCCGAACGCATACACAACATTCAAACCGCCGCGGCGCGCTTCCACGGCGTGCTGGTGCCGCCAGGGGCCACTTTCTCAATGGCCGAGGTGCTGGGCGATGTCAGTCTGGATACCGGCTATGCCGAGGCGCTCATCATTTACGGCGACCGCACCATCAAGGGCGTGGGCGGTGGCGTGTGCCAGGTCAGCACTACCCTGTTCCGCACCGTCTTTTTCGGCGGCTACCCCGTGGTGGAGCGTCACCCCCACGCCTACCGGGTGTACTACTACGAGCAAAACGCGGCCGGTGGCATCAACCCCAACATGGCCGGGCTGGACGCCACCGTCTACGTGCCGGTCGTGGATTTCAAATTCAAAAACGATACTCCCTATTTTCTGCTGATGGAGACCTACGTCAACGCGGCCGCACGCACCCTGACCTGGAAGTTCTACTCCACCTCCGATGGCCGCAGCGTGGAATGGGATACCACCGGCGTCACGAACCGTGTACCCCCGCCCGACCCGGTCTACGAGGAAAACCCCGACCTCGCCAAGGATGAAATCAAACAAGTGGACTGGGCGGCCGAAGGCGCTGATGTAACCATCACCCGCACTGTGTACCGCGAGGGGCAGGTCTACTTCAGTGATAAATTCACCACCCACTACATGCCCTGGCGGGCAGTTTGCCAATACGGCCCCAAAACCAAAGGCATGCCGCCCAAACACCCCGACCCCAACCATCCTTGCCAACCGGAGACGAAGAAGAAATGAAAAATGGCGCATTCCTCTGGCAGTTCTCCTACGTTGCGCGCCTCTGACACAAGCACAACGTGTTGTCGAGAACAAGGAAATCTGAGAGGAGATTATTCAACAATGATGAGAAACAATCTACTTGTTGCCATTTTGATTTTCCTGCTGGTAGACTCGTGTGCATCCCAGCATCTGTCCGCGTCTACCACCATTCCCCCAATCTCCATCGCCCCAACAGGTCTGCCCACTCCATCCGGCATGCCAGCCGTACAACCAACCATTACACCGTCCGACGCCCCCCATGCCATTCCTCTTCCTCCTGTGGGGTACCTCTATCATGGCGTCCACCCTGGCGGCATCACCAGCGAAGAAAGCGACGTGACGCTGAACGACGTGCGCTCTTACGAAGAAGCAGCGGGCAAGAGAGTCTTCTGGGTCTATTTCTCCCACAACTGGTACGAAGGACGCGCCTTTCCCATCTCAACCGTTACATGGATTCGCGAGGCGGGCAGCATTCCTTACATTCGTCTCATGCTTCGCTCTAGTTGGGAACAGGATATAGCAGAACCCGTCTTCAATCTGCAAGCCATCATCAATGGTGAATTCGACACCGACCTGCACAACTGGTGCGCGGCAGCGCGCGACTTTGGAACACCCCTACTCGCCGAATACGGCACGGAAGTCAACGGCGAATGGTTCTCGTGGAACGGCATCTGGAACGGAGCAGGCGAGACGGCAGGCTACGGCGACCCCAGCGAACCCGACGGGCCCGAACGCTTCCGCGACGCCTACCGCCACATCATCCAAATCTGCCGCAACGAAGGCGCAGAGAACATCACTTGGGTTTTTCACATCAACGCTGGTGACTACCCTGAAGAAGATTGGAATGCTTTTGAAAATTACTACCCCGGCGATGATTGGATTGACTGGATAGGCATCAGCAATTATGGCGCACAGACCCCACAGGACGATTACTGGGAAGAATTCTCCAGCGAAATGGATGTCGTCTACCCGCGCGTGGATGCCCTGACGCCTGATAAACCCATCTTCATCGCCGAATTTGGCGTGACGAAGAACAACCCGCTTGGTGATCAGGCGGAATGGGCTCGCAATGCGCTCACAAACATCACTTCCTTCCGCTGGCCGCGTCTAATCGGTTTCTCGTGGTGGAACGAACAGTGGCAGAACGACAACGACCCCGCCCACGACACCACCATGCGTTTGCAGGATAACCCTGAATTGGAAGCCGTTTTCAAAGAATTGGTAGGTAACAACCCATTTGTACTGTCATCGGCTACGGCAACCCCAACCTACCTGCCATTGGTGACGAACACATCCAGCGCCCCCACCCCAACGCCCACCTGGTGGCAGCCCGTCCCCGGCACCTCCTGGCAAATCCAATACAGCGGCACGCTGGATACCTCTCTCGACGTGCAAGTGTACGATATCGACCTGTTCGACACCCCACAAAGTGTGATTGACACCCTGCACGCTGACGGGCGCAAGGTCATTTGCTACTTCAGCGCCGGCAGTTGGGAAGATTGGCGCCCCGATGCGGGAGACTTTCCCGCCAGTGTACTGGGCAACCCCCTGCAAAACTGGACGGGTGAGAAATGGCTCGACATCCGGCAAGTAGACCTCCTCGCCCCCATCATGCGTGCCCGCCTGGATCTGGCCGTCAGCAAACACTGCGACGGTGTCGACCCCGACAACGTGGACGGCTACGCCAACGATACCGGCTTCCAGCTCACCGCTGACGACCAACTCACCTACAACCGCTTCCTGTCCACCGAAGCCCATGCGCGCGGCCTGGCCATCGGCTTGAAAAACGACCTCGACCAAATTCCCGATTTACTCGCCGATTTCGACTGGGCGCTCAACGAAGAATGTTTTTCATATAACGAATGCGACTTACTCACGCCCTTTATCCAGGCCAACAAACCCGTTTTTGGGGTAGAATATGACCTCAACACAGCAGATTTCTGCCCTCAGGCAAACGCCATGAACTTCGATTTCCTCAAAAAGCACTGGAATTTAGACGCCTGGCGGGTTGCCTGCCGATAAATCAACAAGGAGACTTTCATGGTCAGTCAAGAATTACTCGACATCTTACGTTGCCCGGCCTGTGTACGGGAAAAAGAAGGCTTGCTCGAATACTACAAAGAATCGTGGCTCATCTGCCAGGACTGCGGTCGCAAATACCCCATCAGCGACGACATTCCCGTCATGCTCATTGACGAAGGCGACAAATGGAAGGACACCACCAAAGAAGACCTGCCCATCCCGCCCCCCAATCCGGCATGAAAAATACCCTGGGGAATCTCCCGGAGGGGCTGCGCCCTCTGGTAGAGGCCATACAGCAGGGGAATGAGGCCCGTGCCGAGGAAATTGTCACAGACTTGCTTTCAGGTGGTGCGCTGTCCCCAGAAAATTTACACCCCCTGATGGATTCCCCCGACCCCGACCTGCACTGGTGGGCTGTCCGTATCCTGGGAGAGATCTACCAACCGGCTGCCTTCGACGCATTGTTGCGCGCCCTAAATGACCCATCCGAGGACGTGCAACAATGCGCCGCGTTGGGCTTACGTCACCACGCCGAGCACGGCCTTCAGGCCGAGCAAGCCAAACAGGCTGTCCACGCCCTGCTGCCGCTGCTCGGCAAAGCAGCACCTTTGTTGGCAAGCCTGGCACGCCAAGCGCTCAGCGCCATCGGTGCGCCGGCGGTTCAGGCCCTGCTCGACATCTTAAAGCACAGCGAAGAGCCGGCCGCCCGGCTGGCAGCCATGCGTGCCCTGGCAGAAATCGGCGATCCGCGCGCCATTCCGGCCATGTTTCAAGCCATCACCGAGGGGGATAGCGCCCTCATCGAATACTGGGCCGAAACCGGCCTGGAAAATATGGGCGTAGGCATGTCTTTTTTCTGGCCTGATTGATGGTCTCAGGCCCCCAGGTCGGCAAAGCGGGAATGCCTGGGAGCGCCGCCTGGGAGCGCCGACCTCCAGGTCGGCAAAGCGGGAGTGCCCGGGGACGCCACCCCCCAGGTCGGCAAAGCGGGAACGCCTGGAAGCGCCGCCTGGGAGCGCCGACATCCAGGTCGGCAATGCCGGGCGCCTGGGAGCGCCGACCCCCAGGTCGGCAATGCGGGGCGCCTGGGAGCGTCGCATCCTGGCGTTCTTTTTTCCGAGGGCTTCTTGCCCGGCTGGCTTCACAAAATTAATCGTTGCATTTCTTCCCATATTTGGTACACTGGAATCATAAACCTATCGCCAGTACCCATCGGAGGAAAGCATGAAACCCATCCCCGCTTTTTCACAACAGGACCCGCGCTGGAAGAACAAAAAACTAGGCACCAGCGACGATGCCACCATCGGAGACTTTGGCTGTCTGCTGGTAGACCTGGTGATGTTGGCCAATTTCTACGGCTTTGAAGAAACGCCCATCACCCTAAACCAAAAAATGAAGCAGGCAGGGGGCTTTCAAGGTGCTTTCATCATCCCGGCCTACCTGCCGCAGGCCTTGCCGGGCATGGTTTTCAAAAATTATCGTCAATGTCGCAACCAACCTGCCCCCCTAAACGAGATAGACAGCGCCCTTCAGCGCGGCTATCCGGTGGTGGTGGAGGTTGATTACGCCCCAAAAAGCGGCTTCCAAAACCATTGGGTCATCCTGTACA
Organism: Anaerolineales bacterium; assembly: GCA_034434095.1. Lineage (GTDB taxonomy): Bacteria > Chloroflexota > Anaerolineae > Anaerolineales > DRKV01 > DRKV01. The sequence goes on from DAOTZN010000170.1 coordinate 18,205, forward strand.
AAAAGCAGGGCAAAGACTACCTGATGCGCGACCCCTGGCCGTATCCGGCCGAGACCAACGACGTCACCTTGCTCTCGCGTTTTGGTTTTGCCGGCAACGCCGCCAAAACCATCAGTGCCGTGCTGTGGCTGGAAGGGCCGGTGGAAGCGCCGCCGGTTGAACCGCCCTCCGAGGAAGTTGTGGCCAGTTTTCCATTGTTCACCGCGGTAGCAGACCTGGCACTGCGTACCCGTCCCGACATAGCAGCCGATACGCTCATCAAGCGCCTGCCCTTGAACACCCGCCTGGATGTGCTCACCGATGACGCCGAGGCCAATCGCAAAGTGGGCATTGTCAACCAGTGGCTGCCGGTGCGTGACCCCGAAGGCGCCCGCGGCCACACTGCGGCCTGGTACCTCGCCCGTGAGGCCCAGCAACCCCCGGAAGAGCCGCCCACCGAGCCGCCTGCCCCGGAGCAAGTAGCCAGTTTCCCGGTTTACGCCACCACCGATGATTTGGCGTTACGCTCCCGTCCGCTCATCAGCCCCGAGACGCTCCTCAAACGTGTGCCGCGCAATACCCGCTTTGACGTGCTGCTCAGCGATGAAGAAGCCTACCCTAAAATTGGGGCAGCCAACACCTGGCTGCCGGTGCGCGACCCCGAAGGCGTCCGCGGCTACACCGCGGCCTGGTACGTGGCGCGTCAACCGCAGGAAGAGCCTCCAACCCCACCAACGCCACCATCCCCACCGCCCAGCACAGAGAAACTTCAGGTACGCACGACCATCGTCAACCTGGCGCTGCGTACCGAACCCCAAATTCGCTCCGATACGCTGGTTGCCTACCTGCCGCAGCACACCCTGCTCGAAGTGCTGGAAGCCCCCAGCGAGGCAAGCCCCAAGGTAGGCGCCTATGGAAAATGGTTGCATGTCCAAACACCGGATGAGCGGAGCGGGTACGTGGCCGCCTGGTACGTAGAATATCTGCCGGGAGAAGTCAGCGAAGAAGGCCTGACGGTACACGTCACAGCGGACAATCTGGCATTGCGCTCGCTGCCTCGCGTCGGCAACGACACGTTGTTGAAGCGTCTGCCCCTTGGCATTGCCTTGAAAGTCGTGGAAGATCCCCCGCGTGCACGGCAAAAAATCGGGCAATTTGGCAAATGGCTGCTGGTGCGCGACCCTGCCAACACAGAAGGCTACGTAGCCGCCTGGTACGTGCGCTAGACGCTCGGCGTACAACCAACGTGACAGAGTGCCGCCGGCTTCCAACCGGCGGTTTACCAAACGAGGGGGCATAGGCCTGTTTACTAACGCTCCAAGTATCATCTCAATAACTTGGGGTCTCTTAGCGTTTTTTACCACAAAGGCCCGAAGACACAAAGCCTTTAACCTTTCCTTCGTGCCTTTGTGGCTTTGTGGTGACATTTCTCTTCATCCTATGACCGGTCTCCCCCTATTTTTTTAGAAGTCGCCATGAACTCTGTTCACCACCAAGCATGAAAATGTGCTATAACCTGAGCACTCGGCTAACACAGAGGTCGTTTAGTAGCTGGTGCCACGAGCCT
>DAOTZN010000171.1:0-26847 GCA_034434095.1 Anaerolineales bacterium
GCAAAACCCTATGGCGCCGAGAAACGCATTTGCTGGATTTCGTTGAGGTGGTACAAATCGTGGTCAGCCTGCCCTTTGACCAGGTCGTACAGCGTGCCCTCTTCCCCCCAGGGATAAATTACTTTGGATTGAAATTTTTCTTCCGGGATTTGTGCAATCAAGTCGAGCAATAATTCGCGGTTGAGTTGCCACTCCTTGACGATGTGCGCCAGTGGCAGGGACTCGCGTTCCTCGACGGTGCGGGCGTTGTAATCGTTGACACCACGCGGCGCAACGACCACCGGTTCGCGGCCGTTGAGGAAGGCCCGCAATGCAATCAGGACGGCATCATCCCAGCCGGCGAAATGGGCGAGGAGTTCCTTGACGCGCCATTCCGGGTAAATTTTTTCTTCGGGAGGAATGTCGGAAACAAGATCGGCCAATTGCTGGCGGGTGGTTTTCAGGTGTTCAATCAACTGGGCTTTGCTAAGCATGAAATGCCTCCATGGAATAGGGTGGTGCGCTAAGATGATACACCAAAAGAAAGACAAATACAATTGCAATTATGGTTGAGATGTGGAGAACGCGTATGGGCAGCAGGCATCCTCCATCAACCGGCAATCAAAGCGGTGCGCATACGTTCCAGGGCTTCATGCAATAGCGCACGGCTGGTAGCAAAGTTGAGCCGCACAAAGCCTTCGCCGCCTGTGCCGAACCAGCGGCCATCGTTGAGTACCACGCGCGCTTGCCGCAAGAAAAATTCGTGGGGTGGCCCGTCAATGCCGCTTTCGTTGCAATCCAGCCAGGCCAGGTAAGTGCCCTGTGGCTCCGAGAGTCGGATGCCCGGCAAGTTTTCGTGGACATAGCGGACCAGAAAATCGCGGTTGGCTTGCAGGTATGCCATCACCGCCTCCAACCAGGGCGCACCTTGCTCATACGCGGTGATGCCCGCCACCTGTCCTAAGACGTTGATCCATTCTACCAGGCCGCGGCGGGCGCCTTCGTAAGTCTTGCGCAGTTCGGGGTTGGGGATGATGGCGGCTGCAAATTGCAGCCCGGCAATGTTGAAGGTCTTGCTAGGGGCTACCAGCGTGATGGTGCGCGCTGCGATTTCGGGTGATAAACTGGCAATCGGAATGTGCCGATGTTCGCTGAACACCAGGTCGTGGTGAATCTCATCGGCCACGATGAGCACGTCGTGGCGCAAGCAAATCTCCGCCATGCGCTCCAATTCTGTGGCAGTGAAGACTCGTCCGGTGGGGTTTTGTGGGTTGCACAACAAGAACAGGCGTGTTTGGGGCGTGATGGCGGCTTCAAAGGCCTCAAAGTCCACCTGATAGCCGCTTTCCGTGCGTACCAGTGGAACTTCCTGCTGCGTCAGGTGTGCTTCGCGGGCCACGTCGAAGAAGCGCCCGTACACCGGTGGCTGCACCAGCAGCGCTTCCCCCGGTTTGGCAAAGGCCTGGGCAGCCAGGTGCAACCCCGGCACCACCCCCGGCAGCAGGATGATGCTCTTGGGGTCCACCTCCCACCCGTGGTGAGCGGCCATCCACCCCCCGACGGCCTGACAGGATTGTTTTGTCAGGTTGGGGTAGCCGAAAACCCCGTGGGCGACGCGCGCCTGTAGGGCGTCAATCACCTGCGGCGGGGCCGGAAAATCCATATCGGCCACCCACAGCGGCAGGACGTCCTCCGCGCGTGCCTGCCATTTGATGCTATCTGTCTTACGTCGGTTGGGGATGTGGTCGAAGTCAAACATGTTATGGTCTCCATTGCACTTCGGGGTATTGGTCTGATGGGCCGTCCAGTAAAGGAGAAGGCACGCCCTTGAGGGTCTCATCGAAAAAGGCCGTGCTGTAAGTGCGTACAATGTGCTGAACGCGCTGGCCGTTCAGCGGACCTTTCAAACCGATGTAGGGCGCTAACGGTGAGGCCGCCGGCAAGTCGGTGAAATCGTAGTGCGCGGTGTCCTGAAGGCGGATTTCGTACAGGCGGGCAGGATGATGGGCGCGTAAATCGATAAACAAGCGGTCGTTTTTCTCTGAAGGCCAGGCCTGGCTGAACATCGCCATGTAAGGCGCATCAAAACCGGTCTCCAAATTGCTGAGCGGAAGCGGAGAAAGGTAAGGGTCCATCCCCAGTGCTGCCTTACAACGCGGCTCCATTTGGCAGAACAGAATGACCGCTCCGCCGCCGGTAGAATGCCCCAGCGCGCCCACGCGTTCCAGGTCGGCGTAGGGCTGCAGCGTTGCCAGTGCACTATCGGGGGCTGCATCGGTCAGCAGGGAGAGCGCGTAACGCATATCCTGTGCCCATTGCTGCACCAGCAAGGCATCCCGTTCATCGCCGGGCAAGGCATTTGGGTCATTGAAGGCCACCTCGCCATCCGGGAAGACCACGCCGACGGCGCCATAGGTGTGGTCAAAGGCAATGACGATGTAGCCGTGGCTGGCGAGTTCTTCCATCTGAAAAGTGTTTTGTGCCCGGAAGCCACCCCAACCGTGCGAAAACAGCAACACCGGGAAGGGAGCATCCTCGGCCGCGATGGGGGCTTGCGGATAGGCGTGTGTACGTGTCAGACGCACGTGGTTGAGCGCAAATCCCGGCAGGCCGAGCCAGCGCGCAATAGCCGGGCCGAGCAGGTCAATATGATCTAACCAGGGTGCGGGGCGGGTATTGGAGGGCACTTCAGCGGCCGGGTACCACACCTGCACCATGATGCGGCGCGGCGCTTGCGGTTCGGGGCCGTATTGCATCGTGCGGTTGGCATCCGTCAGCGCGGCGCTAAAGGTGCCAATGGGATAAGGGCCGGTTGGCTCGGGCAAGTGAGGCACCGGCAGCGCCACAGGCAGGGCCATACTCACCAACAACCACAGCACAGTGATGGGCACCACGACCGGCCGCGGCCAGTGCGGAACATCGGCGCGCAGGCCCCACAGTGCCAGGATGGCAAGCATCAGTATCAGCAGGTAGAGCGGCACCAACTGCCAACGGTAGCCTTCGAGCGTTAGTTGCAAGGCCAGTAAGGCCACCAGCGCAAAGGTGGCGCGTTGCAGCCAGATAGGAGCAGGGTTGAAAAGCCCCCAAACCAGCCGCAAGGTGGTTGCGACGAGCAAGATAGTTTCAAGAAGGCGCATATAGACCTACCTTTCGTAATGATGAAGTTATGCCAGGGCCGCCGAAAAATCGGGGGGATATGGCGCCATAAAGGTGACCAATTCCTCCGTGAGGGGATGCCGCAACCCTAGGGAGTAAGCGTGCAACCCCAGACGTTCCAGGGGCGCGCGTACCCCAGATGGAGTGCCGTTCCCGTAGATGACATCGCCCACCAGAGGGTACCCGGCGGCATACAGGTGTGCACGAATTTGGTGCCGTCTTCCACTCAACGGCTGCGCTTCAACCAGTGTGTAGCCATCCAGGCGGCGCAGGACGTGTATCCTGGTGGCGGCCGCTCGTCCTTGTGTGCCCGCTACCGTGCGCTTTTTACGTCCAACATTTGTGCGCAAGGGCATGTCCAGGTGAATGTCCTCCCAGGGAGGGTTCCCCCATATCAGCGCGTGATAAGCCTTACGGATTTGGCGTTCTTGAAATTGCGTGTTGAGCGCCCGATGGGCGGCTGCGTTGCGCGCAAGCACCATCACCCCGCTGGTTTCCCGATCCAGGCGGTGCACTATCCACAAGCGCCCCCAAATGGGTTCCAGCACGGCGCACACATGGGGGTAGCCCCCCACCACCGGCAGAGAGAGCAACCCGGCGGGCTTATTAATCACCAGTAAGGCTTCGTCGGAGTACAGGATTTCCACAAGGCAAATTGTACCCGTTTTTGGTGCCTGGGGGTAAAATACTACCATTCATTTGTTTTCCCTGCTTGGAGAGATTCCCCGGAGGCCTTTTATGCAACATAAGGAAGCAACCCTGACGAGTAGTGACGGTTTGAACCTGTATACCCAGACCTGGTTGCCCGATGGTGCGCCGCGTGCCGTGGTGTGCATTGTGCACGGCATTGGTGAGCACAGCGGACGGTATGCCAATGTGGTCGATGTGCTGGTACCGGCCGGTTTTGCGGTCTACGGTATGGATAATCGTGGGCATGGAAAATCGCAAGGTACGCGCGGTGGTCTGCCGGCCTGGCGTGCCCTGCATGACGATGTGCAGCGCTTTCTTTCTCACGTCCAGGCACAACATCCCGACTTGCCGCTTTTCCTGATGGGGCACAGCCTGGGTGGCCTGATTGTGTTGGGTTATGCCTTGCGTTATCCCGAAGGATTGCAAGGGGTGGTCGTGTCCGCTCCAGCGTTGCAGAGCAAGGGTATTTCTCCATTTTTGATGGCGTTGGCGCGCTTGCTTTCTCGCCTGGCGCCTAACATCACGATGAAAACCGGCCTGGATGCCAGTGGTATTTCTCGTGATGATGCGGTGGTACAGGCGTATGTGAATGACCCCCTGGTGCACGCCCTGGCGACGCCGCGCATGGCGACCGAGAGCGAGCAAGAAATGGCCTGGGTCAACCAGCACGCCGGTGAGTGGTGCTTGCCGTTACTCATGCTACACGGGGAATCCGACCGCCTGGTGCCGGTGGAAGGAACACAAGCCTTTTTCGCACAGGTCCCCGTGGAAGATAAGACGTTGCATGTGTACCCAGGTGGCTACCATGAGTCGCACAATGATTTGCACAAGGAGCAGGCCATCGGAGATATTTTGACCTGGTTGGAGGCTCATTTAGAGGCTGTCCATCAATAACTTCTCGGCTTGTTGGTTTTTCAGCGTCAAGATTCAACGCCAGGCACGATAATCGTTGTAGGGATAGCGGAGGGCATTGCCCTCCGCCGCCTCTCTTCCCGATTCCGAATTTCTTTTCGCCCAGGCTCGTTGTACCGAAGTCCTACCTCAGTTCGTGGGTAGTCAAAAGAGAACACCCCCGAAGCATGCTTCGGGGGTGTTTTGTTGAAAAAACAAGGGGTGTTGCCCGGGTTCCTACTCGTCCAGGGCGCTGTAGCCGGGGCCTTCAGCAAAGTAATCGTAGTTGGGCTGGATGTCCTCGGTCAAATCCACGATTTCACCGGCTTCCAGTTGTTTGACGGTATCAAGCACCACGGTTTCACCATGATGATTGATGCCCTCGTAGTGGCCGGTCAGGCCAACCCGGCTGATGTATTCGCCGCCCTTGGCTTCATAGGCATCGGGCACTTCATCTTCGGGGAAGATGGCTTCGTACGGGCATTCCGGCACGCACGCCCCGCAGTCAATGCAGGTGTCCGGGTCAATGTAGAACCAGGGCCATTCTTCAACCGGTTTCCCGGGTACGATACATTCTACCGGGCAAACTTCGACACAGCCGCTATCACGCAGGCACAAACTGGTAATAATGTGGGTCATTAGATTCAGCCTCCTAAATTAAAGCGTTGGTACGAATGATAGAGTTACCCGGTCGAGTAGACCGGGGATTTTCCGGCCTGGGAGCAGCCCTGGTAAGGTGGGCTACTTGCTGGCCGCTTCAAAACGGCGGGCAACCTCGTTCCAGTTGACGACGTTCCACCAATTGGCGATATAGTCACCGCGCCGATTTTGATACTTGAGATAGTAAGCATGCTCCCATACGTCAATACCCAGGATGGGCGTTAGACCGGCGAGCAGAGGAACATCCTGGTTAGGCATGGAGATGACCTCCAATTTGCCACCTTTCAGGCCTAGCCAGGCCCAGCCGCTGCCGAAACGTGTGGCTGCCGCGTTAGAGAAAACTTGTTTGAAGGCCTCGAAATCGCCGAAAGCAGCCTCAATGGCCTTTGCCAGCGCACCGGATGGTTGTCCACCACCCTGGGGCCCCATCACCGTCCAGAAGATAGCGTGGTTGTAGTATCCGCCGCCGTTATTGCGTACCGCGGTGCGGATGTCTTCTGGGATGGCATCGGGATTGCCGACCAATTCTTCGATGCTCTTTTCAAACAATTCGGGATGTTTTTCCAGCGCAGCATTCAGGTTCTTTGTATATCCGGCATGATGCTTGCTGTGATGGATTTCCATCGTGCGGGCATCAATATACGGTTCCAGTGCATCATACGCGTAAGGGAGTTGTGGTAATGTGAAAGCCATGAAATATGCTCCTTCCTTTGGCTAGTGAATGGTTATTTTACTTGGCTGTTTTCCGGTTGGAATTGTAGTATGTGCCATGCGCTTTGTCAAGCCAGAGAAAAAGATGGTGTGCATGCAAAAGTTGTTAGCGGCGACAAGGCAAAGTCACACATTTCGCAGATGGTTTGACAACCTCTGCGTGGACACCATCCGACTTGGGCTGCCCGTCCGCATATCGCCCCTTCAGGGTACAGGTGGCTTCCGGGCACTGAGCAGGGACTTCAGTCCCGCGCAATGCCTTTTTCGCCCATCTACTTTGCGTGTAGGACGGGCTTTTAGCCTGTCCCCATTTGGATGTGGAAGGCCTGCAACATACCGCCCCCCTGGAGTGGTGCTGGTTGAGTGGAAATCTTTGGGCTGGATGGGTAGCGGAGGGCATTGCCCTCTGCTACCCATTGCACGGACTGATGTAGGACTTCAAACCAACTCTCCCAAGGGGCAACCAAAAGTATCTATAAGTTTCTGAACCATCCCGCGCCTTTACATAAAAGATACCTTTTTGCAGTGAAATTAGAGGTATAATTCACGCTCGCCTGTGAAGCAGGCAGGGAAAGCAAGCGCATGGACCGGTCAGCAGGCCGGTTGACGAGGATGAGGGTTCCTCCCCGCGAGGGGAGGCTAACCGGCAAATCGCCGGGAAAATCGAAAGATCAGCGGAAGCCCTCCGGAAGTGCCATCTTCCGACAACTTTCCCTCCGCCGCGTGTTACGCGGTCGAACGGTGGGTACAAACCCCGCAGGTAACTGTGGGACAAAATCCCATCGAATGGCAAAGACCTGCTCGTCACGCGCCTGTTGCATGACGAGTTAAATTCTACAATCGGAGGGATGTTTTATGTGTGGTATCGTTGGTTACATCGGGCCGCGTGATGCGACCCCTATTGTTTTGCAAGGGCTAAAACGCCTGGAGTACCGTGGTTATGATTCCGCGGGGTTGGCCGTACTACAAAACGGCAATCTTGAAATACGACGGGACGCGGGGAAACTTTCCCGTCTCATGAGTCTGGTAGAAAAAAATCCCATTTCAGGACACGTGGGCATTGGGCACACCCGTTGGGCGACCCATGGCGAACCCAGTGCCCGTAATGCGCACCCCCACAGTGGCATGAATGGCGATGTCGTCGTGGTGCATAACGGCATTGTGGAGAATTTCCTGGATTTGCGTGAGGAACTGCTCGCCGAAGGTGTTGAATTCAAGTCGGATACCGACACCGAGACCATCGTTCACCTGGTGGAACGTCTGATGGGACACACCCAGAGCCTGGAGCAAGCCGCCATGCAGGCTTTCCACCGCTTGCGCGGGCACCAGAGTGTGGTGCTTCTCTCTGCGCGTGAACCCGATAAAATCGTGGCTGCCCGCCTGGGGAATGCTGGCGGCGTGGTGATTGGCTATGGCGAGGGCGAGATGTTCGTAGCCTCCGACCTGCCTGCTATTTTGGAGCACACCCGCCGGGTGGTTTTCCTGGAAAACGGGGAGATGGCCGTGATCACTCGCCAGGGGGCGCGCATCCAAACGTTGGACGGAGAACCCATCCAACGCGAGCCGCAGGTTGTCCCCTGGGATCCGGTGGCAGCCGAAAAAGGGGCGTATCGGCATTTCATGCAGAAAGAAATCCATGAGCAAGTACGCTCCCTGACGGATACCATCGCCGGGCGTGTGGATTTTGAGGCTGGGCGCATTTACATTCCCCAACTTAATTTGACGCCCGAACTGGCAAAACGCATCAAACGCATTGTCATTACTGCCTGTGGCACGGCCTATCATGCCGGACTGGTCGGTAAGTATTTACTCGAACACATTGCCCGTATCCCGGTGGAAGTGGACGTGGCCTCGGAGTTACGCTATCGCGAGCCGATTATCGACCGGGATACCGTCCTGCTGGCGATTTCACAATCCGGTGAGACAGCCGATACGTTGGCGGCCATGGCCGAAGCCCAACAGCGCGGCGCTATCCTGTGGTCTATTGTCAATGTGGTCGGTTCTCAAGCCATGCGCATAGCCGATGGTTACATCTCGATGCAAACCGGCCCGGAAATTGGCGTGGCTTCCACTAAAGCCTATACCGCACCGCTGGTGGATTTGTACATGCTGGCGATTATGCTGGCGGATGCGCGCGGCTTGCTCTCTGAACAAGAACGCTTCCGGTTAGTTTCTGACTTACGATTGGTACCTGACCTGGCCGGGCAGGTGCTGGCGCGAGAACCCGAAATAGAAGCCGCGGCGCGGGACTTGAAGGAAATGAGTCATTGCCTTTATCTGGGGCGCGGCATCAACATGCCCACGGCCTATGAAGGGGCGCTCAAGTTGAAGGAAATTTCCTACATTCATGCCGAAGGCTACCCGGCTGGAGAAATGAAACACGGCCCGATTGCGCTCATTGACCGTGATATGCCCACCGTGGTGATTGCCCCGCAGGATCAATGGTACGAGAAAATGATTAGCCAGATCGAACAGGTGAAATCGCGCGGCGGCCTGGTGGTGGCCGTTGCCACCGAAGGGGATACGCGCATCGCTGCGTTGGCCGATCACGTCCTGTGGGTGCCCGAAACACCCTGGATGCTCAGCCCGGTCATCACGGTTATTCCGTTGCAAATGCTGGCCTATCACATCGCTGCCCTGCTCGGTCTGGACGTGGATCAACCGCGTAACCTGGCAAAAAGCGTGACGGTCGAATAACGCCGTGTGATGTGGACGGTAGACGGTGGATGGTGGACGGTGGCTGACCGCTGACGCCTGGCTGCGAAATGCAAAATGCTGACTACCGAACTACCCAACTCAAAAACTTTCTCCATAAAATAGGTAAGATTTATCGATTATAGGAACTCTAACTCTATAGCGATAACCAAATCTATTTCAAATAAATGGAGGAAGAAATGAACGCATTTTTCGACAAATTCTCTGGGTATGCTCACTGGGGCTTACGCCTGTCCATTGCCGGGGTATTCCTTTTCCACGGCTTACAGAAGGTCTTTAACCCCGGTGGTGGTGCTATGATGGGCATGAGTACCGCCATTTGGCTGCTGCTGGGATTGGTCGAGGCGGGGGCCGGCGCCTTTGCCATTTTGGGAGGCTTTTTGCCCGATTGGGCTACCCGCTTGAGCGGCTTGTTGGTGCTGCCCCCTATGTTGGGTGCCATTCTCATGGTGCATTGGGGACAATGGAGTTTTGTTCCATCGGAAACGCATCCGATGGGTGGTATGGAATTCCAATTCACTTTGCTGATGATTGGTCTGTACTTCTTGTTCAAAGGCAAGAGCATTGAGGGATAACCTTCAACCTTGTTTTACTTGCCCCGGTGCTTGCCGGGGCTTTTTTTTGTGGGGATGCACGCCTAACGACAGGCTTCAACCTGCCGCCGAAGCGCGTAAAGAGCGCTGAGAAAAGCGGTTCTCCGCCCTGTGGAGATAGCGAAAATTGGGGTATTTTTGATCATTGCGTAATCTGTGCAATTCACGGATTTGCCCTCCGAAAATTTCAGGATAGCGTATAATCGGAAATATGGACGAGACAAGCCTCAAACAACGCCTGGAAAGCCTGCGAAGTGAAATCCGCAGACACAATTACCGCTACTATGTGCTCAACGCACCGGTCATTAGCGATGCGGAATATGACGCCTTAATGCGGGAACTGCGCGCCATCGAAGAAGCCCACCCCGACTGGATTACCCCAGATTCGCCTACCCAACGGGCTGGTGCGCCGCCGGCGGAAGGTTTCGAGAAAGTGCGTCATCCGGCGCCTATTCTCTCCCTGGCAAACGCCTTCAGCGCCGAGGATGTCTATGCCTGGTACGAGCGCATTCTCAAATTGGATGAGCGCGTGGCCCAAACGGGTTTTGTGGTGGAGCCTAAGATTGATGGCCTGACGGTGGTACTGCATTACCGGGACGGCATCTTTGTGCAGGGTGTCACGCGCGGTAATGGGGAAGTGGGCGAAGACATCACTGCCAACGTACGCACCATCAAGGCCGTACCGCTGAAAATTCCCCTCTCTCCGGAAACAACTGCGTTCAAGGTGCCTGCCTACCTGGTGGTGCGCGGCGAGGCCTTTATATTCGAGGCAGACTTTGAACGTTTGAATGCCGAACTGGCAGCGCGTGGCGAAAAGACCTACCTGAACCCACGGAACACTGCCGCCGGTTCGTTGCGTCAACTCGACCCGCAGGTGACTGCCAAACGCCCCTTGACGCTCCTCACCTATCAGATTGTCCACGCCCAAGATGGAGAGATTCCCGCGACCCAATGGGGAACGCTGAATTTCCTGCGGGAAGTCGGCTTTCCGGTGGCTGATATTGCCCGCCACTTCGACACGCTGGAGGAGGCCATTGCCTATGCCGGGCAATTAGGGGCGCAGCGGGAATCCCTGGGTTACGAAATCGACGGGGTAGTCATCAAGTTAGATGATTTGCAAGTAGCCGCCGATTTGGGCTTTGTGGGCAAAGACCCGCGCGGTGCAATTGCGCTCAAGTTTCCCTCGCAGGAAGTCACTACCACCCTGGAGGATATCCGCGTCAATGTTGGGCGTACCGGGGTGTTGACACCTTACGCGGTGCTCGAGCCGGTTGAAATCGGTGGGGTGATCGTGGAGCGTGCCACGCTGCACAATTTCGATTTCATTGCCGAGAAGGACATTCGGCTGGGGGATCGGGTGCTGGTCAAACGCGCCGGGGAGGTTATCCCTTACGTGATTGGCCCGGTGGTGGAAGCCCGTACCGGTGCGGAACGCCCCTTTGTGCCGCCGGAGACCTGTCCTTCGTGCGGGCAGCCGGTGGAACACTTCGAGGGGGAGGTGGCCTGGTACTGCGTCAATGCGGCCTGTCCGGCGCAATTGGTGCGCCGGGTGGAGCACTTTGTCTCTCGGGGGGCGATGGACATTGTGGGGCTGGGTATCAAAATTGTGGAGCAACTCATCCAGGCCGGCCTGGTGCAGGATGTGGCCGACCTGTACAGCCTGAAGCGCGAGGCGTTGCTGGGGCTGGAGGGCTTTGCGGAGAAGAAAGCGGATAATCTGCTGGCGGCCATTGAGGCTTCCAGACAGCGCCCTCTGGCGCGGCTGGTCAATGCCCTGGGAATTCGTGGTGTGGGTGAGGTGATGGCTGCCCAATTGGTGGCGCGTTACCCCTCGTTAGATGCCCTGGCAACAGCCACGCAGCAGGAACTGGAGACCATGGAAGGGGTAGGCCCGAACATCGCAGCAGCCATTGTGGATTGGTTCAGCCGGCCGCGTAACCGTTTGGTATTGGAGAAACTCAAGTCGGCTGGTGTGTGGCCGGTGGAAAAAACTTCCGACCAGGAGCCGACCGCCCACCCGTTGGCTGGCTTGACCTTTGTCATCACCGGTACTTTGCCGACCATGAGCCGCGAGCAGGCCAAAGCATTCATCCAGCAGTATGGCGGCAAAGTCACGTCTTCGGTGAGCAAGAAGACCGATTACCTGCTGGCTGGGGAAAATCCCGGCTCTAAACTGACCAAGGCGCAGGCGCTAGGGGTGCCGGTCATTGACGAAGCGCGCTTACAAGAGATGGTTGGCGCGTAACCGTGCGATTGGGGATACTGAACGGATAAAAAATAGCCCGCCCCGAATCTTTGGGGCGGGCGTTTGTTCATGAGGGGCGCTAAGGACGATTGCCTTAGTGCATGATAACCGGCATGTAGATGATATGCGCTTCACAGCGGTTGACGGGCATCTCTGCGCTGCCGATGGTCACATTGCCGTAGTTGTCGGTGACTTCGACGCGTACAGTGTATGTACCGCATACCGCGTAGGTGTGGCCGATGAAGTCATCTTCAAAAGGCCCTACGAAGGCACTCCCATCACCGAAGTCCCAGCGGTAACTGACCGCATAGGCGCCGGGGATGTTAGAAGTGTAAGTAGCCTTCCATTGAGTGACATCGGAGGTATCGGTCAGGCTGCCAGAGTCATCACTGATGGAGACGGATGGCTCGTCCAGTGCCCAATCGAGGATGGTGCCAAGCAGAGCGGCACGATCATTGGCGCCATTGACACCTTCCAGGCCAAAGGTGGTGTATACCGAGCGCCCCATGTACGAAATGCCGGGGCGTTCCAGGCTGGGTTGGTCGCGATGCGCGATGGCAACTACGCCATCCTGGTCGATGTAAGGTCCTTGGTATCGCAACAAGGAGGTATAACCATCGCCCATGATCTTTTCAATTTCGTCGATGTAGGACTGGTTCTCTGCACCATCGTTAGCCACGCCGGCAACAATTTGGCCGCGTAGCTCGCCGCTCGGATTGTCGCTAGTATGTACGTTGACATACATACCGCCACTTAACAATTGTTGTGTTTGGGTCACGTCAAGTGAGACCTGGGCGTTGAATTGGTAGGTTGTTGTGATGTAGGTTGGCACGGTGAAGGGCGAAATGTCGAACAGTACGCCGCCATTCGTCCCCATTGTGCCAGAGTGGACATAGGCAGCCGTCAGGGTGAGAGGTGTGGTTGGGTAGATGTCTACCGTCATGCCGAGTGTGCCATCGGGATACACCAGTGCAGACACCTTACCCCAGGCATCGGTCGCTACGGGCGGTACTTCATTGACGCCGTATAAGCCGTTGCTCTTGGGCATCGAACCGCTCAGATCAAGCATCAGGTTTTGGAAGGCCTTAGGGGCATTGTCCAAAGCGGTAATTGGAGCAACAGGCAGGGTGAACCCCGTTACGCTATCCTGTAGCCAGTTGCCGCCCAGAGTGAAGGAGTAGAACAGCGTGCCGACTGCGGGCAGCGAGAGTGCGCTTTGCCCGCCAGGCTACACCCTGGACAGCGCCTTGGGATGTTGCGCGCCGCAAACACAAATCACCCAGGCGAACTGTGTGACATTGAAACTCAAGACCAAGAGTTGTGTGGTGAATTGCGCGATCTTCACGAAAAAATCAGACTGCAACGCCAATTCTTACGCCTGCATGTGGAATGAAAGCACGGATACCTGCCAGTTGAGGAAGTAGGAATCTATGCGCAGCGGTTGCGCCCCGGCAAGGCCAACCCAGGTCGGCGGTACGCGGCGTTGAAGAATCTATTCTTGGCGCTTGCGCCGCAACATAGACAGGGCCACCAAACCCAACGGCAAGGCCAGCGCGCCTCCACAAGGCAGCAGGCGCCGGGGAGCGGATTCGGTCGGTTCTGGTTCAGCGGCTGGCGGGTTTTCGGCGGGAGGCGGCACGACGACGGGGACAGAGGCACCGAGCAGCATCAGGTCATCCACGCGGAACGAGCCGACATTGGGCGCGTCGGGCGGGGTGTTCATCCCGAAGGCCATGCCGGTCACCTCGTCGGCTTTGTCGAACGGGGCGCCCGCGTTTTCCTCCCAGTCGGCGCGATGAAAATCGGACCAGCGCAAATCCATCCGCACCCAATCCTGCGTGCTTTCGGGTGTGGACTCGATGGTGTAGAGATACGTCTCTGTGCTGCCTTCCGGGCCAGTGTAAATGTCAATGTCGAACAGGAAACCCGCCGTTTCTACGGCGTAATAGAACGTCAGCCCCTCCGCGCCGCTCCAATCCTGCGGGCTGTCGAAGAAGCGCGCACAGGTGCCCCAGCCGTTGGCGGAGATATTGAAATCGAGACGGAGCGCGTTGTCGCTGCGCCCCGACCCGGCTTCCGGGCTGCAGGTCATCGAGGTGGAGGGGGAACCGTCGCTGAAGGCCTCCCATGAAAACGGGACGGACTCGAAATTGTCAATCACGCCTCCCGCCGGAGCCGCCTCGGGTTGGGCCTCGGGCGGGGGCCCGGCTTCGGGAGCCGCGCCTGCCCCGGGGGCGGCAGGAAGCGAAGCAGTCTCCATCCAGCGATGATAAAAGACGTTCAACATCGGGACGAACTCCTCGGTTGCTTTCTGACTGCCTGCCGCGGAGGGATGGTCGTCGCCGGAGGGATACGCCAACGTGTTGCTGCCCATGACGATGTGCTCGACCTGCCCGTTATTGACGCGGTGATGCGCGTTGGGATCGGTCAGGACGTTGTAGAAATCGAAGACGGCCACGTTGTTGAGGGGGTAGTTGTTCTCACGCAGCCAGTCGTTCACCAGCCAGTTGTTGAAGGCGCGGGCGTTTTCGGCATACGTGCCATCCGAAAGCGGCGGCGCAGTGATGAGGACGAAGAGTTTGTCGGGATGCTGGGCGAAGGTTTGCAGGATGGTGTTGTAGACGTATTTCGCGCCGCTGACGGTCATGTCTTCGTAATCACCGGGCGGGTCGTTCGGGTTGCCCTCCAGCGCGGAGTTCGGGAAGCACGACTTGAACAGGATGATCGTGTTCTCACCGCCGGGGTCCGAGAGGGTACGCGTGTACGATGAGTTCTGTCCGCTTTCGTTGAACAGCGCGTCCAGGTACGTCGGCGTTTGATCGCTGGCGAACCACTCGGTCCAGTTGGGGATGTCGGTGCGGTCGCCGATGGCGTTCGGTCCCCAGCCGTAGTTGGTGTCGCTGACGAAGTAGTTGTTCTGGTCGAGCGTGCGACCGAGGTCGCCGTAGCCGTCGGTGAGCCAGTTCTCGCCGGTGGAGTGGTGGATGAAGACGAGTTTGACCACGTGGTCGGGCGGTTGAGGGTTGTCAGCTTGCGAGATGGGGGCGGCAAGCGCGGTTCCGGCGGTCAGGAAGAGGGCTGCCAGAATGGAAAGAATGGGAATGGTTACGCGTTTCATAATGTACTCTCCTTATGAAGACTGCTCGTACACAGTCTTCCTGCCTATCATGGTCAGGTCAACCGTCAGTTTGAGCAGATCGACCGGGTTGTCCACCGTATACGAATTGTCGTGCCAGACAACCAGGTCGGCGAATTTGCCGGGTTCCAGCGAGCCTTTGACGTTCTCCTGGTAGAGCGCGTAGGTGCCGGCGGTAGTACTGGCGGCACGTTGATGTCATCGTTTGATGGGTGATCGGTTGTGGCTTTGCCGGGGCCAGCGTTACCGGCCGACATGCTGATGAACACACCTGATGCGGCAGTATTGATGAGTGCCTGATCGAGGGCATCGAATTCACCGCCTACACTGGTAGGCCCACCGCCCCAGGAGTTGTTCAGCACATCTGCACTATCGACCGCAATATCTTCCAGCGCGGCGATGCCTTCTGCGTCGTAAAAACTGCTGATGCCATGCGAACTGGCATAAAAGACGCGGTAACTCATAATCCAGGCTTTGGGTGCCACACCGCTGATTTGCCCAACAGTAGTGCCGGCGTAAGTTGCGGTGACGACATCCCCAGCCATGATGCCGGTGGTGTGGACGCCGTGAGGCGTGCCGTTCTCGCCTGGCCAGGTGTTTTCGTCACCAGGAACAGGTGGATCCCATGGGCGGAAGTAAGCCCGCGAGGCGATGATTTTCCCATTGTTATTTTGGGCATCGCCCAGACCGCCAAGCGGCCAGCCATCCGGATACTTATAGCCAGTGCCATCGAACATAGGGGCCGCGTGATGTACCCCTCCGTCCATGGAGGCTACTTTGATGCCTTCACCGGCATTATCCATGCCGCCGATGACGCTGTTATTCCAGGCCGCCGGTGCATTGATGAGCGGTACACTGGAATACAAATCAGGTTCGTGGGCGTAATCATAGTACACAGCCTTAACGCCCGGAATTCGCTGGATGGCCTCCATGGCAGATTTCAGGTCGCTGGTGCCCGGATCAATGGCCATACCGTTGAAGACAATTTGGTAGGTGTTTTGTGCCTGCCGGCCGTTCTCGTTGATATATGTGGCGACGTGGGCACTGGGCAAGGCCTGGCTTAACTTGTTGATGAAGGCAGCCTGTTCGGCTTGTAGACGAGCGATGTATTGCTGCGCTTCGGGAGTGTTGACGTTCAGCCGTCCATTGGCCGCCCGGCTGCGTCCTGTCTGTTGAGACCAGACCGCCAGGGGTGCCGACTGCAATTCAACAATCAGGCGGTGAGAGTAAGCCGAGTTTTGAGGACCGTCAGTTCTTTCTATTATAGCAAAGGATGTTTAAGAGGATGTGTTGTTTGTCTGGTCAATTCCTCCTGTGGGGGCGGCAAAACCCGCGCTGGCGCCCACTAAGCTAAGCAGCACCAGCAACGAGATAAATACAGCAATAGTGGACTTCTGCTTCATGAGAAGGGACCTCCTTAGGTGAACAATAGTTAAACAACGGTCCAGCGAGAAAAATTTACAAA
Source organism: Anaerolineales bacterium (assembly GCA_034434095.1). Taxonomy (GTDB): domain Bacteria; phylum Chloroflexota; class Anaerolineae; order Anaerolineales; family DRKV01; genus DRKV01. The sequence goes on from DAOTZN010000171.1 coordinate 16,242, forward strand.
TTGTAGGGATGGTTCATTTGGCGCCCCAAATATGTGGGATATGTCCCCATTGGATGTAGGACGCCTGCAACGTCCCCCCCATCCATGCGCAGATTCCAGCCATAACCAAATATCACTGCGAGCAGCCGCTTTGCGGCGACGAAGCAGTCTCCTTGCTTACCAGGGGAAGACTGCTTCCCCTACGCTTTGCTCGGGACAGGCGCTCCGCTCGCTTTGCTCGCTTTGCTCGCTTTGCTCGCAGCAACACCAGAGACGGGCGGATTTCGCCGTTTTCCGCACTCATCTACATCCTAATGAGTACCAAAAGTGTCCACAAGTTTCTGAACCATCCCTTTCTGAAATATCTTTATTTGCATCTTTGGTAAAGTAAGGTATCATAAGAGTATGATGCTTTTTGTGGTATTTCGGCGCAGGATGTAGCTAAACCAATCCCTTTTTCGGTTGCAGTGGTGAAGCAAATGCGCTGGATATTGATATTTGGGAGCCCATGTGAACGATAAGGCTGTCTTATGCCCTAGTTGCCAACACTTGATATCAGGGAATACCCGTTATTGTCCACATTGTGGCGTTGACGTAGTATTGGCTGCTGTCTTGGAAGAAAGCCAGTTTGCCATTCAGATTTCCTCTGATTCGGATATGACGTTAGCCCCTGAGGTTTTGATTCCAAGGTTGGGGGAACGTCTGGTGCAAGAAGGTGTGATTACGGCAGCACAATTGCGGCAAGCGTTAGATTACCAGCAGGAGCGCGCAGCACAAGGGGAGTCTTGCCTTTTGGGGCAAGCTTTACTTGCTTTGGGTATGGTGAATCAACAAACATTGGATCGTGCCATTACCGAGCAGATTTTACAACTCCAGAATGCACTCAAAGATGCCAACCGACACCTTGAAGAACGCGTTGAACAGCGTACTAATGAGTTGCAAAAGGCACTACAGCGCCTTACGGAACTCAACCAAATAAAATCCAATTTTATTTCCAATGTTTCTCATGAACTGCGCACTCCATTAGCACATATCAAAGGGTACTTGGAGTTACTGGATAGCGCTATGCTAGGGGATTTGAACACAGAACAACACAAGGCTGTTCGCACAGCGTTGCGTTCGACGCAACGCCTGGAGCAATTGATTGAATCGCTATTACAATTTTCTTTGGCTGCACGCGGTGAACTCAGCCTCAATATTGAGACACATGATTTAGTGGCGCTGGTGAATACGGCCTGTGCCCAGGTCGCTCCGGCAGTACAACGCAAACAAATTGAATTAAATTATGAAATTCCCCCAAGCCCTTGTTGGGTTCGGGTAGATGGGGATAAAATAACCTGGGTGTTGGTGCAATTGCTGGATAACGCGGTTAAATTCACACCCAAGCATGGAAAGGTGAGTATTCATTTGAAAATACAAGGCCAAGTTGTGGATGTTTTGGTGTCGGATACCGGCATTGGAATTCCTCCTGAGCGTATAGATGAAATTTTTGAACCATTTCACCAACTTGATGAAGCAATGACTCGCCGTTATGGTGGTACAGGATTAGGGTTAGCATTGGTGAAGCGTATTTTAGATGCTCATAGCGTGCCTTATAAGGTACAATCTTGCCCAGGTGAGGGTACTCAAATTGAATTTTCGTTCCCCCTTCACTTATCAGGTTGAAAAATTTGGAGCAACTTCATATGTAGGTTAATGGCTAAGGAGAGAAGAGTATATGTCGGCAAAAATTTTGGTCGTTGACGATGAACCATTGTATGCCCGCTTGGTAGGCGAAAGTCTAAAAATTGCAGGATACACTGTTTTACGTGCCTACGATGGTGAAAATGCCATTCAGATCGTAGCGAGTGAACACCCGGATCTCGTCATTTTGGATGTTATGATGCCAGATATGGATGGTTTTATGGTTTGTCAACGTATTCGTGAGTTTTCCAATACGCCCATTATCATGTTAACCGGTAAAGCAGAAGAGAAAGCGCGAGTGACGGGATTAGATGTTGGCGCGGACGATTATATTATCAAACCATTTTCCGGGGAAGAATTTTTGGCACGTGTACGGGCTGTCTTACGCCGCTTTTCTGTGCAAGCACCGCGTACTACACCTACTGTATTTACTCATGGCAACTTGACCATTGATTTTTCCCGTGCAGAAGTTTATCTGGACGATAGGATGGTTTTTCTTTCTTCTACCGAATACCGTTTATTGTTACAATTTGCCCACAACCTGGGACGAGTTTTATCAGCGGAAGAATTATTGATTAACGTTTGGGGAGAAGAGTTCAAAGATGATCGGGAAATTCTATGGGTTAGCATTTCTCGATTGCGGCAGAAATTGGAGGAGAACCCTAAGAATCCAGTACATATTGTTACTCGTCCTGGTGAAGGCTACCTGATGCCGGCGGTGGTGTGATAACCTGTCATGGAGGCCGCTCGATTCTGTGAGTAACCTGTAATGTTTTTCGATGGTGGCTATGGCATAACGAGAGCAGTGTGATTGTCAACCCCGGGGAACATCTTCTCTACTTTGAAAGGAAGTAAACCAATGGCACAAATTCGTTACGACGAGAAGGGAAAATTCTTTACAAATTTTGTTACCAAAAATACGGTACAGGCCATTATCCAAACCAACAATTACCGCATCCGTGGAGAAATTCATGTACGAGTAGGCGATCGGGTTAAAGATGAATTGGATCGGCCCGATCAGTTTTTGGCTGTGACCCATGCTGCAATTTATGATGACACCGATACGCTACTGTTTCGTCGAGAATTCGTATCCATTAACCGTGACCACATCATTTGGGTGATTCCGGAAAAAGAAACCGGTGGAGAATTCGGGGCTTTAGACGAAGCAGAGCATGGGAGGAATGAGGACACTTTGTCCACGCAAGATTCAGGAGACGACGTGTGAGCCAATTATCGAAAGCGGCATCTAATGTCCATCCTCAGGCCGGAGGCGGGGACCTGGAGAAATTGAGGGCCTATTTAGTTAACCTTATCTCGCGTGAACTGGCTGCCCATCCTGTTGCGCCTGAGCAGCGAGAACAAGCCATTAAAAAACTATTGGAACAAGCATATGCTTATGCAAAGGTAAATTTGCCTAATACCTTGCGTGAACAGTTGTTCCGAGATGTACAGAATGAATTAATAGGGTATGGCCCCATTCAGCAATTTTTGGATGATCCAGATGTGAGCGAAATCATGGTCAATGGCCCGGAAAAGATTTTTGTTGAGCGAAATGGCAAATTGACTTTGACAAATGCTCGTTTCCGAGATGATGACCACGTATTGCGTATTATTGAGCGCATTGTTTTGCCACTAGGACGCCGCATCGATGCCGATACACCAATGGTAGATGCTCGTTTACCAGATGGCTCGCGTGTGAATGCTGTGATTCCGCCGATTGCTATTGATGGGCCCTCGATTACCATTCGTAAATTTAAACGGGATAAGTTAACCGTAGAACAACTGATAGAATATGGCTCGCTGACAGAAACCATGGCTGAGTTTTTGAGAGCCTGTGTGGCTGCTCGTCTCAATATTGTGGTTTCGGGTGGCACTGGTTCCGGAAAAACTACGCTTTTGAACATTCTCTCTAGTTTTATTCCTTCTGATGAACGGGTTGTAACCATTGAGGACGCGGCCGAGTTGCAATTGCGCCAAGAGCATGTGGTGCGACTGGAGACGCGCTCTCACAGTGCGGACGGTAAAGCCTCAATTACAGTACGTGACCTGGTGCGCAATGCGTTGCGTATGCGCCCCGACCGTATTATTGTGGGAGAGTGCCGTGGCGGTGAGACTCTGGATATGTTGCAAGCCATGAACACTGGCCATGATGGCTCATTGACTACGCTACATGCCAACACCCCCAGAGATGCCATTGCCCGCATGGAAACGATGTCGTTGATGGCTGGCTTGGACATGCCTCTACGGGTGATACGAGAGCAAATCGCCTCGGCAGTAGACCTCATCGTTCAACAAACCCGTCTGCGAGACGGCTCTCGAAAAGTAACCTCGATTACCGAAGTAGTTGGTATGGAGGGGGATACGGTGGTCATGACCGAAGTTTTCCGTTTTGAACAAACTGGTATTTCCCCTGAGAAGAAGATTATTGGTTCTCTAAAGGCTACAGGCATTCGGCCCTTATTTATGCCGCGCCTGGAAGACGCAGGCTTTAAACTTGGTCCCCAAGTGTTTGGTATTGGTATAGGAAATGTTGATTCGGACAGACGTAGTCGCCGACGTTGAAATATTCTCCTTTTTGTAAGGAAGGTACACTTATGGATGAACAAAGGGCTATAATTTTGCGAGCAAAAAAATTGGGTGTTTTGCTCCGTGAAGCGCGCAAAATTGCAGGACAAAGCGCAGGAACTTGTGCGCAGGCGTTGGGCATTTCGGTAGATGAGTATGAGGCCTACGAACTGGGAGACGCCATGCCTTCCTTACCAGAAATTGAAGCGCTGGCTTATTTTCTCAATGTCCCTTTGAGTCATTTTTGGGAAGGCTCGCAATTGAGCGCCTCCCAAAAAGTAAGCGCTGAAACAATAGAAAAAGTTATGACGTTGCGTCATCGTTTGATTGGTGCACATCTGCGCAAATACCGTCGCGAGAATGGACTTTCGTTAGAAGCATTGGCCCAAAAAGTGGGGATAACGCCCGAATTATTGACGCGTTACGAGTTGGGAGAGCGTGCCATTCCCTTACCGTTATTAGAGCGCCTTGCAGTGGCTTGTGGCCGTTCAATTCGCGATTTTTACGACCAAAAAGGCCCGTTTGGAGAATGGATGTCGCGCCAACATAGTATTCAGCAATTTCTGGAATTGCCGCCAGAGTTACAGAAATTTGTCGCTGGCCCGATCAATCGCCCCTTCCTTGAATTGGCGCAACGGTTGAGTGAGATGCCGGTACAAAAATTACGCAACGTTGCTGAAGGGTTGTTGGAAATTACGTTATGAGTGTAAAACCAGAGACTTTAGCGGCAGAAGCACAACATGCGTATAAGGCCAAGCGCTTTGCAGAAGCGGCAGCCAAATTTGCACAAGCACAGCAAGCCTTTGAGACCCAAGGGGCGACATTACAGGCCGCTGAGCAGGCAAATAATGCCAGTGTTGCCTGGTTACAGGCTGGAGATGCTCAGGCTGCTTTACAGGCTGCTGAGGGGACACCGGCGCTTTTTGGGGAAGCCGGTGACCTGCAGCGTGCGGGTATGGCGTGGGGAAATATCGCCGCGGCCTTGGAAGCATTGGGACGGTTGGATGATGCTTTAGATGCCTATCAGCAGGCTGCTGACTTGTTACGTGATGAACCTGAGTTGCGTTTGCATATTATGCAGGCTATCTCGGCATTGCAATTGCGTATGGGGAAGCAATTGCAGGCCTTGGCTTCTATGCAGGCTGGGCTGGAAGGAATTGAGCACCCTTCGCCCAAACATCGCCTGTTGAAACGTTTACTGAAAGTCCCTTTGAACTGGCTGGACCGTAAATTCTCCTGAAATTTTTCCCCAGAGGCGCCCATAATGATTATTAGTGAAAAAGTGCGCTTGCGACCGGCGGCAAATACTGATCGGGATGCGGTGGCGAATTTAATGCATTTTGAACGTTACGTTCACCGTCATTTGGGCTGGCGCTCACCGTTGGAATTGCTCGGCAAGCAACCTTATTTTTTCCTTGAACAAGAGCATGAGCCGATTGCGGTGTTGGCTTGTCCCGAAGATCCACCAGGTGTGGCCTGGATTCATCTTTTTGCTGCCAGGGATGGTGAAAACATTGAGAGATGGTGGGACGCGTTGTGGGCATCTGCTCATGAAGCCTTGCAGTTTCAAACTGTACTACATGCGGCTGCTCTGCCCCTACAAGGGTGGTTTAAGAACTTGCTTGAGCGCTCTGGCTTTGAACAAGTAGACACAGTGGTGGTTTTAGCACGTGATGAAGCCGTTGCTCCTGAACCGCGCTTAAACGTCGATGTGTGTGTGCGCTCGATGACGGTAGATGATCTTCCCGGTGTGGTGTATGTAGACGAGAGGGCTTTTTCTCTTTTTTGGCGGAATTCACGTGAAATGTTGCAAAGCGCCTATCGTCAGGCGGCTGTAGCAACTGTAGCAGAAAAAGATGGGCGGATTATTGGTTATCAGATGAGTACTGCTGTTGGGCAGTGGGCTGGTCATTTAGCGCGGTTGGCCGTTTTGCCAGAGTATCAGCGACAAGGTATTGGTGATGCGTTAGTGCGCGATACACTGCATTATTTTTCCCGGAGAGGCATTGGCCGGGTGACAGTCAACACACAAGAGGAAAATGGGGTCTCGTTGCATCTGTACCGTAAACTGGGCTTTTACCCTACTGGGGAAAGTATTCCGATGTATGCGATGTCCCTTGACCAGTCGGTGGTTCAACTGCCCGACTAACCAGGGGGGAGAGAATTTCCAACAGGCGGTTACGCCAGTCTTTTTCTTTTTTGTAGTCAAACCATAATGCAGTACGTCCAAAGCGTACGCGTTCGCCTAATTCAACCTCATCCAGGTCTTTTTCGCCATAACGAAGCACGATCATATCCCTTTCGGTGGTAACTGCGCTCAGGCCAGCCTGTTCGGCAAGTAGACGTACTTGTACCTGGAAGAGCAAATTTTCTACCGAAGCGGGTAATGAGCCAAAACGGTCGATAAATTCGGCGCGCAGGGATGCAACTTCTGTGAGAGAACGCAGTGCTACTAGGCGGCGGTATAAACTCAGACGCATGACCTGGTCGGGGATGTAGGTTGACGGGATACTGATGGGGATAGGTAAATTTACGGTCACGCTTACCCCCTCAGGGGGGAGTAAGCCTGTAGCCGACTCTGAAAGCGGGGGAACCGTCTGGTTAGTATTTTCCTGTAAGCGGCGTACCGCCTCGGCCAGTAATTGGATATACAGGTGAAGGCCAACCTCCGCGATGTGTCCGTGTTGACGGGTTCCCAGTAAATCACCTGCCCCGCGGATTTCCAAATCGCGCATTGCAATTGCAAATCCGGCCCCCAACTGACTGTTTTCTGCAATCGTTTCCAGGCGTAACTGGCCTTCGCGGGTGGGTAGCAACTTGCGATGTCGGAAAAAGTAGGCATAGGCGCGCTGTCCGCCGCGCCCTACTCGGCCACGCAACTGGTATAACTGCGCCAGCCCGAAGGTGTCGGCACGATCCACAATGAGCGTATTGGCACTGGGGATATCAAGCCCTGATTCGATGATGGAGGTGCTAAGCAGAACGTCAATTTCGCCTTTGCTAAAAGCGCGCATCACTTCAGCCAGTTCTTTTTCCGGCATCTGACCGTGTCCAATGCCGATACGCGCGGTGGGTACTAATTTTTGCAGGTGGGCCTGCATGGCATGAATGGTCTTGACGCGGTTGTGAACGAAGAAGACTTGCCCCCCGCGATCCAGTTCGCGCAGGATGGCTTGCCGCACCAGATTTTTGTTATACGGTCCGACGTGGGTAATTACCGGCAAGCGCTCTGCAGGAGGTGTGTTGAGGGTGGAGATGTCGCGTACACCGCTTAAGGCCATGTACAGCGTACGTGGGATAGGGGTGGCTGTCAGGGTGAGCACGTCTACCTCGGTGCGCATGCGCTTTATGGTTTCTTTGTGAGTCACCCCGAAGCGTTGCTCTTCATCTATGATGAGTAATCCCAGGTCTTTGGGGTGCACATCGCCGGAAAGCAGGCGATGCGTGCCGATGAGGATGTCAATGCGACCATGCCTCAAGTCGTTGATGATGGTACGTTGCTCGCGAGGAGAGCGGAAACGCGAGAGCATTTCAACGCGTACGGGGAAGGATGCCAGACGTTCGCGAAAGGTCTGGTAGTGTTGCTGTGCCAGGACGGTGGTGGGCACCAGCATGAGTACTTGCTTGCCGTCCATGACGGCTTTGAAGGCTGCTCGCAATGCGATTTCGGTTTTGCCATAGCCTACATCACCGCAAATCAAGCGGTCCATAGGGCGAGGGTGCTCCATATCGCGCTTGACTTCGGCCAATACTTGCAATTGATCGGGGGTTTCGATGTAGGGAAAACTGGCTTCTAATTCTTGTTGCCAGTGTGAATCGGGGCTAAAGGCGAAGCCAGATGCAACTTGACGGCGGGCATACAACTCGAGCAGGTCTTCGGCTACTTGTTGAACGGCTTCTTTGACGCGCTGTTTGACGCGTTGCCATTCTGGGCTGCCTAACCGGCTGGGAGTTGGAGGACGGCCATCAGAGCCAACGTAGCGTGTTAGACGGTCGGCTTGATGAATGGGGACATATAACTCGTCACCATTGGCATATTCGATTTGCAGGTATTCGTTTTCAATGCCCTCGATGCTCCGGCGTACCATGCCGCGATACAATCCAATGCCGTGTTCGACGTGCACAACCCAATCCCCAACGTCTAAGTCGGCATAGGTGCTTTCCGGGGCACTGAATTTGGATTGTGGCCGTCGGCGCGGTTGAGGCCGTTGCCAGCCGAAAATTTCACCATCTGAAAACAGGTGCAGCCGCTTGCCGCTGGGTGAGGTCAATACCCAGCCTTCTGAAAGTGAGCCGGGTAGAAAAGCAGGCGTTTGTGTCGGATGGGAAGATGTGTACTCTTCCCACACTTCTTGGAGCCGGGTGGCTTGCCGCGAGATGACAATAACCTGCTCACCATTTGCCAATAGGCGATGCAGATGGTCGGTAAATGTTTTCAGTTGTCCCCCAAAGCGCTGCCCAGGTGCAAAAGCCTGCCGGATGGCTTCCAGATCGGGATCGGGAGATAAACTGTAAGGGCCAAGCGCCAGAGCATTGCGATGGTGCAGGGTTTCGCGGACTTCATCCCACGGTAAGTAGGGGAGTGGTGTGTCCTGGGGCAACGTGCCGTTCTGAATGCCTTCGTTGCGCATAGCCACGGCCTGCGACTCCAGTTCGTTGAAGGTCTCCTCTAATGCTTGCCGGTCATCTACCAGGATCAAGGCGTTGGGAGGCAGGTAGTCCAGCAGGCTGGCGGGTTCCGGATGTAGCCGGGGCAGGTGGAATTCTTCTGGTGGTTCTTCTTCGGCCCAATCATCAGGGAGTAAAAATTCGCGTACTGGAGCAATGAGCAAGCGTTCTTGGGTGCCGGCGGTGCGTTGGGTAGCGGGATCGAAGGGGCGCAGGGTATCGAGTTGATTGCCAAAGAAATCCAGGCGTACCGGCGCCTCGGAAAGTAGCGGCCAGACGTCCAGCAAGCCGCCGCGCCGAGAGAATTGGCCTGGCTGGGTAACAATGGATACCGACTCGTACCCCAGGGTGACCAGTTTCCTCGAGAGGGTATGTGGCTCCAGGTGTTGACCGCGTTTGAGGGTGCGCGTGGCTTTGACGAAAATGCGGCGCGGCATGGTGCGCGTCATGATGGCGTGTGCCGAGGCTACGATAATTGCTCCCTTTTGGGGGCGCGGTGCGCCGGGGATTTGTGTGCTTGCCAGATGAGTGAGCACTTGCAGACGCTCGCGGCGTGTGGTTTCGCTCCACGGAGTACGCTCGTAGAAAAGGGCATTTGGTTCTGCAAAGGGGAGCAGATTGGCCTCGGGCGCCCAGAATTCCAATTCTTCCAGTAAGAGACGTGCCCGGTCCGCGCGGTTGGTGAGCAGTAGCAACGGGCATTGGAGATGTGCATGTAAGGCAGCCACCACCGGCAAACGGGCAGCGCGCGGCAAGCCCAGTGCGCGTGGTGGCTGTATGCCCTGGGTCAGACGTGCCAGTAAAGGTTCAAGGGGGATGATTTGCTCGATTTTCAGCGGATTGCTTGTCACCGATTGTTTCCCTGTGGGTTGACGTAATTCATAGCGGCGTCCAACCCCTGGGTGACGAACAAGCGGATGGCCTGTATGCCGCGCGCCAGGGTTTCGGATAGGGCTTCGAGTTCATCTGAGGAGTAATTTTGTAGTACGTAAGCGGCGGCATCCATTTGGCCTGGGGGACGGTCTATGCCAATGCGCAGGCGGGGAAAATCCTGTGTGCCCAGGTGTTGGATGATGGATATCATGCCTTTATGGCCGCCTGCACCGCCTTTGGGGCGCAGGCGTATAACCCCAAAGGGCAGGTCGACGTCGTCATAGGCAACTAGCAAGGCTTCGGGTGGAAGTTTGTAAAATTTCATCAACGAACTAACAGCCTGGCCAGATAGGTTCATGTAAGTTTGTGGTTTGGCAAGGATGATCTTTCGGCCTTCCAAAAGGCCTTGTGTTATCAGCGCCTTAGACTGTACCCGAGAAAAGGTGATGCCCATTTCTTTTGCCAGAGCGTTTAGCAATATGAAGCCGGCATTGTGACGGGTGTTCTGGTATTTTCGGCCTGGATTTCCCAGGCCAACGATGAGAAATGGCGAGGTAAGGGGTTGAGAAGACATGGGGATTTCAAGAAAAACGTTGCTGTAGAAGGTGATAGATGATTGCCAGAATGAAAAAACTCAATACACTGAGCCCGCCTATTTTAATAGTGTGTAGCAGGTCGGGAAAGGTCAATGCAGCCGGATTTTGGGGCAAAGGTGTGGTTGTTGGTGGCATGACCGTTGCGGTAGGGGGGGGAGGTGGTTGCCGAGTTTCGCCGAGTAGTGGGGTGAGTGTGAGTGTGGGGGTTGCTGTCTCAATAGGGGTGTAGTTACGCACGCGCA
>DAOTZN010000172.1:0-11698 GCA_034434095.1 Anaerolineales bacterium
TTAAAGGCATGAGTAGCAACGCCAATGTGGGCTTCGCTATAAGGGACAATGTGATTTTCAAAATATGCAAACCTGGGCAATGCCATCGAAAAACCTCCTGTTTTTTTATAAGCGTGGCCTTTGTGAAACCGATTTCGCAGAGGGTAAAATCAAAATAAAAGTGTTGAGATTATACCGCGCCTTCGTCACACGCCTATCATAACTTTGCAATACCGTTAGCAGAAAATTTTTTGTTATATGCCAGAATATACAATCATTCGTGCTTGCTTCTCAAGGATGTAATTCCCTATTCGGTTCTATAATTTTGGAATCCTCCATGAATGGTCAACGACTCAAAGTTTTAATGCTTGAACAAAACCCCAGTTTTGTACGCTTGATGCATCGGGCTTTAAAACAAGCCTACGTAGGAGAAATTTCGATAAATCATATCTCTTCTATAGAAGAAGCGGAAAAAGCACTAAACACAGAAACTTACGATACCCTGGTATTAGACATGGCCTCCTTGAGCCAAAAGGGAAACCCCTTGGAAGCCTTTGCCCATTTTCACAATAAGCACCCATCCATACCTATTGTTGTCTTGGCTAACGATGATGATTACGAACTGTCCCTGCAGATAATGAGACAGGGGGCACAAGATTATCTGGTCAAGGATAAAGTCACCGGGCAATTATTGGTACGCTCACTGAGATACGCTATTGAACGGCAGCACATGCTGGATACCATGCGCCGTCTGTCAATGCTGGATGAACTCACAAGACTGTACAATGCCAATGGTTTCGAGGCGCTGGTGCAACAACACATGCAACTTGCACGCCGTACCGAGCGCAAATTCGTACTCATTGTGGCAGACATCGTACACATGAACACCATCAACAAACAGTTCGGACGGGATGTCGGTGATAAAGTGTTAGTGTACGTTGCGGAATTGTTACGCCGTACTTTTCGTTCATCAGATATTTTGGCACGCATCAATGGGGATGAATTTGCCATACTAGCCATTGACGTAGATGAACAGAATCGCGAAGGCCTGCTGGCACGCTTGCAAGCCAATCTGCTCGGCCAAAATTTACAAAAACAACAGGCCGTCCATTTTGACCTGCACATTGGAATAGCGCTATTCAAAGGAAATGAGCGGCACAAAGTGGAAGATTTACTTATGCAGGCCCGTCAAAACATTGTCACCACCACCAGTGTAGATGTTTAATGCTAGCAAATGTACAATCCTGCGCTATCTGGGGACTAGATGGCATATTAGTAGACGTTGAAGTAGATACAAGCAACGGATTGCCCGGCATTACCCTGGTAGGGTTGCCGGACACGGCGGTGCAAGAAAGTCGCGAACGAGTGCAGACCGCTATTCGCAACAGTGGTCTGTTTTTTCCGCGCCAGCGCATGGTGATTAACCTGGCTCCGGCATCGGTACGAAAAGAAGGCCCGGCATACGATCTGCCTATGGCCGTAGGTATCCTGATTGCCACCGGACAAATTCCACCGCACTCCGTAGATGGGGCACTCCTGATGGGAGAACTTTCATTGGATGGCTCGTTGCGCCATGTACGTGGCGTATTACCTATGGCCGCCGTCGCTCGCCAACAGGGGTTGCGTCGTCTGTTCGTGCCGGCTTGTGACGCCCCCGAAGCCGCCCTGGTGCCGGATATTGAAGTTTACCCCGTTCCCACGCTGACCGACCTTTATGCCCATCTCAGTGGTCAACGAGCACTTACACCTCAAAACCCAATAGATATAGAAGCCATTCCTGCTTCACCACCCACCGACTTCCAGGACGTGAAAGGACAAGAACATGTCAAACGAGCGTTGGAAGTGGCCGCAGCCGGTGGGCACAACCTGCTGATGATTGGTCCACCGGGAGCGGGAAAGACCTTACTGGCGCGTGCATTGCCTGGCATCATGCCCCCCATGGAAATTGACGAAGCGCTAGATGTCACCCGTATTTATTCGGTAGCCGATCAATTGCCTGCCGATTTGCCCTTAATACGCGTGCGACCATTTCGCGCCCCTCATCACACCATCAGCCACGCCGGGTTGGTAGGGGGTGGGAACTGGCCACATCCAGGGGAAATCTCGCTGGCTCATCGCGGTGTACTCTTTTTAGACGAATTGCCGGAATTTGGGGCGCGTACGTTGGAGGTATTACGTCAGCCGATGGAAGACAAAATGGTCACCATCAGCCGCGCCCAAGGCACGCTGACATTTCCATCGAATTTCATGCTGGTAGCCGCGATGAATCCCTGTCCCTGTGGGTATTATGGTGACCCAGTCCGGGCTTGTACGTGTTCTTCCAGTGCGGTAACAAATTATCAAAAGCGTATTTCCGGCCCATTGTTGGATCGCATTGATATTCACATAGAAGTGCCGCGCGTGCCCTATGAAAAACTGAGTTACAACCGAAAAGGGGAGCCTTCTGCAGTCGTGCGTCAGCGCGTTACTGTCGCACGTCAACGGCAAAGGGAACGCTTTGACGGCCTGGAAATCACGTCAAATGCCGAAATGCGCCCGGCTGAAGTGCATCGTTTTTGCCGTTTGGACGAAAAAGGGCAGGCGCTCATGCGCTCTGCCATGCAACAAATGCAACTCTCAGCACGCGCCTATCATCGGGTGCTCAAACTGGCACGCACCATTGCAGACCTCGCTGAGGAGGAACACATCACAGCAGTACATGTAGCTGAAGCGCTACAATATCGACCCAAATTGGGTTTAATGTAACCCACCATTGGGCATCAGAAACAGGCATCATTATCCGGGGGCAGAGACAACATCATTCACACCGATTCTCTTCTTAGGGGATAATTCAAACGCTGACGGAAATTCATGAACTCCAGTGTTGTTTATTGACCGCAGATTTACGTGGGTCTTCGCCGGAGATGGAATTTTATTTCGACTACCTGCCGGTTTCGCCAAACTCCAGTTTGAATCATTGCCACCTTATAAGGTACACTTTCTGCGTAATGCGTCGTTTTCTGGACGAATTACAAAAGACATGATATACTGCGCTCACTCCCGCCTATGGCGGGAGCAACTATGTCTCCAGCCGGTGGAGAAAAGCCGGCACATTCCAAACCACACACCTTCTGACCCAACGGTGCGTGCCGGTTATGCCGGTGCCGTTCGGGAAAGATGAAGGTGGAGGATAAACGCAAGGAGTATAAAAATGCCCGTAGTATCTATGAAAGCGCTCCTCGAGAGCGGGGTGCATTTTGGTCATCGTACCCATAAATGGCACCCACAGATGAAGCCTTACATTTTTACCGAACGTAACCACATTCACATTATCGACCTGCAAAAAACGGTAAAGGCTTTAGATGAAGCCTATTTTGCAGTGCGAGAAACCGCAGCACGCGGGGGAACAATTTTATTTGTGGGTACGAAGCGCCAGGCGCAAGATACTGTTCAGATGGAAGCAATTCGCTGCGGTATGCCCTATGTGGTAGATCGCTGGCTAGGTGGCATGTTAACAAACTGGCGCACCATCAGCCAACGCGTGCGCGAACTTGAACGTCTGGAGCAGATGCGTGATAAGGGCGACTTTGCCAAAATAACCAAAAAAGAAGCCCTATTGCTCGAACGCAAGATGGAAAAACTAGAAATGCGCCTGGGCGGCATTCGTAACATGAACAAACTGCCCGATATGGTCTTCGTCGTAGATATTAGCCGCGAAGAAACGGCTATCCACGAAGCCAACTTGCTCAACATCCCCATTGTGGCCATGGTGGACACAAATTGTGATCCCAGCAATATAGACTACGTCATTCCTTCCAATGATGATGCTATTCGCGCGATCAAATTAATTGTCGGCAAGATTGCCGATGCGGTAATAGATGGTCGCAACATGATGGAAAAAGAAGCCGCTGAAAAAATCGACGAAGCCAACGAAAGCAGAGAGCGTGACTTGCACATTATGGATAGATATGAAGACCTGAGCGACGAAGATCTATTCGGTGAGGAAACATTACGCAAGATTCGCTCTATGCGAAAGCAAGACGACGTGGACGAAGACGAAGACGAAGACACAGATATTGACAAAGATATCGAGGACTAAAATTTTTTCAGGGTGTGCCCATTTGTGCACACCCTGATTTTGTGCTTTCAAAGCAAATTGGCAACTGCCTACCTGTGTGGCATTGTCAGGCAGAGCGTGGCGATACGTTTGCCAAAAAGACGCTCGTGCTTAGCAACACCTGCGAATGATTTGGAAAACCGGGTAGGCAGTTACGCAAATTGGTCGTATATCAATGAGAATACTTTTTTAGAAAAGAGGTTGTACAACTATGGCAATTAGCACTGAACAAGTTAAAGAACTACGTGCCGCCACTGGTGCAGGCATTCTAGACTGTCGCAAAGCCCTGGAACAAGCAAACGGCGATTTTGACAAAGCAGTAGATGTTTTACGCGAAAAAGGGTTGGCCAAGGCGGCCAAGCGCTCTACACGCGAGGCTTCTGACGGCGTGATTGAAATGTATTCCCACGGCAATGGGCGCGTCGGCGTTATGGTGGAGTTGAATTGCGAGACCGATTTTGTGGCGCGGTCTGAAACATTTCGCACTCTGGCACATGAAATCGCGCTGCAAATTGCCGCCATGGCACCCCAATACATTAGCAGTGACGATATCCCTGCCGATGTACTCGAACACGAGCGCGCAATTGCACGTAAACAAGCACTCGATGAAGGCAAACCCGAAAGCGTAGTGGATCGCATCGTAGAAGGTCGACTCAAGAAATTCAAAGACGAGGTCTGCTTGCTAAATCAAACATCCATTCGAGATGACAAAGTTACTATTCACGACATGATCAACGAGGCGGTTGTAGCGCTTGGAGAAAATATTATCGTACGCCGCTTTGTCCGCTGGACACTTGGTGAACAAAGTAGCGCCGAGTAAGGGAAAAAGCCAACCCTAACGGGTTGGCTTTTTTCTCAATATTCTCAAGGAGAAATCGGTCATGCAGAAAACCCCAAAATATCGTCGTGTATTACTCAAATTAAGTGGTGAGGCCCTGGCAGCCCCAGAAGGCTTCGGCATTGATCCCACCAAGGCGGAGGAACTGGCCTCACGGGTCCGTGAAATCCGAGAAATGGATATTGACGTTGCGATCGTTATCGGTGCGGGGAATATCTGGCGCGGGCGTATTGGGTTAGAACGTGGCATGGATCGCGCCACCGCCGACTACATGGGTATGCTTGCCACGGCAATGAATGCCATGGCATTGATGGACGCCATGGAACGTACAGGGCTGGTGGTACGCGTGCAAACCGCAATCGAAATGCGTCAGGTCGCCGAGCCCTATATTCGTCGACGCGCTATCCGGCATCTTGAAAAAGGAAGAGTGGTAATTTTTGGTGGTGGTACTGGTATTCCTTATTTTTCCACCGACACCGCGGCCGCGCTACGAGCGATGGAAATCGGCGCCGATGTGCTTATCAAAGCCACTAAAGTGGACGGGGTTTACGATTCTGACCCCAACAAAAATCCTAACGCTCAGCATTTTCCCTATCTTTCTTACATCGAAACGATTAATCGCCGCTTACAAGTTATGGATAGCACTGCTATTTCGTTATGCATGGACAATAATCTGCCCATTTTAGTCTTAAATTTGTGGAACGAAAACGATTTGCGCGATGCTCTCTATGGTGCACCTGTAGGAACGTTGGTGTCAAACAAATCATCAGACGAGGGCTGAGAACCTCGGTGAAATTTGGGGGATTGCTACACGTCATCTAATGGTAAAGGTGGTAAGATTATCTACCTTTGCTATTTTGCCCTTTGCGCTATTTCAATTTTCGAGTATCCTTATAGAAAGTTCTTAGCACCCCACCCCTGTGTCACATCATGGGTGGAAAATTTCCAACACTCATTTGTCATCAACGTGGAGGTAAGTATGCTCAAAGATATCTACAAAAGTGCCAAGTCACGTATGCAAGGTGCAGTAAAGGTACTGGAAGAAGACTTGGCCAGCATTCGCACTGGCCGTGCTAATCCTGCCCTGGTAGAGCGAATTACTGTAGAATATTATGGATCTATGGTTCCTCTACAACAACTGGCATCTATCAGTGTGCCAGAGCCGCGCTCATTGTTAATTCGCCCTTTTGATAGTTCGACTTTGAATGCGATCGCCAAGGCTATCCAGGCCTCAGACCTGGGCATTATGCCCATTAATGATGGTAAAAGTGTGCGCATCAACCTCCCAATACTGACCGAAGAGCGCCGTAAAGAATTGGTGCGCATGGTACACCACCGCGTTGAAGAAGGGCGCATCGCTATTCGCAACATTCGTCGCGATACAATAAAAGAGTTAAAAGAGTACGAACAAGAAAAACTTATCTCTGAAGACGAACGCGAACGCGGCGAAAAAGAAATCCAAAAACTAACCGATGAACACATCGAGGTCTTGGAAGCCATTGCTAATCGTAAAGAAAAAGAAATTTTAGAAGAGTAACTTTTCCTTTCTCTCGGGAGGCTTGCTCTATTTGAGGCGTGACATCATGCAATGGGCAGGCCTCCACCCAGAATATCTATGACCCTTTCTCCTTCTCCTGACAAAATCCCACAGCATGTTGCCATCATCATGGATGGCAACGGTCGTTGGGCGCAATTGCGTGGCCTACCCCGGCTTGCTGGACACCGTGCCGGTACGGAAAATCTGCGTCGTATTATCACTGCTTGTGTAGAATTTGGAATCAAGTACCTGACCATTTACGCTTTTTCCACAGAAAATTGGGGACGTCCAAAATCTGAGATTCGCGGCTTGATGCGCATTTTAGAAGACGTTATTGATCGCGAACTGGAAGAGTTGCACAAGCAGGGAGTACAATTGCGCCACATCGGACGTCTGGAACACCTGAAACCTTCTTTACAAAAGAAAGTGCGAAAAGCCATCGAAATAACGCAGCATAACGATCGCCTTGTGCTGAATGTAGCCTTCAATTACGGAGGGCGCGACGAAATTGTTCATGCCGTGCAAGGCATCATTGCCGATAGGATACCTGCTGAGGAAGTCACTCCTGAACTCATCAGCCACTATTTATACACTGCTGGCATCCCCGACCCAGATTTAATCATTCGTACTTCTGGTGAATTGCGCATCAGCAACTTCTTAATCTGGCAATCGGCTTATTCCGAATGGTATGTTACACCTACCTACTGGCCAGATTTTGATAAAGAAGAATTACGCAAAGCACTCGAAGAGTATGCTCAGCGCGACCGACGCTTTGGAAAAATTTACACCTCATCCTGAAAATTATGTTCGGTCAACGAGTCCTTGTTGCTTTGATATTGCTCCCCATTGGGCTAGCAGCAATTTTTTGGGGACAAATCCCCTTTGCGTTATTAGTCGCGCTCATTGTCAGTCTGGCAGGACGTGAGTACGTCGCACTATTTCGTACCGGGGGATTCCACACGTCCACCATCATCTTAGTTGTTGGTGCCGTTGCGCTTGCTCTGGCCCATGGTTTCTCAGATTCTGATGCCCCTGTGTTGTTACTCACCATTTTCGTCGGTGCGCTGGTACAGTTATGGCGCTATGAACACGGCGCATCTCAATCTGCAACCGAGTTTTCCATCATACTAGCCGGAAGCGTCTATTTCGGTTATTTGGCCGCCTATTTGATCCGACTACGTAACCTGCCGGGAGGAGATTGGTGGCTCTTGCTTGTCTTGCCGGCCGTATGGATTGCCGATAGCGTTGCTTATGGTGTAGGAAAAAATTTTGGAAAACACCAACTTAGCCCAAACATTAGCCCCAAAAAAACCTGGGAAGGTTATTTAGGCGGCATACTCGGAGGCATTGCTGGAGGTTACCTGCTGGCTAGTTTGTACGGTCCCTGGCTTCACCTAAACGACACCATACTCCCCTGGCATGGCCTTTTGTTGGGCGCAATACTTGCCGTGATTACCCCTCTAGGTGACCTGACAGAAAGTTTGTTCAAACGCCAATTTAATGTCAAAGATTCCAGCCATCTACTCCCAGGCCATGGCGGCATGTGGGATCGCATTGATTCATGGTTGTGGGCTGCCCCCTTGGGTTATTACATGATTACCTTGTGGTTTCTTTAAAAATTGTTCGGAGGCTAGTTATATGTCATTTTCACACGTTACCCAAGATGATTTTGAACAAGAAGTATTGAACGCCAGCCAACCTGTGCTGGTGGATTTCACTGCTACTTGGTGCGGCCCCTGTAAGATGCTTGACCCCATCGTTGAAGAACTGGCTGTTGAGTGGCAGGATAAGGTCAAGGTTGTCAAAGTCGATATAGACACCAACCCCGACATTCCCATGCAGTATCAGGTAATGGGCGTACCAACGCTGATGCTCTTTATCGACGGCACCCCAAAACATCGCATGACCGGTTACAAACCCAAACCTAAGGTCATCAAGGAGTTTTCCAAACTCCTCCAATAACTGAGTCTCTAGAATAGGCGTGGATTAAAACAACACGGCGGGAGGTTGTCACCTCCCGCCGTGTTATTTGCATCAGGCAGCCACGGTAAGTGCTGCCGCTTGTCTCAATGCTTCGGCCTTATTTGTACGCTCCCAGGGTAAATCCAGATCATCACGTCCAAAATGCCCGTAAGCCGCTACCTGCCGGTAAATGGGTCGCCGCAAATCCAGATCGCGAATGATTGCACCAGGGCGCAAATCGAAATGTTCGGCAATCAAGGCTGCAATCTGCTCATCGGAGATTTTCCCAGTGCCAAAGGTTTCCACATTGACACTCAAGGGGCGCGCCACACCAATCGCATACGCCACCTGAATTTCACAACGTGTGGCCAGACCAGCAGCCACGACATTTTTCGCCACCCAGCGAGCAGCGTAAGCACCAGAGCGATCCACCTTTGTCGGATCTTTCCCGCTGAAGGCACCACCACCATGTCGCCCCATACCGCCGTAGGTATCCACGATGATTTTACGCCCGGTTAAACCGGCGTCACCCATCGGGCCACCGATAACAAAGCGTCCGGTCGGGTTAACATAGATTTTCAAATCATCATCCACCATATCGGCCGGCAACACGGGGGTAATTACGTGTTCGATAATCGCGGCACGAATTTCTTCGTTAGAGATTTCCGGCGCGTGTTGCGTAGAAATTAGCACGGTGTCAATGCGCTTGGGCTTCCCGTAACTGTATTCCACCGTCACCTGGCTCTTGCCATCCGGGCGCAGCCACTCCAGGGTGCCATTTTTGCGCACCTCGGTCAGCCGGCGTGTCAGTTTATGCGCCAGGTAGATGGGCATAGGCATCAAGGTCGGCGTCTCATCACAAGCAAAACCGAACATCATGCCCTGGTCGCCTGCACCAATGGCTTCGATTTCGGCTTCGGTCATCTCACCGCTTTTGGCTTCCAGGGCTTTATTGACACCCATAGCAATATCAGGGCTTTGGCTGGCAATGGCCGAAAGCACACCACATGTATTGCCATCAAAACCCTTCTTTGCACGATCATAGCCAATTTCCGTTATCACTTTGCGGGCCAATTCATCAAAATTGACAAACGCCTTGGTGGTAATCTCACCCAGCAACATGACATAACCCGTTTTTGTAGCGACTTCACAAGCCACACGAGAATTGGGGTCTTGCTCCAGGCAAGCATCCAACACCGCATCACTGATTTGATCGCACATTTTATCCGGGTGTCCTTCCGTTACCGATTCGGAAGTAAACAACAAAGAGGGAGAAGTCATAAACGTTGTACTCATACATAGCCTCCAAAAAAAAAAATTGCCCCTTCAGGAAAAGAAAGGGCAATCAGCGTGCAAACACGGCTGCCCTCTCATCTTCCAGAACATCCGTCTGCCGGAATTGGCACCTTGTACTTTCATACAGGTTGCCGAGGCTTCATCGGGCCGGTCCCTCCACCTCTCTGGATAAGAGTGCCGTTAGGGGCATAGATTGTAAGTAGAGCGCATAATACCATACCCCTTATCTTATGTCAATAAAAGGTTGCCAATTTTCATTTTCTAACGTATAATGTCATTCATACTTAATAAACGGGAGTTTACCAAAAATACTATGGAAGCAAATCATTCACTGGCCAATCAACAGCAACAACATGAGGTATTCGAAGAACACACAGACTACACGCAACTAGACTCAATGGAAGACCTGCTCAAGCAGGAAGATGTCGATATTGAATTTCCTCGTCAGGGTGAAATTCGAAAGGGAGTCATCGCCAATATCAACGGTGATGAAATCCTGGTAAGCATTGGAACAAAATCCGAAGGAATTCTATCTAATCGGGAGTGGGAGCGTATTCCCGAAGAAGAACGTGCCCAATTTGTTGTTGGTGCAGAAATTCCGGTATACGTTGTCAAACCTGAAGATCAAAATGGCAACGTGGTACTCTCTTATTTGCGCGCCCGCGAAGAAGAAGATTGGACCTGGGTAGAAGGCCTGCGCGATTCGGGCGAAATCTACCAGGGCACCATCTCCGGATACAACAAGGGCGGCTTATTGGTTCCAATGAAAACCTTGCGTGGGTTTGTGCCTGCCTCACAGGTCAGTGTTGTACGTCGCAGTCAAGCCGGTGGAGGTACCCCGGAAGAACGCTGGGCAGAAATGATCGGCGAAGAAATTAGCGTTGTTGTTATCGAAGTGGATCGCAGCCGCCGCCGCTTGATTCTTTCAGAACGGGCTGCCCTCAAAGAAACTCGTGAAGTACTCAAAGATCGTTTGCTAGACGAACTCTCTGTAGGAGAAATTCGCACCGGTCGCGTGACCAGCCTGGCTGACTTCGGTGCTTTTGTCAACATTGATGGCGCGGATGGCTTGGTGCATATCTCTGAAATTTCCTGGGATCGCATCAAACATCCCAAAGAAGCCCTCAAGATCGGTGATGAAGTTGAAGTTAAAATCATCAGCATAGACGAAGAACGCCGTCGCATCGGGCTTTCCATGCGTCAGTTGCAGGAAGATCCCTGGGTGCGTAAAGCCAAGCAATATCGCGTCGGTCAATTGGTTAAGGGTACCATTACTCACCTGACAAAATTCGGTGCCTTCGCCCGCATTGAAGAAGATGAAGACCTGGAAGGTCTGATTCACATTTCCGAGTTGAGCGAAGAACGCATCAATCATCCCAAGGAAGTCGTCAAAGAAGGTGACGAGGTCACGCTGCGCATCATCAAAATTGACACTGACCGTCGCCGCATTGGGCTTTCCATTCGCAAGGTTGATTCCGCTGCCTATGCTGACCTGGACTGGAAAATCGATCTGGCCGAAGAAATTTCCGACTTAGAGACCTACACCGAAGAATCGGAAAACCAAGCGCCTGAAGAAAAACAACCAGAAGCCAGCGCCCCTGAAACCGAAGCCACCGAGGTTGCTGAAGACACCGAAGGCGAAGCCTAACCTACACTCAGACCAATACAAAACGGCACACAAGATACGTGTGCCGTTTTTTTTATTTGGTCGCTATGGGTTTTCGCCAAAGAGTAATTTAAAAATCTGCGTAATCTGCCTCCATCTGTGGATCGGCTATCCGCCGGTTTCGCCAGACTCCAGTTTATGACTGCCGCGACCTATTTCAGGAAAGTCCACTTGGGGAATGTGAACGGATTGCTCTCCCACAGAGACATGGAGAGTTTTTCACAAGTCTCGTCAGTATCTGATCTGAAAATAAACTAGGCAGCGAGAGGGGCTGGCATTTGTTGGAGTGAAACCTGAAAACCAAGGTGCTCCAACCGTTTCACG
>DAOTZN010000173.1:0-5726 GCA_034434095.1 Anaerolineales bacterium
ATACCACTGCGTACCATTACATACCATTACATGGCACAGGTGGCACAAGTGGCACAGGTAGGTCGGCGGTACTTCAGTTTGCTGAAATTTATGATCTATGCCAACCAGGCAGGTAATTACTTTTGCGCGTTTATGATTTTGGGGAATGTTCGCGGTGCTTTTTCCGTCTTCTTTGCCGCAATAGGAGGATTTACCCGTTGTCGGCAGGATTATAAGCCTCTGGAACCGCCCCGCGCAGATAGTGGGCGAGGCAGCAATAAAACGCTACAAACTCAAATTTGCGGCAAATGTTCAGGTGCGATAATTTTCAATCAACTGACGATTATTTTTGTAACCAATACACGCATCACTCACAGGACATTCTTTACAAAGAGGTTTAGCGTGATTGAAACAAAATTTAGTTCCCACATAAATCAAGCCATCATCAAAATCCCCAGCAGAAAAACCACCAGCATCTAGAAGATAGGCATGTTGAATACGTTGAATCTCTACTTTTTTAGGCACTTTCTTGTGAGTCTTCAGATGATCGGTACAAATCTTCTGATATGCTTTCTGGATTGGCTCGGCCAATGGCACTTCTGATGTCATGCCTCGGATATTCGTAACCCGTAGATAAGTAGCGCCTCCCTTTCCGCTCCCAGGTTGTAGCACCTTTTTACTCCGATATGCTTTCTCGTCCGCCCAATGAAGTAGATAGCCTGTACGCCAAAGAACCCGCCCTACATTAGAATCGTACGGCACTTCATAGGCCAGGCCTTGCCAAGAAACATCTTGCCTACGCATTAAGGAAAAACCAGTCACCAACCACTTTATGAAAAGATGTGCCGCTTTGTTACCAATCGCCTTTCCCAACCCATAACGAGAATGACTTTTGACAAACTCAGCTGCTTTTTGAGCAGAATCATAGCCTTCCAGATAATCCAACAATAAGGTAGGAGAACATTCGCCATCGGGTGATTCACGTAAAGCGTCTCTTTCCAAAAGGTGTGGCAAGGCTAAAGGAACTCCCCAACGAAAAATCGCATACCCCAGAGCTTGAGAAGCGTTATCCATAAACAGCCGATAACGGTTTGGATTCGACAGATTCTCCCGTGCCCAATTCTCAGCACGCACAGCCTTTACCGCATCGTGTTCATCCAAAATCTTATCAATCGATATGCCCAATTCTTGGAAAAAGGAAAGGGGTTTGTGCAAAATACGAACTTCCCCGCGGTACAGAGAATTCAGCACTCGCGCCAAATATTGCCTCAAACCCACAATATCCGGTCCCTGGTCAAGGACAGCGCTCAACAACAAGAAGCGCGCTAGAATTTCTCGACGCGTACAAGATCCGTCACGCTTGTCTAAAGCCTGCTCATCCAATCTGTCACCACTAAAGTAATGTTCAAAGGGTTCTATCCCTTTCAGATTAGGGATAGATGGATGTTCTTGTCCGATTTCAGCGACTCGACAAATGAATTTACCCACATTATCCATCGTTATCCTCCCCTCGCGCATCAAACAAAGCCATTTGCTGTGCTTCTCCCATTTTCTTTGTCGCGATAGGAGTATCCAAATGAATCTTATCAAATACAGCAATTAGCTGCTCTTCTCGCAAAGCCAATGGCTCTTGAATACGCTGTTTTGCCAATTCGGCATATTTCTCGATGATCTCATACCCCACGTAAGCCCTGCCTAGGTGATGGGCTACCTTGAGCGTCTGCCCGGAACCAGCAAAGGGGTCGAGTACCAGATCTCCAGGATACGAGTAGAGGGAAATCAAGCGGTGAGGGAGTTCTTCAGGATACGGTGCAGGGTGGTCTATCGTATTTGGCGGCACGGGGGCAATATGCCAAATGCTGTTGGCAATATCCATCGTAAACACACGTCCAATGGGATAGCAGGCCTGTTCTTTCTCCTCATCCGAACGCCCGACGTAAATCTTTGGGCCGGGTTTTTGAAATAGGAGTATGTATTCGTGCATGATGTTGGGATAAAAATACCCCGGATAAGGTTTCTGAATGCTCACGCCAGCCCGCTTGACCCCGGCGGTACACTTATGCCACACAATATCCTGATAAAATCGCCAGCCATGATGCGTCAGGCGATTTGTAAAATCAAAAGGAATAGGATACAGATCTCCCTTCAGAAGCACGGTTCCGATCACTACAGCACAATAGCCTCCCGGCTTTGTTACCCGCAAGACCTCATCAAAGATGCTTTCCAGCCAATCGAGATATTCATCATAGGCTTTAAATCCCTGTGCATACGCCCTGGTGCGATAGTACTGCGTGTTATCGTCGGCGTGTAGGTCATAATCAACCGCATTCCAGTAGGGGGGTGAAGTTACCGTTAACGCCACGCTTTCATCGGGCAATTCTGGCATTTTCTCGCAAGAGTGCTGATAAATCCTATTCACAAAACGCTCCTTCCCGCGTTTATGGCCTTCCAATGGCATAAGAGAGGTGAAGTTACCTTGAATTTCTGAACCATTTCCTTTATCCGCAGGATTATAGCATAAGCCCTTGGCGCCTTGCCCCGCGCAGGAGCAACCCGGTAAGTCGCCCTACCCTACGGCGCGGCCAAATTCATCGTCCAGTAGTGGTAGTAGTTGACACTACCGGTGTCATTTGCCAGGTAGTAGTAACCTACGCCAATATCCTGGTAGCCGCAGTTGAGGATGTTATCGCGATGTCCCTGGCTATTCATCCAGCCATCCATGACATCCTGGGGGGTGGGATAACCGGCGGCAATGTTTTCTCCGGCAATAGAGAAGTTATACCCCTGCGCCAGGATGCGTTCCCAAAATTCCGTACCGTCCAGACTGGTATGCGAGAAGAAATCGTTAAGTGCCATGTCTTCGCTGTGCGCCTGGGCAGCCGCCATCAAACGATTATCCACCGTAAGCGGTGCACATCCGGCGTTTTGCCGCTCCTGATTGGCCAGGTCAATGACCTGTAGGGCAAATTGAGAAGGCGTAGGCACCGGTGTTAAGGTAGGCGAAGGCGTAAGCGTAGGGGTGGGAGGGGCATCTTTACGTACCAACGGCAGGTAAACCGAGAACATGGTAGGCACGGGAGTCGAGGGTGGTGTCGTAGGCGAGGGTGTCATCGTGGGCGGAGGGGATGCCGTAGGAGAAGGAATAGGCGTGTTAGTAGGAGTTGACGTACCGCCAGCCACTCTGAAATTCGCTACGGTATAGGCATTGTTATTCAAGACATGATACGCTTCGGCATCACAAGCAGGATGTCCCAGGTCACCGGCCACGCAGTTGGTATTCGTACCGACCGATACCCCCATCGCAGCGCCGTTGTAGGTGGTATTGGGGTTCGAGAAATATTGCAAGCGTGTGCAGTAAGTGCCGGAATCAGAACACTCGGAATTATAGGACATGATGGTACGCCAACCACCACCTACGTTCAGATAGCCATGACTGTAGGTGTACTGATAGGTAGCATCATCCACGTACCAATCATGCTGCAACCCCATGTTGTGACCCAATTCATGCCCAAAACTGTAGTAACCGGTGGCACAAGTGCGCGCCACAACAGTGAACCCCCAAGAAGCAAAGGCCGAACTGGCAGAACTCATAAAATACCCCAGACCGCAATATTGGGTGTCTTCGATAATCAGGCTGACCAGGTCGGCATGGTAAGTGTCCCGCCAACCGTGAATGGCATCCATGTATCCATCTGATGTACCCTGCAAACGGGATAAGTCGGTTGAGAAACTGCCCGATTCGGCGTAAGCAACTTCCTGCATGTGAACCAAATTGAGACGCGGGGCCACGCCGCTGTTCTGGTAGGCTTGATTGGTCTCGGCAACCGCCAGGTTAATCAAGGCTTCAACTTGTGACACTCCGCCAACAGCAGCACGGGCCGCCGGCGTGTACAGTACCATCACGTCAATTTGGGAGCCGTCATCCGCTAAAGGGGCAAACGGGCCGCCTGGAGAAACGCCATTGCCCAAGGAGAACGCTTCACCCAGCGATTGCTCGCCGGGCAGCAGGGGAGGCAATTCCTGAGGATAGCGGCGTTGATCGATTTCTTCAATCAAGTACAGGCCGTTTTGCCAGGGGCGCACTTGAAACACGCGCTGACCGGTATTGATATGTGCCGTCAAGAAAGTACCATCAAAGACGAACAAGGCCTGCCCGTATGGAAAACCATCTAGCCGGCCGCTCCACACGCGCTTGCCGAAAGGCTCGGCTTCAACGTGCATAATCTGCCACTCGTAGCGGACATCCGGCCACAAGTCCAGCACAAAGGTATCGCCAGCAAGTAGCGATGCAAGCACTTGAGGATGAGCGCGCACCAGGCGTTGACGACTCACCGCCATGTCCAACGGTGCATTCGGCTGCGTTGCAACTTCCTCAAAAAGTGGCCCTGTATCAGCCCTGGCAACCAGCACGCCACCCAGCGCAACCACTGCCAGTAACCACAATACGAAAACGTACTGACGTTGAAGGGAAAACATGAGAACCTCCTTGACACATGAACAACGGTTCATTTCTGCGATGAAGTCAAACTACTCCACTACATCATCCACCCATTGCGCGATTTGCGTCTCAGGAGCCGGTTCCCCTTGCGTTGCCACCCAGACCAGGAATTCCACATTCCCCTTTGGCCCGCGCACCGGTGAGCGCGCCACACCGCGCACCACAAAGCCGTGCTGTTGTGCGAAGGTCAGCACTTCCAGCAGTACCCGGCGATGAACTTCAGGATCACGGATGACCCCTTTACCGCGCCCCACTTCCCGCCGCCCGGCCTCAAACTGGGGCTTGGCAAGAAAGACACCCTCTCCCACCTGCGCCTCGTCAAACCAACCGCGCACTACCGGCAGCAGGACCTTCAGCGAGATGAAAGAAGCGTCCATCGTCACCAACGAGACCGGCTCCGGCAGAGTGGTCACATAACGGGCATTGGTGCTTTCCATCACCACCACGCGCGGGTCGTTGCGCAATTTCCAATCCAGGATGCCTTTGCCAACATCAATAGCGTACACTTTGGAGGCGCCATGCTGCAACAAGCAATCGGTAAAGCCGCCGGTAGACGCGCCCACATCGGCACATATCCGCCCCAGGACCTGAATAGGAAAACACTCCAACGCAGCCTGCAATTTCTCCCCCCCGCGTGATACAAAGCGCTCTCCCTGGTCAATGGTTATCTCGGCCTGGGAAGATACTTTGGTGGCCGGTTTAATGATTACCTGCCCATCCACGCGCACTTGCCCAGCCATGATGAGCGCCTGCGCTTTCGCACGGCTGGACGTTAAGTTATGCGTCAGCAACAACAAATCGAGACGGAGTTTTTCACTCATGTTTTTCTTTTGGGCCTGCATGGTTAACTTCCCAACACATCGGGGCGTTGTAATTCGATATCGTACTCCCACATCCGGCTATCTGGCGGCACACAAAAACACCTTACTAATAACATGGCGATAAGCAAAGCATAGCACACCCACAAACCAAATGCAAGAGGCAGGCGTTAGGTGACAGGTAACAGGTAACAGGTTGCAGGCGTTTGCTGTCCGCTGACCGCTGACCGCTACTTGCTGACCACCCAACTACCTAACTACCTAACTACCCAACTACCTAACTACCCAACTATCTAACTAACCAACTACCTAACTACCCAACTACCTAACTACCCAACTACCTAACGGCTAAGGTTAGCGGCAGGGCGGACGAGCAAGATTCCTTCGCCAACCAGCGCAATTGCCAGCCAACGCGCCCCGTACCATCAGGG
>DAOTZN010000174.1:0-4016 GCA_034434095.1 Anaerolineales bacterium
GTTTGATTGCCTATTGCCGACAACCCAAGAAGCCGTCTCTTGGGCTTGGCACTCTGCCCGCTCTCGTTGCTTAACCCGAATTCACGTTAACTACAAAAAAACGATATAGCGACGGTTTTTTCTGCGTATGGCCTTGTTATGCCGACCGTATGGGCAAAATCAAGTCTTGGGGATGCACCTGGTCTGGCGGGGGCGCGTCATTGATCTGACTGCCATTTTCACCATATAATTTGCGGTGTACTACACTTAGTGCGCGCACTTGTTCGGCAGCATGGTATGATGAACGAACCAGCGGGCCACTTTCTACCCATTTAAAGCCGATTTCCAATCCGAAAGCCTTTAACTCGGCAAATTCTTCTGGTGTATAGTAACGCGCAATGGGAAGGTGTTTCTTACTGGGTTGCAGGTATTGCCCGATAGTTAGGATGTCAACACCCCAAGAGCGCAAATCCCGCATTACGGCCTTGACCTCATCCATTGTCTCACCCAGCCCAACCATGATGCCGGATTTGGTGAGCACATCGGGGTCGAGACGACGGGCATTTGTAAGGGTAGCGCGTGCCCAGGCATAGTCATCTTGTGGTTGTACACTTTTGAACAGACGCGGTACAGTTTCTACGTTGTGATTCAAAATCTCAGGCTGGGAGTCCATAACGATTTTTAAGGCTTCGATATCGCCTTTGAAATCAGGGATTAGCACTTCGATAGAGCATCCAGGGTGAATTTCGCGAATGCGTCGAATAAGCATTGCGAAAATGGGAGCCCCACCATCTGGGCGGTCATCACGGTTGACGCTGGTGATGACCGCATGTTTCAACCGCATGGCTCGTACTGCTTGCGCGATACGTTCAGGCTCCATCCAGTCCAATGTATTGGGGTTGCCGCGTTTGATGTCACAAAAACCACACGAACGGGTGCAGACATCGCCTAACATGAGAAAAGTGGCTGTTCCTGAGCCCCAACATTCACCCATATTGGGGCACATGGCTTCTTCGCACACCGTATGCAGTGCTTTGCTGCGCATGAGGCGGTGTAATTCTTGATAGGTTTCCCCGGATGGCGCGCGCACCTTAATCCATTCTGGCCGACGTAGTGGTGTTGTGTTGATTGTGTCAGGATTAACGCGATCTCGAGTGGGGGCTTTTGCCATACTTTGTGGATACTCCTTTAGTTTTATTGGGATGTTTTTTCTTTTTGTTCTTCTGTGGGGGAGGGCGTACTCATGATGTGTTCACCCAGTCCTTTGACTGCGGCATCCAGCACGTCTTCACCGACTAAATTCAATAACTGTGCACCCAACAACAAGGCTTTGGTGCGATCGTCCAATTGTGCTGTATAGATGGTTTCCACTAATTTGCCAAAATCTGCCTGGGCTTCTGGTTCCAGGTTTTGCAACAACGCAAAAGCGTAAGCGGGCAGTGTCATGTAGGCTTTTTGGAAAGAAACGTTTTTCATGATGCGGCTGACGCTTGTCGCGCGCGCTTCGGCACGTACCCGGTCTACCTCACGATCAATGGCATCGAACAGGGATTGGAGCAGACTATTCGGCCCAATGTGTACTTCTTCCTCGCCAGTCTGTACTGTCAAAATCGATGAGCGAATTAAAATCATTGCGCCAAAACCGGCGCCCAGAATTTGCGCCCAACGAATGCCTTCCGGTGTGCTCATGCCAAAATTCCATTGGAAGGTGCGCGCCAGAAACAGGGCAAAGGCCGAAACCGCAGCATTCAAGAACATGTAAAATAGGGCTGGGATGGTCCGTAACACGTAAAATGGTTCATCACGGTAGCGTGAAATGATTCCACCCAAACCAACCAAGCCGCCTAGTGTTCCTGATATCACCCAATCCCAGCCGTTCATGTTTACTCCTCAATGGATAAAGTTTGCCGTCCCAACCTGCTGAGTTGAACGATCTCTGCGTCAGGGTCACTTTCTGACGAGGTGAGTTCCACCAGGCCGACATCCACTAAGACGTTTAATTGGCGAGCAAAATCCAGAAAATTCAGTGGACTCTGGCGCATCAATTCGCTAATGGTTGTAGGCTCCAGCGTGGATATCAGTGTCATTAATTCCTTGCCTTGAATCTCTTCTTCCGGAACTTCCTCAGCGGTATCTTGTGCTTCGCTCTCTGAGAGTAGTTTATTTATGTCTAAGTCACGAGACTCGTAAGTTTTGCTGGAAATATTTTGGACTACTTGTAAATAGGTGCCGAAACTATCGGCGCTCTTTTTTTGTGAGTAATCTTTACCTTTCATCTTAGGTACCTCCAAAAAGACGGATATCATACTGAATTGTACCATTGCTTGGCGAAGTGTACTGCCGCCGATTTACTTTGTTACAGTTTCTACAATCACTCGCAGGCCATTCACTGCCACCACGCGAACACGGGTACCGGCCGTGACAGGCGCAGCATCTTTGGGCCTGACCTCTGCACTCCACAACTCTCCGGCAACCTGGACTTGTCCTTTGGGCGTGAGCGCTACTTTAACGGTACCGATTCGCCCCACTAATGTTTCGCGACCCGTGCGTGGTTTTTGTTGCATTGCTTGCCACCCTAATCGAACCAGAAAACCAGAGACTATGCCAAAGAAGATGCCAGTGGTCACGACAAGGGGGATAGAGACTCGCATGAAAGGCAGCGTGCCTTGACTATTGAATAGCACCAGTGTCCCACTGATGAACGTGAGAATGCCAGCCGCGGTTAAAGCCCCGTGTGTGGGCGCTTTAACATCCAAAATGAACAGCACAAACGCCAATAGGATGATAAAAATTCCCAACCAGTTGACCGAAATTAACCCCATCCCGTAACTCGCCAGCAGCAGACTGGTGATGCCCACAAAACCTGCTACCCAGCCACCGGGCTGAGAAACTTCCAATAAAATGGCCTGCATGCCGAGTACCAGCAAGAGAAATAAGACATTGGGATTGGTGAGCAACAGTAGCACAGATTCAATAAATGTGGGCGGCAAATCAATGGGAATGGCATTTCGCGTGTGCAAGGTGTGCTCGCCATCTGGCAAAGTAACCCTTTTCCCATCGCTTAAACGCAGCAATTCGTTGAGGTCCTCCGCCATAAAATCTACCAGATTGGCAGCGAGTGCTTCCGAAGCGGACACGGCCCGGGCCTTTGTGATGCTCTCGTCAGCCAGTTGTACAGCCTGGGGGCCGCGGCGTTCAGCCAATGAGCGTGCTGTAGCGCGGGTTATCTCATCGATTTTTTGTTGAAGCGTTTCTCCCAGGTCTTCTCCTCCTGGCCCTACGGTGGCTGCGGCCCCAATCGCCGTTTCTGGAGCCATAGCGCTCAGGTGCCCTGCCAGCGTGATTAGCGTTCCGGCGCTGCCGGCCATGGCGCCGGGCGGCGCCACGTACACAATTACCGGTACCTCACTGTTGCGGATTGCGCGCACCATTTTGTTCATCGCGCTAATGGTGCCACCAGGGGTGTTGAGCATGAGCACCAGGGCTTCGGCATCTTGCGCCTGGGCAATACGTAGGCCACGCTCCAGGTAATTCGCACTGACTTGAGTGATGGGCATGTCCATCGTCAATACCACGACTTGGGTGTTGTTCTGGGCTGTTCCGTTAATCGGCCACAATGCGGATAGGAGCAAGGCCAAGAGCAGGAAAACAAAACGTTGTGCTTTTTTCATTGTTTGGATATAAGCCCTGGTATGTCGTAAAAGAGCGCCCCACTAGGAGAGCGGGG
Source organism: Anaerolineales bacterium (assembly GCA_034434095.1). GTDB lineage: Bacteria > Chloroflexota > Anaerolineae > Anaerolineales > DRKV01 > DRKV01. The sequence goes on from DAOTZN010000174.1 coordinate 3,707, forward strand.
CGCATGGCTTCATTTTTCTAAGTCGCTTTGTAACATAATGTCGCCATGCTGGTCGGGATATTTGCCGCGAACGTTCCGGTAAAAGGTGCGAATGATTTCCATATCTTTTTGGATGTCGTCGCTGGGCGTGAAGTAATCGCCTACACCAACCTGTTTTTTGACGTAATCCACAAATCCCAACGCGATGGGAATGCCCGCGCCACGCGCGATGTAATAAAAGCCGGTCTTCCAATGGGTGGATTTGCCGCGTGTCCCCTCCGGTGACATGGCGATAACCAGCGATTGACTGCGCTGGTATAGGTCTATAATT
>DAOTZN010000175.1:0-9503 GCA_034434095.1 Anaerolineales bacterium
GCGTTGGCCTGTACGGGAAACCGACCATCGTCAACAATGTGGAGACGCTCACCAACGTGCCACCCATCATCGAGCATGGGGCGGACTGGTACCGTACTTTCGGGACCGAGAAAAGCCCAGGGGTCAAGGTTTTCTCCCTCTCTGGGAACGTGGAAAAACCCGGGAACTACGAGTTGCCTTTGGGAACCACCTTCCGGGAATTGATTTTTACGCATGGCGGTGGTATCCCCAACGGGCGAGGCGTCAAGGCCATTATGCCGGCCGGGGCCTCCTCGTCGGTCATTGTCGCCACCGATGAGGCGCTGGATACGCCCATGGATTACGAGCAGGTACAAAACGTCGGTTCTGTGCTGGGCTCGGCCTCCGTCATTGTGATTGATGATTCTCACAGCATGGAGTGGATTGTCAACAAGACGCTGCACTTTTTCAAGCACGAATCTTGCGGTAAATGCACTCCATGTCGCGAGGGCACTTACTGGATGCTGAACGTCTCCAACCGCATTCGTCAGGGCCGCGGCAGCGCTCAGGATGTGGATTTGCTGTACGACGTTGCCAAACAAATTCAAGGCAAGTGCCTGTGTGCGTTGGGCGAATTTTCCACCATGGCTGTGGTGACCAGCATTGAACGCTTCCGCACCGACTTTGACAGCCGGGTGCAGTCTGCACCGGCGGAAGGCTAAGGAGCACATATGGCAAAACAAATGGTTACACTTACGATTGATGACCAGCAGGTAACCGTTCCGGCTGGTACTTTAGTGGTAGATGCGGCGAAAAAGGCCGGTATTGATATCCCTGTTTTTTGTTACCACCCCAAACTAGAGCCGGTAGGCATGTGCCGGATGTGTTTGGTGGAAGTTGGCCGCCCGATGATGGACCGCGCCACCAGGCAACCTATCTTGGATGCTGATGGCAAGCCGAGAATTCAATTTGGCCCAAAACTGGAAACCTCCTGCACCACACCGGTTTCTGAGGGGATGGTGGTGCGCTTTGCCAGTCCAGAAGCGACCGAAGCCCGTAAGGATATCATCGAATTCTTGCTCACTTCTCATCCGCTGGATTGCCCCATCTGCGATAAAGGCGGCGAGTGCCCGTTGCAAAACCTGACCATGGCGCACGGTGTTGGCGAGAGTCGCTTTATCTTTGACGAGAAAATGCACCTGGCAAAGAACGTGCCGCTGGGTGACCTCATTTTCCTGGATCAAGAACGCTGCATCCAATGTGCCCGCTGTATCCGCTTCCAACGGGATGTGGCCGGTGACCCGGTGATTCATTTTCACGAACGTGGCCGGGCGACCGAAATTGTCACAAACTCCGAACCGGGTTTCGATTCCTACTGGTCTGGCAACACCACCGATATTTGTCCGGTGGGTGCGCTGACCACCGCCGATTTTCGCTTTGGGGCGCGTGCCTGGGAACTCAAGGCCACCGCCTCCATTTGCTCGCAATGTGCTGTGGGCTGCAACCTGACCTTCAACGTGCGTCGCGAGGCCAAAGCAGGCGGCAAAATCGTTATCAAGCGCGTGATGCCACGTCAGAACGAAGAAGTCAACGAGATTTGGATTTGCGATAAAGGACGTTTTACCGCACATCACTATACCGAGAGCACCGACCGCCTCACTCAACCGCTGGTGCGCAAGGATGGCAAACTTGTCCCGGCGACCTGGGAGGAAGCCCTGGATTTGGTTGCTCGTCGTTTCCAGACCTCGCTGGATTCCTTCGTCACCCTGGCGAGCGGCCGCCTGAGCAACGAAGACCTCTTTAACCTGCACCAATTGACCGATAAATTGGGCGGTCAGTCCCTGTTAGATACCTACATGGCCGGCGGCGATCTGATTGCCGAATTTGGCGTGGCCGCTGGCACCAACTTCACCGATTTTGGGCCTGGCGATGCCATCATGGTGGTTGCCTCTGATCTGGAAGAAGAAGCCCCTATCTGGTATCTGCAAGCCAGGCAGGCTGCCGAACGTGGCGCAAGCCTGATTGTGCTTAATCAGCGCCCCACAAAAATTGCCCGCTACGCTACGCATAACCTGACCTGTGCTTTTGGCCAGGAAGCCGCCAGTTTGTTGGCGATGGCCAATGCCATTGGTAGCAGCAAGACCTCTCGCCTTCCCGACTGGATAGGTGAATTCCCGGCCGACGACGCCTTACGCTCGGCCGCACAGGCTTTCGCAGAGGCACAGAATGGCGTGATTATCTATGGTCAGCAGGGCGTAGGCTTGCAGGCTTCGCGTGATATTGCCCAGGCCGCGGCCAATCTGCTCTTCCTGACCGACCACCTGGGAGCCCCGAAGAATGGCTTGTTAGCCACCTGGCAGCGAGTCAACGACCAGGGCGCCTGGGATATGGGCTTCCGCCCGGCAGAAGACCTCAAGACCAGCCTTTCTCAGGCTTCGGCGGCCTACATTGTCGCGGCCGATCCGGTGGGTGACCAGCCCGTCCTGGCAGAGGCGCTACAACATGTCGGTTTTGTGGTGGTACAGGAACTCTTCCTAACCGCAACCGCTAAACTGGCCGATGTGGTGTTGCCGGCGCAGGCTTATACCGAGCGTGACGGCACCTATACCTCTGCTGCACGACGTGTGCAGCGTTTCTACCCGGCTACCTTGCCGTCGGGCGAAACGCGGCCCGATTTTGCAATCACGGCTCAAATCGCTGATCGTATGAATATCAAGATGGAAGGCAGCCTGGCCGGGCGCGTCTTCGAGCAGATTGCCAAAAATGTGGTGGATTACAAAGACCTGACCTACCGCAAACTGGCCGAAACCAAACCGCAATGGCCAATCGTAGGACGTGGAGATTTGTACTACGGCGGCACCTCCTATGAGAATTCTCAAGGCGTGGGCGTGGCCCTCAAACCGGCCTCTCAAGTGCGCAAACTGTTCCGCGTGACCTGGGAACGACCACAGGCTGAATGGCCGCAGACGGAAGATGCGCTGGTCGCCGTCCCGCTGACCCGCTTGTATGACCGCGGTACGACAATGCTCCCGGCGAAAGTGCTGGCCCCGCGTCTGACGCCCCCGCATGTGGGCCTGAACCCTGAAGATGCTGCCCGTTTAGGGGTATCTGACGGTGGGCTTGTTGTCGTCAGTTTGAATGGCGTAACAGGTGAAATTCACGCCCACGTGAGTGAACGCATCCCGGCCGGCATCGTGTTTGTGCCGCGCAGCCTGGGGCTACCCATTGACGCGCCCTCGCCGGTGGGTGTCCGCTTGGCCGAAAAGGCGCTGGCCTGACCCTTAAACCTTCAAAGAATTACCAGGTGAATTTATGGACGCTGCATTGATTTGGGAATGGGTTATCAAGTCGGTGATTATTCTACTCATCATGCTCACCGGCTTTGCATACCTGACGTTTTATGAACGCAAAGCGCTGGCGCGCATTCAAGTGCGCATTGGCCCGAACCGTGCCGGCCCCGGTGGTTGGCTGCAACCGGTGGCAGACGGAGTCAAACTGATTTTTAAAGAAGAGTTGATTCCTGCCTCTGCCGAGAAAGTCACCTTTGTCCTTGCGCCGATTATTACCGTTGTACCGGCATTGATTATCACGGCGGTATTGCCGTGGGGCGATACGGTGCAAATCTTTGGTCGGCAGGTGTCGCTCTCACTGGCAAATATCAACGTCGGCGTGCTGTACATCATGGCGATTGCCTCCATTGCAGTCTACGGCATTGTCCTGGCGGGCTGGTCTTCAAACAACAAGTATGCCACCATGGGTGCTCTACGCTCCTCTGCGCAGATGATTTCCTATGAATTGGCGTTGGGGACAGCCTTCGCGTTGCCGGTGCTCCTCTCTGGTTCGATGAACCTGAAAGACATCGCGGTTGCACAGGGCGGTGGATGGTGGTATGTGTTCTTGCAGCCGGTGGGCTTCTTCATTTTTATCATTGCCAGTCTGGCAGAAGTCAACCGCGCTCCCTTCGATTTGCCAGAAGCCGAGCAGGAACTAACCGCTGGCTACCATACCGAATATTCCGGGATGAAATTTGCCCTCTTTTTCATGGCTGAATATATCAAGATGATCGCCGTGAGCGCCTTCGCGGCCAGTTTCTTCCTGGGCGGTTACCAGGGTCCTGGAGTGGCGCGATATCCCTGGCTTGGGCCGTTATATCTGTTCCTCAAGATTTTTGTGCTTCTGTTTTGGATGATTTGGATGCGTGCCACCCTGCCGCGCTTCCGCTATGACCGCTTGATGGCTTTTGGCTGGAAGGTGCTCTTCCCGGCATCTTTTGCCAACCTGCTGTTGACTGCTGTTGTGGTGATCATCTGGCCGCAAGCCAGCGGTTTGGCGCTCTTTGTACCCTTACTGGTAGTTAATGTCCTGGTGTTGCTGTTGGCAATTGCCCTGATGGCCGCAGGCTTAGGAGGTAAGAAAAATGTTGCGTGAAGTCGTGCGTGGCCTTTCGACTACGCTCAAATCCATGTTTGAGAAGCCGGTTACTATCCAGTATCCGGAAGTAAAACGACCGGTACGGAATCGCTATCGTGGGCGGCATCATTTGAGACGCTACGAGAACGGTTTGGAGCGTTGTATTGGTTGTTCATTGTGTGCTGCGGCTTGTCCGGCAGACGCCATCTTTGTGGAGGCTTCTGAGAATACCGATGAAGAACGCTACTCCCCCGGTGAGCGCTATGCCAGCACCTACGAAATCAATATGATGCGTTGCATTTTTTGCGGCTACTGTGAAGATGCCTGCCCCACACAGGCCATCGTGTTAGGCGATAACTACGAATTATCGTTTACCGACCGCGTACAGGCCATCTATGGCAAAGAGATGCTGCTCGATCCGGTGCCCGAAGGTGGTGCCCCGACCCCGCAGCGCACCGAACCGGGGAAATTCACACGAGCCGTCCCGGAAATGAAAAACCCTGAAGATGAGGAGGCAAGCGCATGACGCTGGATTTGATCCTGTTCCTCCTGTTGGCTGTGATCGCCGTGGGTGCCGCGGTAGGCATGTTAGTCAGCAAAAACACGGTGCATGCCGCGCTTTTCCTGGTGCTCAATTTCGCCACTATTGCAGTCTTCTACTTGATTTTGGGAGGCCCGTTCATCAGCATGGCGCAAATTACAGTGTATGCTGGGGCGATTATGGTGCTCTTCCTGTTTGTCATCATGCTTCTGGGCGTAGAAAAATTGGATAAACAGGATAAACTCTCTTGGCAAGTCCCCGTTGCGCTTACGCTTGGTGCGTTATTGTTGTTGGAGAGTGGTTATTTCCTGATTTTCCGCCGTACCCCATTGGAAATGAGCGGTACACAATCCCTCCCAGAAGCCTTTGGTGGGCCGTATGCCGTGGCTGATGCACTTTTTCAGCACTACGCGTTGCCGGTAGAAATTGCCGGTGTCCTGTTGTTGGTGGCTATGGTAGGCGTCATCACCCTGACCAAATGGGAAAAAGGACGGAGGTAACATGCTACCGGTAACCTATTACGTTGCACTTTCGGCAATTCTGTTCATCCTGGGGGCGGTGGGTGTCCTCATCCGCCGGAACTTGATTGTTATTTTTATGTCTGTGGAATTGATGCTCAATGCTGCGAACCTGGCCTTTGTGGCTTTTGCTCGCTACTATCAGTCCATGAGCGGACAGGTTTTCGTCTTCTTTGTCATGGCGGTAGCGGCGGCCGAAGTAGCCGTTGGGCTTTCCCTAATTGTTGCCATCTATCGCGCTCGTCATACCATTGATGTGGACGACATGAGCGAGATGAAGGGATAACCGTTATGCTCTTGAGTGAAGTCAGTACTACGAGTACCTTGTTTCAACTCATCCCCTTGATTGTCTTCTTCCCTGTCATCGGGCTGCTCATCAACATCATCTTTGGCAGCCGGATGAGCGAGAAGGCCATCGGTGCGGTTGCCAGCCTGGCTTCTGGATTGGCCTTTGGAATTGCCGTCCTGATGACCATTGGGCTGGTGCAAAACCATGGCGAACCTGTGGTGGTGCCCTTCCTGGAGTGGATTCACATCGGCGAGTTGCAGTTGGACTGGGCTTTTCGGGTAGATACCCTGTCCAATGTGATGATGCTGGTGGTTTCTGGGGTTGGCACGCTAATTCACATTTACGCCATCGGCTACATGCACGAAGACGTGCGTCACCAGGGTGACCCAGGCCGTTATCGCCGTTTCTTCGTCTTCCTGAACCTGTTCATCGCCATGATGATGATTTTGGTGACCGGCGACAGTTACACCATGCTGTTTGTCGGTTGGGAAGGCGTAGGGTTGTGTTCGTTCCTGCTAATTGGGTTCTGGTACGAAAAAGGTGAAGGCGGCATTGGCAATGCCTTGGCGGCTAAAAAAGCCTTTGTTGCCAACCGGGTGGGCGATTTCGGCTTTCTGATTGCCATGTTCCTGACTTTTTGGGCATTTGGCTCACTTAATTTTGCCAATGTCTTTGAGAAGGCGCCGGAAATAGCGCAGACCATGCCGGGTGTGGTATTGGCGATTACGCTTTTCATGCTGTTAGGTGTCACCGGTAAATCGGCGCAGATTCCGTTGTACGTCTGGCTGCCGGATGCAATGGCCGGCCCTACGCCGGTTTCGGCGCTCATCCATGCCGCTACGATGGTGACGGCTGGTGTGTACCTGGTGGCTCGTTCTGCACCCATTTTCGTCCATGTGCCTCAGGCGCAGAACACCGTTGCTATGGTGGGTGGTCTGACGGCGCTCTTTGCCGCTACCATTGCCGTTGGCCAGTTTGACATTAAAAAAGTGCTGGCCTATTCTACCATCAGCCAGTTGGGCTTCATGGTGGCTGCGGTGGGAATGGGTGCTTTCGTGGCCGGTATGTTCCACCTGGTGACACATGCTTTCTTCAAAGCCTTGCTGTTTCTGAGCGCTGGCTCGGTTATTCAGGGCATGGAGCGTGGAGAACACCACGTGGCACACCATCAGCACGATGATTTGCATGCTGTCAAGCACAAGAAGAAACAGAAAGAAGCGCACGCCTTTGACCCACAGGACATGCGCAATATGGGAGGGCTGCGCACCAAGATGCCCGTCACCTTTTGGGTTTATCTGATTGGTGCGGTGGCGCTGGCCGGTGTGCCTCCGCTGGCAGGGTTCTGGTCAAAGGATGAAATTTTGCTGGAAGCCAGCCACCTGAATATGCCAGTCTACATCCTGTTGACACTGGCTGCCATCTTGACCGCCTTCTACATGGGACGGCAGATCTTCATGGTTTTCTTTGGTGAAACACGCACTGCACCCGCCGAACATGCCGAGGAAAGTCCCCCTGTGATGACCATTCCGCTGATTATCCTGGCGGTGCTGGCTTTCTTTGGTGGTGCGCTCAACTTGCCGGAGGTACACACCTTCGGACACTGGCTGGAGCACACCTTCATGGCCTTTGAGGTGGAATTAGAAACTCTGCCGTTTAGTATCCCCGTGGCAACGCTTTCCTCCATTCTGGCGCTGGCTTCCATCGCCGGGGCTTGGGCGCTTTACGGGCGCAAGCCACTTCAAAAAGGGCAGCCCGACCCGCTGCGCAAATTGGGTTGGCTCTTTACCGGCATGGAGAACAAGTGGTGGGTGGATGAAATTTACTGGTTCCTGATTCTTGACCGCTACGTGGATTTGGCCTGGTTCCTGGCCGATGAAGTGGATTGGCGCTTCTGGCACGACTGGTTCCACGAAAAAGTGATTTTGGCCACTTTCAATAGCCTCTCTCAGTTGCTTGCGCTACGCGTAGACCTGGGCGGCATTGACCGGATTGCCAATGGATTTGCTGACGGCACGCAGGCTTTGGCTGCACGTATGCGCCGTTTGCAAACCGGCTTTGTACGCAATTATGCCCTTTCGGTTTTCATGGGCGTTGTTGTTATCATCGGGTATCTGATGTTCCGCTAACCCGTACTTCTTCATCCTTGATTCGCATTTTGAGGGCCGATTATGGACTTTCTTACACATCCGCTTAATTTGGTGACGTTCTTCCCCTTGCTGGGAGTACTTGTCATCTTGTTCCTAAAAGAGGAACAGAAAAATACCATCCGTTGGGTGGCGTTGATTTCCTCGTTGGTTACGTTTGGTATTTCGCTAGCCGTGTTGGCGCAATTCAACGCCGCGAACCCTGACCTGCAGATGAGTATCAATCTGCCATGGATTCAGGTTGCCGGCTGGAACATTCACTACTTCCTGGCTGTGGATGGCCTGAGCATTCTGCTGCTCATGTTGACCACCTTCCTGACGCCCATTTCTATCCTGTCCACCTGGACGGCGATTGATGACCGTGTCAAGGATTTCATGATCTTCTTCCTTTTGTTGGAAGTGGGCATGAGCGGCGTCTTCCTGGCGCAAGATTTATTCTTGTTCTACATCTTTTGGGAATTCACGCTGGTGCCAATGTATTTCCTGATTGGCATTTGGGGTGGGCCTCAGCGAATGTATGCGGCCATCAAGTTCTTCTTGTACACTATGGCCGGTTCGCTGTTGATGTTGCTGGCCATTTTGTGGTTGGGCATTAATCAGGGTACCTTCTCCGTTCCGGAGTTAATTGCCAAAGGTGGCATTCCCGCGGACATGCAGTTGTGGTTGTTTGCGGCCTTTGCACTGGCCTTTGCCATCAAGGTGCCGATGTGGCCGCTGCACTCCTGGTTGCCCGATGCCCACGTGCAGGCTCCCACGGCTGGCTCCGTCATCCTGGCGGGTGTCCTGCTGAAAATGGGTACCTATGGCTTCATTCGTTTCAATATCCCGCTTTTCCCACAGGCAGCGGTAAAGGCCGCACCGGTTATGGCTACTTTGGCGGTAATCGGTATCCTGTACGGGGCGGCGGTTTCCTATGCCCAGGAAGACGTCAAGAAACTGGTGGCCTATTCCTCCATCAGCCACCTGGGCTTTGTCATGCTCGGCTTGTTTGCGCTCAACGAACAAGGCATTCAGGGCGCTATTTTGCAAATGATTAACCACGGTCTTAGCACGGGCGCGCTGTTCCTTTTGGTCGGCATGATTTACGAACGCCGACATACCCGCATCATGGACAAATTCGGCGGCCTGTGGTCGGTTATGCCGATTTATGGTACTTTGACCCTGATTGTTTCCCTGTCCTCTATGGGCTTGCCGGGTCTGAATGGCTTTGTGGGTGAGTTTACCATCTTGCTGGGTGCCTGGGGCGCCGGGGAAGCCGGTGGTGTGTTGGGTTCGTATTACTACGCCGGTTTTGCTGCTATGGGTGTCATCCTGGCAGCAGTCTACATGCTTTTCATGTTCCAGAAACTCTTCCTCGGCCCGATTACCCATGAGGAGAATAAAAAACTTTCCGACCTGAACTGGCGTGAGGTTATTACACTGGTGCCATTGCTTGTCTTTATCTTCTGGATCGGCCTGTACCCCAAACCGTTCTTTGGGTTGATGGCGCCTGCCGTTGAGAAGGTAGTTGCCCTGGTGCATGGCGCTGCTATGGCCGCGCTGCCGTAAGATTACATCTCAGGCGCGCGCCCCCATCAGGGGCGCGCGCCAAGGAGAACGTTCATGACACTGAATACACTCGGTTCAGATTTCGTCATATTGCT
>DAOTZN010000176.1:0-14136 GCA_034434095.1 Anaerolineales bacterium
ACCTGACGCAGCAGTACGCGCCGCAGGCCATGTGCTTTACCTTTTTGCGGCAGCAAGACAAATTCCACGCGGCGCAGGAGGCGCGGCAGGCTCGGCGGGACAGGACGCAATTTACCCTCTACCAGGCGATAACTGGTTTCAAAGAGGGTGTACATGTGCCGCTCACCGCCTGCTAAACACAAGTTGAGGTGGGATTCCTCCAACTGGTAGTGCGGCTTGCCACCCGGCAGGTGACTGTAGTCGTGGTTTTGGTGAATCGCCAGGATGGAAGCCGTGCCATCCACCACCGGCCACCCCAGGGTGCGGGCACGGTAAATCATCCAGTTATCCCACCCCGCGCGCCCAATGGCAAAATCCGGCATTTCGCTGAAGGCTTGCCGGGGAAAAACGAAGTAATCGCTGCCGGCCGGGGGATGCAATCGCCCTTCCGCCTGGACACGCTGCCGCAAACGGCTTTCCCAGCCGGGCGCCAAGTCCAGCGGTTCCGTAATATCCAGGTCCCAGCGCTGACCGACGAGCAAAAAATTCTCCGCCAGCGTGGCCATCTGGGCAGCCGCCTGGACGAAATCCGGCAGGAAAAGCATGTCGGCATTGACATAGGCCAGCAAAGGGCTATCGCTGTGTTGCCGCGCCAACGCGAACAAGGAGGGAATTAGCGGTGTGCCCCAGGCATTGCGTTGCACGTCTTTGAGCAGCGGCACATCAAAGGCGGTGGCCACTTCTTCCAGACCGGGTTCGTCTCCAACCAGCAGCACACACACCCCGTCTAAACTCAGCCAGTTACGGATGGCATTGCGCTGGATGGTAGCAATGTGAGGGTTAGTGAAGGGTTTGGGGGAGGTAAAGAGGGTGAGGGTCATGAACAGGGGACACCGGCCGGAAGCCGGCTACACGCTTTCGCACAGGCGACAGGCGTCAGCGGGCAGGGGACTACCCGACTACCCGACTACCCACCTAATCGTTCATCCACGTCGTGCAAAGATTTGTGCTGTACATCGGCGTTGAGTTCGGTCAATTCGGGGTGTTCGCGATACAAGGCAATCACGTTGCGCCACGAGAAATCATCTCGGTTGCCAAAGTTAGCGTAAATGCGACGTAGGACTTCCAAATCGGCGGGCGTATCCACCGTCCAGCGGTAGTGCCCATAATCGGGGTCATGGTCCATGCGCAGGATGCGAAAACCGCGTGGCGAAATCCAGGCGCTCAACGTAGCGTGTGTGAGCGGAAAATCGGGGTGCAGGAAAGGCTCCCCTTCGGGCTGCATATCTTCGTACAAGTAGGGCATGACATGCTCGCGCTGATAGGGTTGATTGGCTTCCCGCCAGGCACGTTCCAGCGCCTCAAAGGTGCAAACTTCCACATCCAGGCCGATGGGGTACGTGCGTCCCCAGGGAGGAGGAAAGCGACTGGCCGCGAAATCGGCATTGAATTCTTTCAGCGCCTTGACCGTGGCATCAATCACCTCCGTATCCATCAGCGGGCAATCGGCGGTAATGCGCACAATGCGGCGTGCCCGAAAGCGCACAGCGGTTTGATAGTAGCGGTCGAGTACGTCAAACAAATTGCCGCGATAGCAAGCGTACCCCTTTTGGGCGCACAATGCCGCCAGGGGGTCATCGCTGGGGTCGGTGGTGGTCGCGACCACCACTTCGTCCAGGCTGGTTGCCCGCCGAGTACGTTCCACCACGCGCACCAGCATGGGTTGACCACCGATATCTTGAAGCACTTTCCCCGGCAGGCGGGAGGAAGTCATACGGGCTTGAATAATGGCTACAGTCATAAGATGTGAGGAGAATTACCCAATGAAACGATAGGCATCAAAAAGTTTGGGGAAATTGCGCTGCCAATCGGTGCGCGCTTCGGCAATACGGCGGGCCGCGCCTCCCATGTCCGGCAGTTGAGAGCGAGATTCAACAGCCTGCGACATTTTCTCGGCCAAATCGTCCACAGCGCCATCTCGGAACCACCAACCGTTTTCGCCAGGGGTTACCCATTCCCGGTTGCCGGGGATGTCGGATACCAACGCCGGAACGCCGCAAGCCATCGCTTCCAGGAGCGAGATGGAAGAACCGTCACTATGCGAAGCGCTAACGTACAGATCGGCCAGGCGGTAAAAGTGCGGCAAGTCGGCATATCCAATCAACCCCGGGAAAGTGACCCGCTCTGAGACGCCAGCACGCAAGAAAATCTGTCGTAATTGGGTCGCCAACGGCCCATTGCCCAGCATCACCAGTTGGGTTTGAGGATATTGCCGCGCCACCTGCACAAAGGCCTTCGCCAACACATCCACACCATAGATGGGCGCCCAGCCACGCGTCGAAAGAAAGGTAAAGGTTTCCTGCGCCGGCGGTTTATCGGCTGCGGGCACGAAATGGGACAAATCCACGCCCCAGGGGAAGGTGACAATCCGCTGCGGGTGCATCCCGTAAGAAATGGCCAGGTTGCGGATGGTCTCACAATCGCCCACAAAGGCCGCACTGCGCCGCAGCGTATAGCGGGTGACGAAACGCATCCAGGCGGAGGACGGGGCGTCCATAAGGAGATCGTACCCCCAGGAGACGGCCACTAACTTACGGGCATACCCGCTCAAGACGGTAAGAAACGCGGCGCTTTGAATAGGCCCGGCATGGATGATATCCGGCTGAAAAGTACGGACGACCTTTCGGAGGGAAGCCGCAAAGCGAGGGATAGCCGCCCCTCGAAAGGTTTCCCGCGTCCCTGCCCAGTGGAGTTGCTCCACCCCAGCGGGGATAGGTCGGGCCTCGCGCCCCAAGCCGCGGTCTTGCAAGCGCAGATAGCCCACTTCGTAGTTGCTACCCGTCAAGGCAGCCAGGAAGCGGTGATCGTGGGGCGTGTAATCGCGGGAAAAATAAAGGACGCGGGGCATAGGGGTAGGCGACAGATTTCAGGGGACACCGGCTGGAAGCCGGTTGCACGCTTTCGCACGGTGGACAGGCGTCAGGAGACACCGGTTGGAAGCCGGTTGCACGCTCTCGCACGGTGGACAGGCGTCAGGGGACACCGGCTGGAAGCCGGTTGCACGCTTTCGCACAGGGGTCAGGTGGCAGCGGTGAGGCAACCACCATCCACCGTCCACCATCCACCGTCCACCATCCACCGTCTATTCTACATCCGTCCAGCGGATTTCCTTGCCAAAGGGGATGTTAGCACGGGCACGCTTGCCAATCACCTGATCGACCTCCCAGGGTTGTACGGCACCGGGTACATTAGGACGCAAGGCTTCCAGCATCTCGGCCGAAATGGTCTCTCCGGCTTTAATCTCCCGAGCGGCGCGTAAACACCGGCGCTGTACCAGGTAAGTATCCTTTTCGTTTTCGGCCACATGCTTATCGGGGGAGCCGAGGGCGCGCTCCAGGGTGCGCACTTGTGCCACCATCTCAGCCCAGGATTCGGGGTTCATGGCAAATTTATGGTCTGGGCCTTCGCGGTTGTTGTCATCGGTGAAGTGCCGTTCGATGACGCGCGCCCCCAAGGCCACCGCACCCACAATTGGGGCCGGGCTGTGGGTGTGGTCAGAAAGCCCTAGCACGACGTTGGGGAACATGGTGGCATAAGTCTTGAGCACGTTGAGGTGCAAATAATCATAATTTTCGGGACTGGCGGTGTAGTTGGTATTGCACTGCATGAGCACAATCTGATCGTTGACCGGCAGCACCATGCGCATGGCGCGCACCACGTCGCTGATATCGGAGGCGCCGGTTGCAATCAAGAGCGGTTTGCCAAAGCGCGCCATCTTAACCAGCCCATCCGGCCAGGACATCAACCCAGAGCCGGCTTTGTAGGCCGGCACATACGGATTGAGGTGCTCAATGGCCTCGTAATCGTAGGGGGAAGACATGTAGTGAATGCCCACACGGTCACATTCTTCCTTCAAAATGGGCGTCCACTCAAAGGGAATGGAAGCATCCTGATACACTTCAAAGACACTCTTCTTCCAGGAAGCCTGATGCGAGCGTTGGCCGCCCAACGATTTGAAGCCATAATCGGAGACAATTTTCGGGGCGCGGAAATTTTGGAATTTCGCGGCCTCCGCCCCGGCTTCCTTCGCCAGGCGGATGAGCAATTTGGCGCGCTCCAGGTCGCCATCGTGATTGGCGGCAATATCCGCGATGAAATACGTTGGATGATTGAGACCGATTTTGCGTCCGGCGATTTCGATTTCAGGAGCAGGATAGGGATACATGGGAACACCTCCAGAAAATAAAGGCAAATTGGGCGGAGAGCACGGGCAGGTGGCCAGACATCAAGCGCCTTGCCCGACCATCTTTTTGAGTTTCTGTGGATAACCTTGTTGATAAAGTGTGTAAAAACGCGTCAACATAGGGGAAAGCATTGGGAGAGCATGCCCTAGTGCGGTGGAAAGTTTGTGGGTATCCATCCTCAAGTCAGGCGCACGACGGGCGAATAATCCAAAATCTTGCACGCTGATAGGCGTAATCAAATGCTCGTCCAATCCAAACAAGCGGGCAATGCGTACCCCAAAATCATACTTGCTCACACATTCGGCCGCGAAGACGTGATACAGGCCATGCAGGTCTTTTTGCAGCATTTCCACGAAAATTTCAGCCATGCGATTGACCAGCAGGGGGCAGAAAAAGACATCCGTAAAGCCCTTGACAGGTTGACCGGCCAGCAGGTTGTACAGAAAAAACTCGGCCAAACTGCGTTTTCCGGTTGGGCTAAAGCCAAACAGGTTGACGCGCGCCACAATGGCATCCGCATTCTCGGCCAATACGGCCTGTTCAGCGGCCAGTTTGGTACGTGCGTAAACACTTAATGGGTTGGGGGGATCGGTTTCGGTATAGTTGCCCTTGGTACCATCGAAGACCGCATCGGTGGAGACGTGCAACAGGCGCGCTCCGCCCTTCCGACACGCGCGTGCCAGAATCGCGGGGACTTCGGTATTCAAGCGCTGCGCCAAATCTGGGTTACGCTCGCAATCTTCCAGGTTGGCTAGCGCAGCGGTATGGATGACCCAATCGGGCTTGGCTTCGGCAAATAAGTGCGCTACCACGCCCGGCTGGGTTAAATCGGCCTGCACCACGGGAAACGGCGCCCCTTGCAGGCGGGTACGATGGACAACTCCCGTCACCTGATGAGCACGATGGGTTTCCAGAGCCAGGTTCAGCCCCAGCAACCCACTCGCTCCAGTGATGAGGAGTTTCATGGGGTAGTTTTGTGTGTCAGGTTTTCACGGTCAGGTGTACCACGTTTCTAGCCATCCAACACGCCATTGGCGTAGGCTTCTTCAAAAGGCGCAATAAAAGCGCGAATTTGCTCGGGGGTCAACCACTCAGGGTTGCTATCACTCGAATAGCGGAAGCCATCTTCCACCAGGCGGCCACGCTGCATCCAGTCGCCACCAAACCAAAAGGCTTCTACCGGCAACACCACAAACATATCATCGAGTTCCACCGTAGAACGAGATTCATCACGCGAAACCAGGACCTCGTGCAGTTTTTCGCCAGGACGAATGCCAACAGTTTCAATTTCCGCTTGCGGAGCAATCGTACGCGCCAAATCCATAATTGTGGTGCTGGGAATCTTTGGTACAAAGACCTCGCCACCTTGCATTTGTTCGATACAACGGATAACGAAGCGCACACCCTGTTCCAGCGAAAGCCAGAAGCGCGTCATGCGTTCATCTGTGACCGTCAATTTACCACGCGCTCGCTGCCGTAAAAAGACGGGCACCACCGAACCACGACTGCCAACCACGTTGCCATAGCGCACACAACTGAAGCGCGTCGCTTTGCCGGCCGCATAAGCATTCGATTGGATAATCAACTTCTCGGCAGCCAGTTTGGTCGCCCCATACAAATTGACCGGATTCACGGCCTTATCGGTGCTCAATGCCAGCACACGCTGTACACCGGCATCCAGGGCGGCATCTACTACGTTGCTACTCCCCAGGATATTGGTTTTAACGGCTTCCATGGGGTTGTATTCACAAGCAGGTACTTGCTTGAGCGCGGCGGCATGTACCACAATGTCCACACCTTGCATGGCGCGATACAGGCGCTCTTTATCACGCACATCGCCAATGAAATAACGCAGCGAGGGGTGATTGAACCCTTTTATACGCATTTCATGTTGTTTAAGTTCATCACGGCTGTACACGATGATTTTCGCCGGTTGGTACTCATCTAACAAAGTGCGAATGAATTTTTTACCAAATGAACCCGTACCACCGGTCACAAGTACGACTTTATTTTTCCAGTCCATGTAAACTCCTCATGCATGTTTTTTGAAAATAAGCAATGGATAAGCACCATGCTTTCCAAAGAAATGCGGAAAACGCTCCTCTAACCAGAAAAGCCCTCGCAAAATCCAGCGCCCCCCCAGCCAGGCATGGATATAAAAGCGCAATGTGCTGGTATTTACACTACGCCAAACGCGTATTTCCACGGGGAACAAACCGCCGACATGCGCCAACAGCCAGCGATAATCATATTTATCCGCATATGCGACCTTCAGATCGGCCTGTGCCACAGCCCGTCCCGACTTTTGGGGGGATTGCTTCCCTTTGAGACGCCGCGCCAACCCCAAAATCCAACGTTTCAGGTGTTTTTTAACCCGAATGGGAAAATTCAGCCCATAGGCAAGGCGCGCCCAACCCCATCCATTGACGGCTACCCCGCTGCCCCCAGGTTTGAGCACCCGGTATAACTCTCCGTATGCTTTGGGGTGCTCTTCACGCGGCAAATGGTGAATGGTATGCAAGGATACCACACCATCCACAGCATCTGCCTTGAAAGGCAAATTGGCAACATCCGCGACGACAAACAGGCCGTGTTTCCCAATGCGCTGGCGTGCTTCTTGCAAGGCCACAATGGAAATATCAGCACAGATTCGAAAACGGTAACCTTCGGAGTAGGTCAGGTACTCGGGGTACTGAATCGGCCCTGAACCGGCATCCAGCAGGTATTTTCCGCCGGCGGGTAGATGGCGCTTGACGCGCAAATGGCAGCGATGAATGTACTCATGCGAGACAGGGCGCAAGTCTTCGTATTTGGCGTTCTGGTATACCCCCTCACCCACTTGCTGCCAGCCGACTTGATCGTAAAAAGCCCGCACCTGGGATTTGAGATCTACATCATTCATTAAATTTGACTCCTTGTCCACTTGCGCGGCGCGCCCGCCAGGCAAGCAAAGGTCTCGGAAAATGCCGCCTGACCTTCTGCACTCAAGAAACGGCTTAGCGGCCAGGCTTCCACATCTTTTTTGAAGTGCACCAGATGCCAGGGGAAAGGCATGGGGTAATCGAAAAAGAAACGATACGCATAGCGCCAGGCCAGGTCTACCTGCTCTCGAGAGGGGCGAAAATCGTGTGGGCGTTCCAAGATGTCTTCCAGGGTAGCAAAATAGGCCTCCCAACTTTGCGGGTCATACGTAAAGCCACGCCGACGGTAGTGAGTGTCTCCTGCCACAATCACCGGTACGCCGCTCATGGCCATTTCCATGCCCACGGTGGTGGTGTACACCAACCCCAAATCGGCAATTTGCACCAAATCATAAGAATTGATCGGGTCTTCGGCGGCCACCAAGTGAATGTGCTCCGGCAGTTCTGGCAAGATGTCATGCACCACATCGGCCACCGAGGGACCTTGGGTATATTTCTCGCCAGGATGAATGCGCACCACCAATTGTACTTGCGGCCAGTTGACAAAGGCCTGTACCGTGCGTTGCAGCCATTCGGTCATACTCTGGGAAAAAACCTGACGCCCCAGGGTCAGGCTGTCGCCGATGACATTGGAGGCCAGTAAAACCACCGGGCGGGCATCCAACCCAAGGGTCGCGCGTGCCTGTTCCCCTCCTTCAGAGGGAACCCCCTGCCATCGGCGGGCAAAATTTTCCCACAGCGAACCTTTTTGACGGGCGGTGAATAGCGCCCGCGCGCGTTGGGTTTCGGTTTCATTCAACGGAGTATCCCCGAGGGCCTCCCATAAGGCATCGGTCTCCTGGCGCATCACTTGTGCATTTTGGGCAAACCAAATGCGGTCGCGCTGCTCGCCAAACTCATAGGTTACGGCATCCATTTCCAAATAACGCGCCACCTGGTAGACCGCGCCAAATTCCAAAATGCTGCCATTAGGCACGATAACCACATCCGGGCGGGTGTGTCCAAGGTGAACCCAGGCGGCACGGGCGGCGTGCAGGTTACGCTCCCAACGCAAGCGGTACAGGTCGCTTTGCACGTCGACATCTTCCACCTGTAAGGTGTATTGCACGTCCTGGATAGTCAGGGTTTCCAGCGCATTGTTTAGCGCGTCAGGCAAGACGACCTGGGGCGCTTCATTAAACGAGACCACCTGCAACGTCGGTTCGGCTGCCCGTAACACGCTGCGGGTGTAGGCTTCCTGGCGGCGCAGGTCAAAGCGGGATAACGGCGTCTGCCAGCGGGCGTATGGCAAATAAGCCAGGGTAACGCGATGCCCTAAGGCCGCTAAGGCCATGCTCAACAAGGCAGTGTGCGTTGTCCAGTAGTTGAACATGGTGAACACCAGGATTTGTTTGCCGGGTGTCTGTGCCAGAGGAGATGATTTTACTTCCGTTTGCCAACGCGGCAATTGCTGACGCAGCACTTCCAGGTTGACACCACCGGTCGGTTGTCCACGTTGACGCAACAGCCAGTAGGCTTCGGCCGTCAACGGCATTTCTCCAAGCAGGGTTTTGAACGTTGATTTTAGCAAGGGTATCTCTCTACAAGCGGTCCGTAACCGCGGGATAGTCTGTCGGGGTCGCCTTGGGCATCTCGGTTGAACTCAGGGTTTGAATCTCCCAATCCAAGCGCGGGCGTATGTGCCCAAGGCGGACTTCCGGCCATTGCATGCCCGGCGCTCCGGCGGGATCAATCGAGAATACAATCGCACGCTCATCCTGAAAATAGCGCCGCACGCGAAAGGTGCTGGCGTTTATGCCGAACACGTAGCGCCCTTCGTTGAAGAAATCGGGCGGCACCACGCAGCGGCTGATGTATCGCCCAGCCGGACGGACGCCAAAGGCTTCATAGCGAGCAGGTTCATCGGTATCAAAGGAAGTGAAGATGGTTTCACCCTGCATGGTCGTGCAGTACACGCCCACGCGCAACCCCTGAAGCGGCTCGGCCAGTTCGTACTCGAATTCCAGGGTGAGCGGCTCAACAGAGCGCAGCATATTGGTCACGCGTCCATGCCCATCGCGCAGGCGCAGCGCCAGCGGGCGGAAGGGATTTCCGGGAGTAAAGTCGGCCGTCCAGGTGCGCTCACCACTTTCCGCAAAGCCGGAGGACAGGTAGTAATCTACGGCCTGGGCGGAAGGGGCGCGCAATGCCAGTTTGCCACCTTCCAGCACGATGGTTTCCTCGGTCAAGCGCAGAATGGCCGACATGTTATGGCTGACGAACAGCACCGTGCGCCCGGATTGGGCGACATCGCTCATCTTGCCCAGGCATCGGCGCTGGAATTCGGCATCCCCGACCGCCAGCACCTCGTCCACCACCAGGATTTCGGGTTCCAGGTGCGCGGCAACGGCAAAAGCCAGCCGCAGGTACATACCGCTGGAATAGCGTTTAACCGGCGTATCGATGAACTTTTCCACGCCCGCAAAATCAACAATCTCATCGAATTTGCGATCAATTTCAGCCCGCCGCATCCCCAGAATGGCACCGTTCAGGTAGATATTTTCCCGCCCGGTCAATTCCGGATGAAAACCGGTACCCACCTCCAAGAGCGAACCTACACGCCCATGAACTTCTGCATACCCGGTGGTGGGTTCTGTCACGCGCGAAAGAATTTTGAGCAAGGTGCTCTTTCCGGCGCCGTTATGACCGATGACGCCCAGTACTTGCCCTTGGCGCACATCAAAGGAGATATCCTGCAAGGCCCAGAAAGTTTCCTTTCCACTGCCGGCCCCATAGCGCAAACGACGGATCGGTTCGCGTACAAAGTTCACCAGCGTATCGCGCAACGTGCGGTAACGTTCTGGAGCGGTGCCAATGGTATACATTTTGCCTAAATCAACAACTCGAATTGCGGTATCCGTCATAACGTATCACAATACTACAAGAACAATCACCACGTAACGGTGAGCATCGGGAATGCGGGTTGTAATTTATTCGCCGACCTACACCATATCGGCGAAAGTGCGCTCCATACGGCGGAAATAAAACAAACCACTAATCAACAATAAAATAGAAATGCCGGATGACACCAGCAAAGGGGTCATTTCCGGTTGCTGGGTGCCCAATAAGGCCCAGCGGAAACCTTCCACCACACCGGCCATGGGGTTGAGGGCATACACCAAACGCCATTTTTCCGGCACTTCGGAGGCGGAGTATGCCACCGGGGTAATCAGCAACCACAATTGGGTCAGGAAGGGCAAGATATAGCCGATGTCACGGTACATCACATTGAGCGCCGAAAGCCACAGACCGATGCCCAGCGCGGTAAATATCGCCAACAGCAAAAAGAGCGGCAAGGTCCAGATAGCCGTTTGAGGGACAATGCCGTAGTACAACATCATTCCCAGCAAGACCACGAAGGCAATGGCGAAATCTACCAATCCACCCAACACTTTGGAGAGGGGCAAAATCAGGCGCGGGAAGTAAATCTTGGTGATCATGGCACGATTAGCCATCATGGAACGGCCGGCGTCACTCAGGGCGGTAGCAAAAAGTCCCCAGGGGAGCAGGGCGGAAAAAGTGAAGATGGGACGCGGAAAGCCTTCCGAAGACATATTCGCCAGATTGCCAAAGATAACGCTGAGCACAACCATGTTGATCAACGGCTGTAAAATTGCCCAGGCCGCACCCAGGACGGTTTGTTTGTAGCGCACCAGTACATCGCGCCAGGTCAAAAAGAAGACCAGTTCCCGGTAACGCCACAAGTCTTTCAAGTTGAGAGAGACCCAACCGCGGGAGGGTTTAAGTAGAATCGGTTCGTTCATATCAAGTGTTAGTTAGCAGGTGATAGGGTCTGCATTCTCGCACAAAAGCGCAGATCCACAGATGACACCAACGCCCTAAAAAATGTGCCATCTGTGGATTATGCTTCGAGGGTCAGATGGTTCTTGCCAAATACCAATTTCTTATCCAATACGCTCGCGATTTTCTCGGAACCAGGCAATCGTACGGCGCAGCCCCTCTTCAAAGGGCATTTGGGCCTCAAAGCCAAAGTACTCTTTGGCGCGCGTAACGTCCAATCGGCGGCGCGGCTGACCATTGGGTTTGCTGGTATCCCAGACAATTTCGCCTTCAAAACCGGTCAGCCGGGCAATCAGATGTGCCAGGTCTTTGATGCTGATTTCCATGCCAGCACCCAGGTTGACCGGCTCGGGGCCGTTATAGCGCTCTGCAGCCATCACAATACCCCGCGCCGCATCCCCGGCATAGAAAAATTCACGGGTGGGAGAACCATCGCCCCACAACACGACCTGTTTGTCACCGCGTTCCTGCGCCTCCACCATCTTACGAACCAGTGCGGGGATGACGTGGGATGTCTCCAGGTTGAAATTATCCCGCGGCCCGTACAAGTTAACCGGTAAGAGGTAAATGGCATTGAAGCCATACTGTTCCCGGTAAGCCTGCGCCTGCACCAACAGCATCTTCTTCGCCAGACCGTAGGGGGCATTGGTTTCTTCGGGGTAGCCATCCCACAGGTTTTCTTCTTTAAAAGGTACCGGCGTAAATTTGGGATACGCGCAAATGGTACCGATGGCAACAAATTTTTCTACCCCACGCGCCCAGGATTCGTGCATCAGGGGGACACCCATCATCAAGTTTTTGTAAAAGAATTCTGCCGGGCGGGCGCGATTGGCGCCAATACCACCGGCCAGTGCCGCCAGGTGAATGACAACCTGCGGTTTTGCGTCTTCCAGCATCCGCCGGATATCTTCAATCTGCGTTAAATCATACTCCTCGATGGTGGGGATGAAAATATCGGTGGCACCACGCTCCCGCAGCACCTCCTGCACAAATGAACCGAGGAAACCACTCCCACCGGTCACGCACACACGTTTGCCAGCCCAAAACTCCTGAGGGACGGGATAATTTTTATCCATGCCGTTTTACGCTCCTATTCAAAAAATATGAAATATGCCTTGCTTGGTCGTTATTTGCGCTATCGATTAGCGTTCCATGCTAATGGTTTGATCTTCCCAATTGTGCCAATCGCCGAATTTTTCATCCAGAACACGCTTACCTTCGCCGGGGGGCGTTAATCCCAGCAGTTCCATGTCGGCATCCACCATAATGCGCACCAATTCATGGAAGCGCACGCGTGGTTCCCACCCCAGGGTTTCGCGGGCTTTGGCAGCATCGGCCAGCAGGTAATCCACCTCTGTAGGGCGGAAGTACTTGGGGTCAATGCGCACATACTCCTGGAAATCCAGACCAACGTAGCCAAAGGCTTCTTCCAAAAAT
Source organism: Anaerolineales bacterium (assembly GCA_034434095.1). Taxonomy (GTDB): domain Bacteria; phylum Chloroflexota; class Anaerolineae; order Anaerolineales; family DRKV01; genus DRKV01. The sequence continues at coordinate 12,422 of DAOTZN010000176.1, forward strand.
TCGCGTACCGTATGGGCTTCCCCGGTGCCAATCACCAGGTCAAGGGGCTTGTCGTGTTGTAGCATCAGCCACATGGCTTCAACGTACTCCGGGGCGTAGCCCCAGTCACGGCGTGAATCTAAATTGCCCATATAAAGATGTTTTTGCTTTCCGGCCAGGATAGCGGCAACGGCACGGGTTACTTTGCGCGTCACGAAGGTTTCCCCGCGGCGCGGGGATTCATGATTGAACAAAATACCGTTACATGCAAACATATGGTAGGCATGGCGGTAATTTTGGGTGATCCAGAACCCATAGGCTTTAGCCGCGGCGTAAGGGCTTTGCGGCTCAAAGGGCGTTTTCTCACTCTGAGGGGGTTTGGCGCTCCCAAAGAGTTCACTGGTGGAAGCCTGATAAAAGCGCGTCTCCACGCCACTGCGCCGGATGGCCTCCAAAATGCGGATGACTCCCACGCCGGTTACATCAGCGGTGTACTCCGGCATATCAAAACTGACGCGCACATGGCTTTGCGCACCCAGGTTGTAGATTTCATCCGGTTGCACATCGTGGATAATGGTCTCCAAACTGCCAGAACTGCCTAAATCGCCATAGTGCAAAAACAATTTAACCGGCCCACCGTTACCATGCGGGTCACGGTAGAGATGGTCAATGCGACGAGTATTGAAAGTGCTAGAGCGGCGAATGATGCCATGTACTTCATAGCCTTTTTTAAGTAAAAATTCGGTCAGGTACGAACCGTCCTGTCCGGTGATGCCGGTGATAAGTGCTTTTTTGGGCATGAAAACCTCCAAAATTTAGAAAATGTACTATGTGCCAGGTCATCTCACGATGAAATGGGCATTGCGGTATCGCATGGCTTGCGGCTCTTGAATCAACCCCAAGCGCAAAGCATTCAGTACTTCTCGAATGCCATCATCTAATCCAAACTCGGCGGTAAAGCCAAGTTCTCGCTGTACTTTATCGAAGGAGACACGGATATCGCGCATATCCCCACCAAAAGTCATATCCTTGTAGTGCACCACCGTTTCCGGTAAGCGCTTGAGAATGCGGGCAATGACCTGGTCTTTGGTGTAATTGCCATTCGCCGTACCCAAGTTGTAAATTTGCCCACGAATTTTCTCGTCGGGTGCGCTCAAACCCATGAGCAAGCCGCGTACGCCATCCCGCAGGTGCAAATAAGAACGCGAGTAGCCGCGCTGATAAATCAATAATTCGCGCCGCAAGTAGGCTTCCATCACGAATTGGTTGACAATCATATCGAAGCGCGTGCGCGGAGCAATACCGTACAAGGTGGCAATGCGGAAGACAAGCGCGGCACAATCCGCATCATTGCCCTGGGTCAACAAAAAGCGCTCGGCAGCGATTTTCGTTTCTGCATACAAAGACTGAGGGGTCAGGGAAGCATCTTCGGTAACGGCAGTGCCATCCGGGGCTAAGCCATACACACTGTAGGTGGAGGCATACACAAAACGAGCAACGCCCAATTTCTCCGATTGCTCAAAAACCCGCTGCACAGCCTCGACGTTGTAACGCCAGGCCACCTGCCGCCCAACCGCCTGACACGCCGGGAATCCGGCGATGGCGGCCAGATGAATGACTGCAAAAGGTTTCGGCCACCCTGCGGGCACGGCTTGTAAAATGGCACGCGGCTCCCATACGTTGGCTTTAACGAAGTGAAAATTCGGATGCGGCAGGTATGAAATCAGAGATTCGCC
>DAOTZN010000177.1:0-2929 GCA_034434095.1 Anaerolineales bacterium
AGTATGCCTATCGGGATCACAGTGGCTGGCATGTGCAGCGCATCTTTTCCTTTTCAGATTTTGGCGACCCATATACAGCGAATATAATTCGCGTCGACAGCTTAGTGCTCGATGGAGTTGGCCATCCTCATGCCACCATTCAAGCCATCATCAGCCAGGATACAACCCTGGTTTACTACATTTATCTGACAGAAACCGGCTGGCAAAAAGAAGAAGTTGGGGAAGGCGATCACGGAGCTGTCGCGCTGGATATCTCCGAAACACCTCACTTTGCCTACGTCACCAGAATTTGGGAGGGCTTTGAAGTAGTAGATCGCATTCTTTCGTACACTTATCAAGATGAACTCGGATGGCATACCACCGAAGTTGCCCATCATGTTGGGCCAAGAGTGGCGATTACTGTGGACGATAATGGCTATCCACATATTGTGAGCGGTGGTTATTATTACCCCCTGGAATATCATCACAAAGATGAAAATGGCTGGCACCGAGAAACTTTAGGCAGCGGTATTGCACAAAACCCACACATCCTTCTGGACAACCAGGGAAATCCATACATCGGCTTCAATGAATGTTGTGGGCATCTCAGTTATGCTTTCTGGGGCCAAAATGAGTGGAACAAAGGGCAGATACCGGGCTCATCTTTTTATGCTAGTATGGGCATGGCGATGGATGGAGACGAAGACATCCATTTTACTTTTCGGGAAATGACCACTCGTGATGTCATATATCTTTCCCCCTATGAAGGGCCGATATATTCATCCTATCTACCAATGATTGCGCGGTAAAAACATATGGAGCGAAAATGGCGGCTCGCAAGCCAGCCAATCCCGCGTTAAGCTGACCTGCTACGCAGCGGCACACGGCACGCTAAAAACCTGAGTTCGGGATAAGGGGCTCACTAGGGTAAACTCGGATTTATCTTAAAGTAATTGCCTACGTCATTGCGAGGGAGCGCAACGGCCGAAGCGATCTCCAATTCGCGGGGTGGAGATTGCTTCGCCTTCGGCTCGCAATGACAGGCAAGGGTAACGCTGCAAAGTTGCCCTACGCGCTTGCGCCTCCCCCTGCAGGACCTGCAGGAAAGTAGGCAGTTACGTGGTAACTGAAACCCGTACCATAGATGCCTTTTTTCCGGTTCAACCTGAGGCAAGACACGGGCACCTCACGTCGCGGTATAATGCCCGTCATTGGTTACCATTTCACATCCCCCCTTCAACCCATGATACGCATTGGCATTGATACCGGCGGCACATTCACCGACTTTGTGGTCTACGATTCGCAAAGCAACCACCTGCACACCTTCAAACTACCCTCCACCCCGCACAATCCGGCAGAAGCCGTGCTACGGGGTCTGGCGCGCATCGCTGCGCAAGCGCCTGAGGTCATCCACGGCACCACCGTGGCCACCAACGCCCTCCTAGAGCGCAAGGGCGCGCGCACTGCGCTGGTCACCACACGCGGTTTCCGCGACCTGCTCTTCATTGGGCGCCAGGAACGCCCGACACTGTACGATTTCTTCGCCGACCCCCCAGCCCCCCTGGTGACTCCCGACCTGTGCCTGGAAGTAACCGAGCGCATCGGGACACGCGGTGAGGTGCTGCACCCCCTCAGCGAAGCCGACCTCCCCCCGCTGATAGCCGCCCTGCACGCCCGCCAAGTGACCTCGGTGGCAGTGTGCACCCTGTTCTCGTTTGCCAATCCGGCGCACGAACAGCGCATTGCCGAGGCTTTGCGGGCAGCGGGCTTCTTCGTCAGCGCCTCGCATGAAATCTGCCCGGAATTTCGCGAGTACGAACGCGCCAGCACCACCACCATCAACGCCAGCGTTAGCCCCGTCCTGGCGGATTATCTGGCGCGCCTGGAGGCCCTGCCCGGCAGTTTGCACGTCATGGCCTCCAACGGCGGCCTGCTGCCGCCACAAGAAGCCGGACGCAGCGGGGCGCGTTGCATTCTCTCCGGCCCGGCCGGTGGCATCATCGGGGCGCGCACCGTGGGACAGGTGATACAATCCACGCCACGCTTGCTGACCTTCGACATGGGCGGCACTTCCACCGACGTGGCCCTGATTGACGGCCAACCGCGCCTGACCACCGAAGCCCGCATCGGCGGCCTGCCCATCCGCCTGCCAATGCTCGACATCCACACCATCGGCGCCGGCGGCGGCTCAATTGCCTACGCCGACGCCGGCGGTGCGCTGCGCGTCGGGCCACAATCGGCAGGCGCCGACCCTGGCCCGGCCTGCTATGGCAAGGGCGAAGCGCCCACCGTCACCGATGCCAATCTGTACCTGGGGCGTCTGCTGCCGGAGTACTTCCTGGGCGGCGAAATGCCGCTCTACCCTCAACGCGCAGCCGCCGCCCTGGAACGCCTGGGGGCGCAAATCGGATTGGATGCCACCCAAACCGCCCTGGGCATTCTCGCCGTGGTCAACGAACACATGGCCCGCGCCCTGCGCGTCATCTCGGTTGAACGCGGCCGCGACCCGCGCCAATTTTCCCTGCTGGCCTTTGGCGGTGCGGGCGGACTGCACGCCGTGGCCCTGGCGCGCCGCCTGAACATCCCGCAAGTCATCGTCCCGCTGCTGGCCGCCACCCTTTCGGCCTATGGCATGATTGCCGCCGATGAAATTAGTGACTATGCGCAAACCATCATGCTGACCCATACCCCCTCGGCGGCCGATATCCGCACTCAATTGGCCTCCCTGGAAGCCCGCGCACAACACGATATGCCACAAGCCGAACTCTCCTTCAGCGTGGACGTGCGCTATCGCGGCCAATCCTACGAACTAACCGTACCCCTCACCCCCGATTACCCCCATACCTTCCACGACCTGCACCGCCGGGAATTCGGCTACGCCCAGGAAAATACCCCGCTTGAAGTGGTGACGGGGCGCATACGGGCCACGCGGCGGGTTGCTGTCCCCCAA
>DAOTZN010000178.1:0-5768 GCA_034434095.1 Anaerolineales bacterium
TCGTGCCGCAGGGCTTTTTCCCCCGCCTGCTGTACTGGACGGTGCGCCTGCCGCTCGTCCTGCTGACCTGGCTGCTGACGCGCACCACCACTCACGGCCTGCGGAACTTCGAAGCCCTGTTGCGAGAGACGGGCTACCGCGCCGCCACGCCCCTTTCCCTGCTGGGAGGCAGTCTGGTGCTCTACGAAGCCCATACTGCGCTTGAAGTATCTACTGGTCAACAACAAAACGACATTGCCACATGCTGCGTCCCTTGCGCCATTAATTCCATAGTGACTTCTCGGGAATCTGGTGGTGAGTTGCAGGCTGGCATCGCCGGTAAACTGACGTATCGCGTCACGCTCAAAACTCTGCTCACCGACCTGTGGTGCCTGTTTTTCCGCATCATCCCACCCTACCCCAAGGTCAAAACCGGCCTGTACGCCATTGGCAACCCCGACCGTAAATCCCCGGTGCTGGTGACCGGCAATTTCGACCTGACCGTGCGCCGGGTGGTCAAGGCGCTGGACGGGGTGGTGGACGTCTGGCTGCTGGTGGCGGATTCGGCCGGCATCAATGTGTGGTGCGCGGCCGGCGGCGGCTATTTCACCGCCGAGAAAGTCATCGCGGCCGTCAAGACCTCGGGGGTGGCGCAGGTCGTTGATCACCACGCGCTCATCCTGCCGCAACTGTGCGCCAACGGCGTGGACGGCTGGCGCGTGCGGGAGGAGACCGGCTGGGGCGTGCACTGGGGCCCGGTGCGGGCGCAGGACATCCCCGCCTATCTGCAAGCCCACCGCAAAAAGACGGACGCCATGCGCTGGGTGAACTTTCCACTCAAAGACCGCCTGGAAATGGTCACGGTGACGATGGGCTTTTACGCGCTCATGATTCTGCTGCCCATCTTCATCTGGTGGCGGCATCTCTTCTGGCCGGTCACCTTCGCCTTGCTGGGCCTGAGTTACTTCTACGCCAGCGTGCACCCGTACTTGCCAGGAAAAGACGGCCTGTGGAAATCCATCCCCCTGAGCCTGCTGGCGCTGGCCGGGCTGGGCGTTTACTCGGCCCTGTGGGGGCACCTGCCGCCGCAAAGTCTGTTCAACTGGGGACTGGGGCTGATTGGGCTATCGGTCTTCACCGGTGGGGAACTGCAAGGCATGTCCCCGCTGATGCGCGGCGAGCAGGCCAACTGGGGGCCGGAAGCGCTCATCGCCGTCGTGTTAGGGCTGATCTACTGGCTGGCACCCCTGGCGCTGGGTTGGAGGTAAATCATGAACAACGAACCGACTTTCACGCAGTCGCTGCTCGAACACTGGGAAATCGCCAAACGCCTGCGCCACCTGCAAATCCACTTTGACCCCGACAAGTGCACCGGCGTCTTCCAGTGCTACGAAGTCTGCCCCATCGGCTGCTGGACGCCGGATTACGCCCGGCGGGTGGCGATTTTTCACGACCCCGAAAAGTGCATCGCCTGCGGGGCGTGTGTCCTGCAATGTCCGCAAGGAGCGATTGAACTGAAATGAGAACCCCACCACGTGGCTTACAGGCCAAACTCTGGCGTTTCCCGATTACGCTCTACAAAATCGGGCTGGGGTGGCTGTTCGGTCAGCGTTTTATGCTGCTCACGCACACCGGCCGCAAGAGCGGCCTAAAGCGACAGGCCGTCATCGAGGTCATGCATCACGATGCCAATTCGGACACCTGGTACGCGGCATCCGGCTTCGGCGAAAAGTCGCACTGGTACCGCAACATCATGGTCAATCCGCAGGTGGAGTTGCAAATCGGCCGGCAGCGTTTCGCGGCGCAGGCAAAGCGCGTCTCCGTGGACGAGGCCGAGCAGGCGCTCGCGGTGTACGCCCGCAAACATCCCACCGCCCTGAAGCAACTCAGTCAATTTATGGGCATCCCCTACGATGGCACGCCCCAAGGGTTGCGCCATCTGGCAGAAACTTTACCTATCATCGCATTTCATATTCAGAAAGGAGCAACACAATGACACTCGTTTATCTCATCCTGGCTATGATTCTCGTCGGCCTGATCGGCGGTTTTTTGACCGGCCTGATCTGGAAGGACAACCACCCCTACGGCGTGAAGGGCGATTACCTGATTGCCATCGTGGTGGCGGTGGTGGTCGGCTTGCTGGATTTCTTCGTCATCCCGGCGATGGGCTTCAGCGATACCATGAAGTGGCTGGGCGTGGCCATTGAGCCTTTCGCCAGCACCCTGATCGTTGCCTGGCTGATTCGTTACGCAAAACGATGATCCCTATCAGCCCAACGACCTGGGGCACCTAAGCGTTTTTAAAACCACGAAGTCACTAAGCCACAAAGTTTTTATTTCTCTTCTTTCAATTCTTGGTGTCTTCGTGCCTTAGTGGTGGAGTATAACCACGAAGTCACTAAGATACCAAGCCCTTTAACCTTTCCTTCGTGCCTTTGGGGCTTCGTGGTGAAATCTTTATTGGAAGACACATGATCCAAACCCAAAACTTGACCCGCGATTTCAAGAAAACGCGCGCCGTGGATGGCTTGACCCTGCACATCCAGGCCGGAGAACTCTTTGGGCTGGTGGGGCCGGACGGCGCAGGGAAGACCACCACCCTGCGCCTGCTGGCCGGCCTGCTGGACATCACCGAGGGGGAAGCCACCATTGCCGGCCTGGATTTGCGCACCCAGTACGAGGCCATCAAAGCGCACATCGGCTACATGGCGCAGCAGTTCAGTTTGTACGGCGAACTCTCGGTGTTGGAGAACCTGCACTTCTTCGCGGCCATCTTCGACGTGCAGGAGGCCGTGCGTGATGAACGCATCGAACGCCTGCTACACTTCGCCAATCTGACCGAGTTCACCGAGCGCCGCGCCATGCACCTTTCGGGCGGCATGCAGAAAAAACTGGCGCTGGCCTGCACGCTCATCCACGAACCGGAAATCCTGCTACTCGATGAGCCTACCACCGGCGTAGACCCGGTTTCACGCCGCGAGTTCTGGAATATCCTGACCGATCTGCACCTGCAGGGCACCACCATCCTGATCAGCACCCCCTACATGGACGAGGCCGACCGCTGTTCGCGCGTCGGGCTGATGTACGCCGGGGAACTCATCGCCTGCGACACGCCGCAGGCCATTCGTAGCGCCCTGGGGGGCGCGGTAATCGAGATCCACTCCCCGGCGTGGCGAAACCTGCGAGAAGCGGCCACCACCCTCGAGGGCGTCCGCGAGGTGCAAACGTACGGCGAAACCATCCACCTGCTGGTGGACGATGGGAAGCAACGTCTCAAGGAAATCGAACGTTTCCTGAAGAAAGAGCGCATCCCCTACCGGGGCATCCGCATCGCCCCCACCCGCATGGAGGAGGCGTTTATCTCGCGCATTCGACATCTGGAGGAGGCCTGAAATGTCCTTCAAACGCATTTGGGCCATGACCCGTAAGGAAATCTGGCACATCCTGCGCGACCGCAGCACGTTGATTCTGGTGCTGTTCACCCCCACGGCGCTGCTGTTCATCATGGCCTACGCCCTGACCGTGGACTTGCACAACGTGCCGATTGCCGTGCTCGATTTTGACCGCAGCCAGGCCTCGCGCACCTTCATCGCCCAGATTACCGCCGGCAAAGACCTGAACCTGTACGCCCAAGTCGATTCTTATGACGAACTGGACGCCCTGCTGATGCACGGGAAAATCAAGGCCGCGCTGGTTATCGACCCGCAATTCTCGGAAGACCTGCTCACCCTGCGCGGCATGCCCATGCAAATCCTGATTGACGGCACCGAGCCCGAAAGCGGCTGGTTTGCCGTGGAGCACATCATGGGGCGTGCCGAGGCCTTTGTGGATCAATCTCTGCACCAGCAGTTGCAAGCGCAGGGGCTGAGCGAGGTCTTGCTCAACCCGATTGACCTGCGTGTGCGCACCTGGTACAACCCCGACCTGAAAACCCGCAACGATGTCATCCCCGGCCTGCTCTCGATGATTATGGGTTTTCCGGCCCTGTCGGTGGCGTTGACGCTGGCTCACGAGCGCGAGCACGGCACATTGGAGCAAATCATGGCCACCCCCATCGGGCGCGCCGAATTCCTGCTGGGCAAAATCATTCCCTACGTCTTCGTCGGCCTGTTGAACGTGGTCTTCCTGACCGCGCTGGTGCGCATTTGGTTCCATGTTCCCTTCCACGGCAGTTTCCCGCTCTTTTTCGGCCTGAGTGCCCTGTTCCTGTTCGCCGTCCTCAGCATGGGCATGTTGATCGGCGTCTTTATGAAGACCCAGCCCGCGGCGCTGGCGCTTTCTTTCCTGTTGATTTTCTTCCCCGGCTTTTTCATGACCGGCATTTTCTTCCCCCTGGTCGCCATGCCGGAAGTCGTGCGCATGGAATCGCTTTTTTTGCCGGGTACGCCATACGCCACCATCACGCGCGGCATCTTCCTGCCCGCCAACGGGCTGGATGTGCTCTGGCCGCAGAGCGCCATGCTGATTTTCCTGGGCGTCACCTTCCTGCTGGTAGGCGCTTTGTTCTTCCGCAAGAAATTGGGGTGAGGCTATGATCCGACGCATTTTCGCCATTACCAAAAAGGAATTCATCCATTTGATCAACGACTGGTGGTTGCCAGCCTTCATGCTCCTCGGTGGGGTATTGGAACTCCTCATGGTCGGATGGGCAACCTCGCGCCCAATCACCAACCTGCCGATGATGGTTCTCGACCTGGACAAGACGCCGGCCAGCCGCCAGTTGGTGGTGGCGCTGGAAAACGCCGAGACCTTCGACCTGCAAGCGCAGGTTTACCAGATGGACGACATCGAGCGGGCCATGCAGCACGGGACGATTAATGTGGCCGTCATCATCCCGCCGGATTACTCCGAGAAGTTGGCCTCCCCCACGGGACAAGCGGTACTTTCGGTGTTGGTCAACGGCGCCGAGAGTATCCCCGGAAACGCGGCGTTGCGCGCCCTGGACGGGCTGAGTCGCCAAATGGGACAGGACATCACCATCCAACGCCTGGGGTTAGACGCGGAGACTTTCGCGGGCCTCGACCCATCCATGCGGGTGTGGTTCAACGAGGGGCTGAAGGACTCGCTCTACACCACGCCCGCCGAGTTGGGGTTGATGCTCGAATTCACCATTCTGCTGTTCGCCGGGCTGTCCTTCTCGCGGGAACGCGAACTGGGCACGCTCGAACAATTGCTGGTGATGCCTTTCTCGTCGTTGGAACTCATCATCGGCAAGGCCATTCCGGTCGTGCTGGTGGGCGTTTCCGATTTCGCCCTCATGTTGATGATGACGCATTTGGCCTTTCAAGTGCCCATCCGTGGCTCACTGCTGCTGCTGGCCGTGCTGGCAACCGGTTACGTGATGGTTGAATTAGGGAAGGGCATGGTCATCTCGGTAGTCTCCCACACCCAACACCAGGCCTTTTTGTTGGTCATGCTGGTCGGGATGACCGATTTCATGTTCACCGGCTACGCTGTGCCGGTAGAGGGCATGCCGAAAGCCCTGCAGGGAATCGCCAACTTTGTTCCCGCCTATCACTGGCTGACCATCCTGCGCGGCATCCTGCTCAAGGGCGCCGGGTTAGAGGTGCTGTGGCCCAACGTGGCGGCACTGGCTGGCCTCGGCGCAGTCATCGGATCTTTCTCGTGGTGGTATGTCCGCCGGGCATTGGATTAAGCACCAGCCATCGTGACTTCGTGGTTTTCATTCCACCACTAAGGCACGAAGACACCAAGAGAAAGAAAAGAAAAAAAGCCTTCGTGACTTCGTGGTTTCTATCCACCACTAAGGCACGAAGACACCAAGGATT
>DAOTZN010000179.1:0-3955 GCA_034434095.1 Anaerolineales bacterium
TTTTCTTCTTTGAAGCGCGCCAGGAATCTGGCTTTTTGCTCTGGGGTACCGGTGGCTTCCACCGCAGCGGCTCCCAAGCCGCCCCCAGGGGTAACCAGATACATGCCTACATCGCCCCAGCCCAACATTTCGAGCATAAAGGCCAAAGATTGATAGCCAATAGGCGGCCGCTTCTTTTCAGGAGATTCTCCTCCTTCCTTCTTTTCTTTCGGGGCCAGGGAGCCGGCACCAGACTGCCGCATAGCCATGTGCATAAAATTGATGTAATCCCACGGCACTTCGTGCTCATTTTCATCAAAATAGCGCGAAACAGGGCGCATCATATTTTCGGCGACGGTTTGTAACGCCACCATTTGCTTCTCAATCGGTTTGGGGGTAGAGAAATCAATCATTTTCGGCCTCCTAAATCATCGCCATGCCCAACAGGTTGGCAATACCGCGCCCGTTGCGCATCCACATTTCTACCGGATATTCACGAATGTAACCGTGACCGCCCAAAATTTGCACAGCCCGGTCGGTAACCATAATCGCCATATCGCCGGCACCGGTATACGCCAGATAAGCCTGCTTGAAAGCCTCCGGGTGTTTTGCATCTACCATCCAGGCGGCTTCCCATACGAGCAAACGAATGGCTTCGATTTCCGCTGCCATTTCGGCCAGCATGAACGCAATGGTTTGTTTTTGAGCAATTTTTACGCCAAAGGCCTCGCGTTCTTTAGCATAGTCACGGGCATATTCAAACGCGGCGCGTGAGACGCCCAACGCTATCGCAGACATTGCCAATCGAGCAGAGGTGATGATGGGTGAGAAATCATGTCCTGCTTCGCCACCCAGACGATTACCGAGCGGAATGCGCACGTCCTCAAAGGTAACGCTGAAGTTAGGCAAGGCATTGATACCCAACAGTTTATGGGGTTCACCAACGGTGACGCCTGTCAACTCGGCGGGGACGATGAATCCCTGCGTCTGCCCATCTACCGCCGCGTACACGATGAAGGCTTCGGCTTTATCGGCAAAGGGGACGTAGATTTTCTTGCCATTAAGCACCCAGGTATCGCCCTCGCGGACAGCGGTGGTGCGCAGGTCAGCGGGGTCAAAATCAAAGTGTGGCTCGATGAGGGCCGCGGTGTAGGGCTGCCATTCGGCTTCCAGCAAGGGCGGCAGATAATTTTGTTTTTGGTCTTCACTGCCGGCCAGCAGGATGGGCATGGCAAACAGGCCGGGCATCATGACGGCCATAGCAGCGGCCATATCTCCCCAGGCCAGTTCTTCAAGCGCCAGAATGCCGGTCACCGCGGAGTATTCACCAAATCCGCCGTATTCTTCCGGCACCGAGGCTTGCAAAATACCGAGTTCCCAACCTTTCTCGATTAATTCTTGAGAAAGGCCGTCTCCTTCCTCGGCATCACGCGCCACAGGGCGCACATCGCTTTCGGCAAAACGCCGGGCGACTTCGATGAGCATTTGCTGCTCTTCTGAGGGGGTAAAATCGTACATAGGGGCCTCCTAACAAATAGGGTTATTCTGCTGTAGCACAATATCGGTGGATATGTCCTTTGCGCGCACATATTCCAGGGTACGAGGGCGAAAATCTGCTTCCAGGGCCGAGATATTCGCTATGCGCAACAAACCACGCTGATACAAGTATTCGATATGGGCACCGGCTTCTTCTAACGCCAGTAGAACGTGGTAGCCGTGCACATTTCCGAACAAGATTTTGGAAACCTGCGCCACGCTGTGCGGTTCGTGCAAGGCATCTAGCACGGTTTGCAAACGCGCCCGATGCAGTTCTCGGATTTGGTGCACGCGCTGCGACAGGTCTGTAACCGGTTCTTTGTGCCCGCCCAGAATCAGCCGGGCGTCTTTCGCCCAAGTTTCGGCTCGCGCCAACGATTCCAGGTAATGACCCAGGCCGGTATAGAGCGTCAACTGTTCCGGCGCCTGGTGAGGGCTAATGTCTGCCAGAATATGGTCCCCGCCAAAGACAATGTCGTGCAGGCGAATCATGACGTGTCCGGCAGAATGGCCGGGGACATGCAACATTTCAAAGGGTCCCAAACGCATGCCGGCGGCCTGATAGGTGAAATCTACCGGCTGGGCGGTATACAAGCGTTTGGTGGTCAGATACATTTCCATCAATTGAGCGCGCCGTTCCGGGCGCACGCCGGATTCGCTCAGAAAGATATTCAGACGGTGGGCAATCAGTGCTAAACGTTCTTCGTAACAGGTCAGGACACGGCGGTCAAGTTCATGGACGCCAACTAAGGCGGAGGTGTGTTCCCGCAAGAAAGGCAATCCCCCAAAGTGGTCAATGTGCCCGTGGGTAATCAGGATGTGGGTTAAACTTTCGGGGATTCCCGCGCCCCCCAAAAGGGCGTCTGCTTCCTGAAGGGCCGCGAACAACTCCTGGTTGCAGTCGCCAAATCCGGAACCGGTATCAATCAGGACGCGATAATCATCGACTATGACCAGATAAACCCAGGTAGGCAGGCCGGGAAAGGCCGTAACAGGCAACCGCACTACCTGAGCGCCCTGGGCAGTGGTGAAAATTTGAATTGCGCGATCAACCATGGCGAGATTCCCGAACCAGGAGACCAGACAAGAAAAGTTCCGCAAAATCGTTGGCAATGGTTTCCATGGAGAGCGCCCCATCGGGACGATACCAGAAAATGGACCAGTTCATCACGCCCAAAAGGGCACGTGCCGTCAGCGCAGCATCGTGACAAACGGGGGCAAAGTGACCGCTGCGGATGCCATCCTGGATGAGGTCGCGCCAGATGCGTTCGAAGCGGTCACGGCGGGGGACGTGGCGCGCCAGTTCATCGGGCGATAGAGAACGATATTCTAGCAAAAGGACGGAAGCCAGTTCGCGGTTGTCGGCCAGCGTTTGCATGTAGGAGGTGATGGCGAGACGAAGTTTTTCTTCGGGGGGCAGGGGCTGGGTTACCACTTCGTTGAGGCGTTCGATAAGCACGTCCAGGGCCTTATCCAGCAAAGCCCGCAAAATTTCCTGTTTGCCGGCGACGTGATGGTAGAGGCTGGGCTTTTGCAGATGGACGGCATTGGCGATATCTTGCATGGATGCAGCATGATAGCCTTTACGGCTGAAAATACGAGCAGCGGCTTCTAGAATGTGGTCTTTGTCCATATTGGTGAGGGTTGCTGTGAGATAGGCGGGGCGTCTCTACCGACCGGTTGGTCGGGAATAGCATATCATAATGGCCGGTGAACGGTCAAGAGGAACCGGTTTCGTGATTTTTGACACAATCCGTCAGGTAGTTGGGATAGTAGGGGCGAAACGTGTTTCGCCAGTAGTAGGGGCGAAATATTTTTCGCCTTTGGGCAGGTAGTTTGGTAGTCGGGTGGACAGCGAGCAGGTGGTCAGGCGTCAGGGGGAAGCCGACACCGGCTGGAAGCCGGTTGCACGCTCCCGCACGTTTATCAACCGATTTGCGATTTTTCTTTGGGAAATTGCTTGCCATATCAGGAAGAATGCGCTATAATCAGCGGCGCTCAAATCGGGGCGTGGCGCAGTCCGGCTAGCGCGCTTCAATGGGGTTGAAGAGGTCGGAGGTTCAAATCCTCTCGCCCCGACAGAGTATAAAAAATCCCCTGTAAATGCAGGGGATTTTTTGTTAGTCACAACGGAGGGGGGAAATTGCCCGGTATTGCTGCGCAGATTTATCCGGTGCCCGATTCTAGCGGTATCGGCGGCGTCCTTAAAGACATCAAGGCGCGCATCCGGCCAGCCTGCTGTGGAGAATCAGTCCTCCTTACGACCGACATCCAGGTGCAAGGTGTACGCTCCCCCTGCCTCAGGAGCGGTGATTTTGACGGTGAGCGGGGCGCCAGGAGAACCAGGCTCACCCGCTGTGGCGTCGCCTTTCGTCAGCGCCGGTAGTGGAACCGCTGTCCGCCAGTTCTCCTGCCTGGGAGATGCCCCACGTGCCGTCCA
>DAOTZN010000180.1:0-2679 GCA_034434095.1 Anaerolineales bacterium
TGGCTGCCGTAGGGGACAGGTGGAAGGTAGTCAGGTAGTCAGGTGGTCAGATGGTCAGGTAGTCAGGTAGTCAGGTGGTCAGATGGTCAGGTAGTCGGGTGGTCAGGTGGTCAGGTAGTCGGGTAGTCGGGTGCCCGCTGTTCGCTGATACTTGTTCGCTGCCTACTGTCCACCGTCCATCATCCACCGTCCATCATCCACCCTCAAATTTCTTCGGTCAGAACGCGCAAGCGCTCCAGGGTTTCTTCCAGACGCGAAAGTTCGTCCTGCACTTCTTCTAATTTTTCCTTTTCGGCACGCACAAAACGGGTGTAGGGCGCAATAGCATCGGTGATGCGCTGTACACTGCGCTGCATTTCGTGCTCAAAGGGGGTACGCAAGGCCAGCGCCAGGTCGGTACGCATGGCGCTCAATTTTTCGGAAAGTTCCTTCTGCGCTTTACGTCGCCGGGCGGGGATGATGAACAACCCCAGGGTAGCAACCGTACCGGCCAGCAAGAGTCCGGTGACATCCGCCGCCATGGTGGTGGCTATGGCGGTAATCAAAGCCCCCAGGCCCACCGCCCCGACTTCCATTGCGGCCATGGCAGCCACAGCGCTTTGCGCCTGCTCGGCAATCTCCGCCGCTTCTTGAGCACGGTCGTACTGCGCCACCACGCGCTCGGAACGGCGCACCACGTTTTCAATCAGGCGTTCGCGGTCATATTGGAACGAACCCACATCCCCCACAATGCGGCTGGCGTGTTCGCGGCGACGTTCGGCCAGGTGCTCGGTGACGGCCTGCCACTGTCGCAAATCGGCATCCACCAGCCAATCCACCATCTCGTTGACGCGCGTCTGAATTTGCGCCGGAGCATCCCCCACCACCTGACGTTCAAACTCACGCTTGACGCGCTCTTTGTCCAGCAGGTCGAAGATGCGTCCCAGGCGCAGCGTTTCCGCGAAGTAGGCATCCCCGCGGCGCTCCATTTCGTACAAGATGTTCTCGATATCCGACATGCGGTAATCGAAGTCTCGCGCCATGTCACGACGATACATCTCCAGTTGCCGGTCAACATCTTCCAGCATGGCAAAATCATCGGCTAGCAAGGCCAGACGGCTGGCGGCAATATCGCCATAGCGTTTAACCAGGTGACGCGCTACACCGAGGGGATTCGAGAATTTCAAGCGCAGTCGGCCCTTTTCATCCAACGTAGCGTGGATAAAGGCTTCCAGGGCTTCAAAGCCACTGGCTGCCCACAACTGCGGCTGCCCCTGGCGGGCTTGCAGCGCCAGGCGTGCGCTTACGGGAAAAACTTCCGGCGCAATACCCAACAAGGTGCGAGCGTTATCGTTGATGAAATCTAAAATTTTCGGCAAATCTTCTTCGCCCGACAGAATGTCCACCTTATTGAGCACCACCACCACCTTTTTTCCCCAATCCCGGATGTTCTCCAGGAAGGCGCGTTCGCTTTCGGTGAAGGGGCGATCTGCGGAGGTAACAAACAGCACCAAATCGGCACGCGGCACAAATTTGGAGGTGATTAGTTCGTGCTCGCGCACAATGGCATTCGTGCCGGGGGTGTCCACAATGCTCAATTCCTTGAGCAGCGGCACAGGGGCAGTAATTTCCAGCAGGTTCGCCCCGCCGACCTGGCGAGAAATTTCCTCGCCATAGCGCAAGATGTGAACCTGGGTGGTCGTAGGCGTGACCCCCTCCTTTAACAGCGCTTGTCCCAACAAAGCGTTGATAAAGGCGCTTTTACCGGCATTGAATTCCCCCACCACCACGAGTAAGAAGAATTCATCCAATTGGAGAAGGGAATCCTTCAAGGTGTTGAGGTCATCTTCGGTTGCGCCAAAGCGCGAAAGTACCATTTGCAGTTCGGTGAGCGCCTGGCGTTCTTCTTTCAGTAAATTCTCTTGCGTATCATTCAGAATGCGCATTGATTTCTCCATAAAAAAATAGATGATGAGGTATGGGCGAATTATACCCGCAAATGAGACCGTTGACAGGTGACAGGTGGTCGGGTAGTCGGGTAGTCAGGTGCCGGCTGTTCGCTGCCCGCTGACACCTGTTTGCTGCCCGCTGACCACCTGTTTGCCACCCGCTGACCACCATCTACCGTCCGCCCCACTTATCTGCTATACTTTGAACAGCACACTTGTGCGCCGTTAGCATTTGTTCACTGCCGCCAGGCACATGACCCATCGGGAGGCACGTACCGTATGCGCGCTTTGTTTCGTTTTCTCGCTACCGCCACTGCTGTACTTTTAGGGTTCCTACTGACGCTCAGTTTGCCGCTCATTCTGCTCTTGCATACCACCACCAGTATCGTGTTCGACCCTGTCCGTATAACCCAATTGGCCGTGGATGCGGCTCTACGCTCGCAACTGGTGCCTTACGGCCTGCAATGGTACGCCCGCGACACGCTGAAGCGGAGCATTCCCCCAGACGAGCAAGCCAATTACCTGGCTTTGTTGGATGCGCTCACCATCGACGACTGGAACACACTGCGTACGCTATTCATCAGCGATGCGATGCTGGATGCTTGGGCCAGAACCACCGCCGATGGGCTGAACGCCCTGCTCGAAAACCCTGGCATGAAACCGGTCGTCACCTGGGATATGAGGCCTTTACGTCAAAATTTACAGGGCGAAAATGGCTCGAAAGCACTTCTACTCATCTACGAACGTATGC